>CAYFVJ010000100.1:0-10029 GCA_964346555.1 uncultured Alteromonadaceae bacterium | reverse complement strand
GGGATTGCATCCGGGTTATGATTCGGGAAAAACAAAAACGGCAGGAACTGGTCGGGACGGCAGGATTTGAACCTGCGACCACCACACCCCCAGTGTGGTGCGCTACCAGACTGCGCTACGCCCCGAATGCCATCACAGCGCTGCAGATTATACGCGACTGCCCCGGGGAAACAACGCTTAACGAGGAGGCTTGAGCAACTCCAGCACCTCCTCCAGGTCCTCGATAGTCTCCTTGATCACCGCCTGGATTTCCACCGGTCGCATACCGGCATCCTTCTCGTCGCTCATGCGCTGGCGCGCGCCGCCAATCGTGTAGCCCTCGTCGTACAGCAGAGCGCGGATCTGGCGGATGGTCAGAACGTCGTCGCGCTGGTAGTAACGGCGATTGCCGCGACGCTTCACCGGCTTCAGCTGCGGGAACTCCTGTTCCCAGTAGCGCAGGACGTGGGGTTTGACGGCGCACAGCTCGCTGACTTCTCCGATAGTGAAGTAGCGCTTGCCCGGGATCGCCGGCAGTTCGTTATTGTGACTCGGTTCCAGCATATTCTTCTACCCTGGCCTTGAGCTTCTGCCCAGGCCGAAAGGTTACCACCCGCCGTGCCGAGATGGGTATTTCTTCTCCCGTCTTTGGATTGCGGCCGGGGCGCTGGCTCTTGTCGCGCAGATCGAAATTGCCAAAACCGGAGAGCTTGACCTGTTCATTGTTCTCAAGACAGGTGCGTATCTCCTCGAAAAAGAGCTCCACCAGTTCCTTGGCTTCCCGCTTGTTCAGACCCAGTTCCTCGAACAAGCGCTCTGCCATTTCCGATTTGGTCAGCGCCGTCATTGCCCCGCCACTCAGCTCCTCTGCTCGGCATTGTAGTTTTTTTGCAATGAATCAACGACTTGCTGGACAACCGCAGTCACTTCTTCGTCTGAAAGAGTGCGCGTTTGATCCCGGAAAGTCAAACCCATTGCAATACTTTTTCTTTGAGGATCAATGCCTTTGCCTTCATAGACATCAAACAGCGTTAAGTCTTCAAAGTAAGGTCCTGCCACGGCTCTAACATTTGCTGCCAATTCACCCGCCGTGACCGTCTTGTCCACCACCACGGCGATGTCGCGTCGGATCACGGGAAAGCGCGAGACCGGGCTGAACGCCGGCAGGCGCGCTGACAGCAGGCCACGGGTTGCTATTTCGGCAACACCGACATCCACCTCCAGATCGAGCGCCGCGCGGATTGTCGGGTGCAGCGTACCCAGGTAGCCGACCTCTTCACCATCGAGGTGGATGACCGCCGTACGCCCCGGGTGCAGTGGTGACCGCTCCGCTGCAGCAAAGCGCAACTCGCTCTCGCGACGGGCGAGGCGGAACAGGCTCTCGACATCGCCCTTGAGATCAAAGAAATCCGCCTCGGTGCGCGATGCGCTCCAGCCCTCGGGCTCGCGCGGACCCGCCAGCAGCAGACACAGTATGGGTTCCTGTAGCAGACCTTTCTCACCCAGCACGAAGCGCAGCCCGGTCTCGTAAAGGCGCAGGCGGCCCTGTTGCCGGTTCAGGTTGCGCCGCGCAGCACCGATGAGCCCGGGCAGCAGGCTGGTGCGCATCACGGCCATGTCAGCAGAGATCGGATTGCTCAGCGCGACTGGCGAGGTATGCGGGTCGAGCAGCGACTGCAGCTCCGGATCGACAAAGCTGTAGGTAATGGCTTCGTTGTAGCCGCGCGAGGCGAGGTGCGAGCGCAGCGGTCGCAGCGAGAGCCGGGTTTCGTCCCGCGATGGCATGGCGAGATCGGCGCGAATGCGCCGGGTCGGCAGGCGATCATACCCGTAGACCCGCGCCAGCTCTTCCAGCAGGTCTGCCTCAATAGTGATGTCAAAGCGCCAGCTGGGCACCTCACAACGCCAGCCGTCGCCGGTTGCGGTCACGCCCAGGCCCAGACCTTGGAGGATGCGCTCGACGTCCTCAGTCGGCAGCTCCAGCCCGAGTACCCGGGAAATACGCGCGGCGCGCAGTTTTACCGGCGGCCGCGCCGGCAGCTGCGCCTCTTCGACCACCTCGATGACCGGGCCGGCACTGCCGCCGGCGATCTCCAGCAGCAGTGCCGTTGCACGCTCCATCGCACGCCGCTGCAGGGTGAAATCGACACCGCGCTCGAAGCGGTGGGAGGAGTCCGTATGCAGACCGTAGCCCCGGGCCTGCCCCGCCAGGGCCTGGGGTGCAAAAAACGCCGACTCGAGAAACAGGTTGCGACTGCCCTCGCCCACGGCGCTGGCCTGCCCGCCCATGATCCCCGCCAGCGCCAGCGGCCGCGCGTGATCGGCAATCACCAGGCTGTCCGATCGCGGCTCCAGGGTCTGACCATCCAGCAGTGTCAGGGATTCCCCGACGCGGGCACAGCGCACATTGATACCGCCCTGCAGGGTATCCAGGTCGAAGGCGTGCATGGGCTGCCCGAGTTCTAGCAGTACGTAGTTGGTGACATCCACAGCGGGGTCGATGCTGCGCAGGCCGGCGCGGCGCAAACGCTCCTGCAGCCAGAGGGGCGAAGGCCGCGACAGGTCGACGCCCTCGATAACCCGGCCGACATAGCGCGGGCAGCGCTCTGGCGCTTCCAGTACCACCGGCAATGTGCGCTCGATTGTCGCCGGCACCGGCGCAATCGCCGGCGGCTGCAGCGTCAGACCGTTGAGCAGCGCCACTTCCCGGGCGATACCCAGCATGCCCAGGCAGTCTGCCCGGTTCGGCGTCAGGTCCACCTCGATGACCTGGTCGTCCAGCCCCAGGTAGTTGCGCAGGTCAGCGCCCACGGGCGCATCAGGTGCCAGCTCCATCAGACCGGCATTGGCTTCGGACAGGCCCAGCTCGGATTCGGCGCAGAGCATGCCCTGGGATGCCTGGCCGCGCAGCTTTGCCTGCTTGATCGCGAAATCTCCGGGAAGTACCGCGCCGACCCGGGCAAACGGAGCTTTCAGGCCGACCTGCGCATTCGGCGCGCCACATACCACCTGCAGCGCATCGCCGCCCGCGTTCACCTGGCACAGGCGCAGCTTGTCCGCATCCGGGTGCGGTTCGGAGCTCACGATCTCGCCCACCACCACATCGCTGAAGGCACCGGCTACCGGCTCCACGGCATCCACTTCGAGGCCGGCCATGGTCAGCTGGTGCGCCAGCCCCTGCGTATCCATGGCGGGATTTACCCATTCGCGCAGCCACTGTTCACTGATTTTCACGATTCACTCTCTCCTGCCGCGGCGGACTCAGAACTGCTCAAGGAAGCGCAGGTCATTCTCGAAGAACAGGCGCAGGTCGTTGACGCCGTAGCGCAGCATGGCCAGGCGTTCCACGCCCATGCCGAAGGCGAAACCGGTGTATTTTTCCGCGTCTATGCCACAGTGCTCGAACACGGAAGGGTGCACCATGCCGCAGCCCATCACCTCAAGCCAGCCGGTGTGGCCGCACACCCGACAGCCTTCGCCCCCGCACTGGACGCACTGGATATCCACCTCCGCCGAGGGCTCGGTGAAAGGAAAATAGGATGGCCGGAAGCGCACCGCCAGATCGCGCTCGAAGAACACCTGCAGGAATTCCTCGATCAGGCCCTTGAGATCCGCAAAGCTGGAATGGTCATCCACCAATAGACCTTCCACCTGGTGAAACATCGGCGTATGGGTCAGGTCGGAGTCGCAACGATAGACACGTCCCGGGCAGATGATGCGCAGTGGCGGCTCCTGGCTCTCCATGACCCGCACCTGCACCGGCGAGGTATGCGTGCGCAGCACGGTGGTCTCGTCCACATAAAAAGTATCGTGCATGGCCCGGGCCGGGTGATGGGCCGGAATATTCAGGGCCTCGAAGTTGTGGTAGTCGTCCTCGATTTCAGGACCTTCTACCACCTCGAAGCCAATCGCCCCGAAAAAATCCTGCATACGTTCGATAGTGCGGGTAATGGGGTGCTGGCGGCCGGTGTGCTGGCCGCGGCCGGGCAGCGTGACATCGATGGTCTCCGCCGCCAGCTGCCGTTCCACCGCCACACGTTCCAGCTCTGCCTTGCGCTCACCTATCAGTGCCTGCAAGGCCTGCTTCGCCTCATTGATTTCGGCACCGGCCGCGGGTCGCTCGGCTGCCGAGAGGTCGCCCAGGCCTTTGAGCAGCGCCGTCAGGTGGCCCTTCTTGCCCAGGTACTCTACCCGCAACTGCTCCAGCGCGGCATTGTCCTCCGCGGCGATAATCGCATCCCTCGCAGCGTCCGATAACGCTTTCAGGTTTTCCATGACTTACATCCAACCCCTCTTGAGTCTGTTTCCGCCGGATATTGCGGTGGGCAGCATGCGTCTGTCACGGCGCTACGCGCCACGCCCGGCGAATAACGAAAAAGGGGAAGAGCGTCACCCTTCCCCTTCGTTCTTCTCAGTGAACGGCACGATCGAGACTGTGTCTCCGGTGCCGAGAGCCACCGACGTGCAGTCGCGGCGGACGAGACGCTGCCGCGGGGGGCGGTCAGGCAGCGAGTGCCGCCTTCGCCTGCTCTACCACGGCGGCAAACGCCGGCTTGTCGCGCACCGCCAGATCCGCCAGTACACGACGGTCCAGGGAAATATCGGCTTTCTTCAAGCCATTGATAAAGCGGCTGTAGGTCATGCCGTTGGCGCGCGACTGGGCGTTGATACGCGTGATCCACAGCGCACGGAACTGGCGTTTCCGCTGGCGGCGGTCGCGATAGGCGTACTGGCCTGCTTTAGTGACCGCCTGCTTGGCAACACGGAAAACGCGACTGCGTGCGCCGTAATAGCCCTTGGCCTGCTTGAGTATCTTCTTGTGCCGCCGGTGAGCGACGACACCACGTTTTACACGGGACATGCATCTCCTCCTGTCTGATAACCGTTAGTTTGCACGCAACATGCGGTCGATTGCCCGTTCATCACTGGGGTGAATCATGGAATTACCGCGCAGCTGGCGTTTCCGCTTGGTGGTCATCTTGGTCAGGATGTGGCTTTTGTAGGCGCTTTTGCGCTTGTAGCCGCCGGCGGTCTTCTTGAACCGCTTGGCCGCCCCGCTGTGAATTTTTGCTTTAGGCATAGTAGGTAACTCCGAGTGCGAAGTGTGTATTACGAAGAAACGAGGGCATTCACGGGCCGCTAGCTCTTCTTCTTTGGGGCGATTACCATGGTCATCTGGCGGCCTTCCATTTTCGGGAACTGCTCGACACCGCCCAATTCCCCCAGGTCAGCTTCTACCCGCTTGAGCAGCTCCATGCCGATATCCTGGTGCGCCATTTCACGGCCGCGAAAACGCAGCGTGACCTTGGCCTTGTCGCCATTTTCCAGGAAACGTGTCAGGTTGCGTAACTTTACCTGGTAGTCTCCCTCTTCCGTCCCTGGTCGAAACTTGATTTCCTTGACCTGTGTTCGCTTCTGCTTCTTTTTCTGGGCATTTTTCTGCTTCTTCGCGTCGAACACGTGTTTGCCGTAATCCATGAGCTTGCAGACCACGGGGTCCGACTGATCCGCGATCAACACCAGATCCAGGTTGACGGCCTCAGCCTGCGCACGCGCCTCGGCGATCGGCACGATACCGAGTTGCTCACCATCTTCTGCAATCAAACGAACACGCTCAGCCGTGATCTCGTCATTGGTCAGGGATTTTTTCCCCTTGCCGGCTTCTTTCTTAATGCTGATTCTCCATTGCAATACGGCCGTGTCGGGCAACGTCCTCGGCGAGAAGACGACTGAACGCCTCGAGATCCATGGATCCAAGATCCTCGCCGCCACGCGACCGCACGGCCACAGTTTGCGATTCAACTTCCTTATCACCGATCACCAGCAGATAGGGAGTGCGCTGAATCGTGTGCTCGCGAATTTTAAAGCCGATCTTTTCGTTTCTCAAGTCCGATACCACCCGAAAGCCCTTGTTTTGCAAGGATTCCTGGACTTTCTCCACATAATCGACCTGTTTGTCGGTGATATTCATGACCACGGCCTGCTCGGGGGCCAGCCAGGCCGGGAACGCACCCTCGTAATGCTCGATCAGGATGCCGATAAATCGCTCGAAGGAACCCAGGATCGCGCGGTGCAGCATCACCGGTATCCGACGCGATCCATCCTCCGCCACGTACTGGGCATCCAGTCGGCCCGGCATGGAGAAATCCACCTGCACGGTGCCCAGTTGCCAGACCCGGCCGATACAGTCGCGCAGGGAGAACTCGATCTTCGGCCCGTAGAAGGCGCCCTCGCCCGGCAGCTTCTCCCAGTCGAGGCCCTGGGCATCCAGTGCATCGGCCAGCGCGCTCTCGGCGCGGTCCCAATCCGCGTCCGAGCCGACGCGCCTGGGCGGCCGTGTGGACAGGCGATAGATGACGTCGTCAAAGCCAAAGTCCGCGTAGACAGTGTGCAGGAAATCGATGAAGGCCGAGACCTCCGGCTGAATCTGTTCTTCCGTACAGAAAATGTGGCCGTCGTCCTGGGTGAACCCCCTCACCCGCATAATCCCGTGCAGCGACCCCGAGGGCTCATTGCGGTGACAGCTGCCGAACTCGGCCAGGCGCAGCGGCAGGTCGCGGTAGGAGCGCAGGCCCTGGTTGAATACCTGCACGTGGCAGGGGCAGTTCATCGGCTTGATCGCGAAGTCGCGCTCTTCGGACTGCAGCGTGAACATGTCGTCGCCGAACTTGTCCGCGTGTCCGGATTTTTCCCACAGGCTCATGTCGACGATCTGCGGGGTTTTGATCTCGCGGTAGCCCTCCCGAAGCTGCGCCCGCCGCATGTACTGCTCGATCACCTGGTAAAGCGTCCAGCCCTTCGGATGCCAGAATACCATGCCCGGCGCCTCTTCCTGGGTGTGGAACAGGTCGAGCTTCTTTGCAATCTTGCGATGATCGCGCTTTTCGGCTTCCTCGATGCGCGTCAGGTACTGCTTGAGCTGCTTGCTGTTCGCCCACGCGGTGCCGTAGATGCGCTGCAGCATCTCGTTGCTGGCATCGCCGCGCCAGTAGGCCCCCGCGAGCTTGGTCAGCTTGAAGGCCTTGAGCCGGCCCGTGCTCGGCACGTGGGGGCCGCGGCACAGATCCATCCAGTCACCCTGGCGATACACCGAGATGTCCTCACCTTCGGGAAGTTCCCGAATAATCTGCACTTTGTAGTGCTCGCCGAGGGCCTCGAAGGCGTCGACGGCCTCCTCCCGGGACATGACCTCGCGGTTCACCGGCAGGTCCGCTGCCGCCAGCTCGGCCATGCGCGCCTCGATTCGCTCCAGATCATCCGGCGTGAAATGGTGTTCACTGGCAAAATCGTAGTAGAAGCCATCCTCGATCACCGGCCCGATGGTGACCTGCGTGCCGGGGAACAGCTCCTGCACTGCCATGGCGAGCAGGTGCGCGGTGGAATGACGAATGATCTCAAGCGCCGCGTCATCCCGATCCGTGAGGATCGCCAGCGAGGCATCGGCGTCGATCAGGTGGGAAGTATCCACCTCGCAACCGTCCACGACGCCGGCTAGCGCAGCCTTCGACAGGCCGGGGCCGATATCGGCGGCGACGTCCCCGACGGTTACCGGATGATCAAAGTGTCTGGCGCTGCCGTCAGGCAGAGTAATGGCGGGCATTCTGTGCTCCTGTCAGTGGTGACCCCTACGAAAGGTCACGTGCCGGGGTTGTTACGAGATCAGGCTATGCGTCTACAATATTTACAGACAGATGATGCCTGAACATGGCCTACATTTAAAGACAGTGGGCGGACAGGAACGCCGGGCGCGCACCGGAACGGGCGCTAAGATGCCGCTGCAAAAGCCCATTCGTCTACTGCAGAAACGCCTGCTGTTTCAGCTCCGCCAGCTGGTCGCGCAGGGCCGCCGCCTCCTCGAATTCGAGATTCTTTGCATGCTCCTGCATCTGTTTTTCGATGTCCGCAAAGCGGCGTGCCAGCGCCGTTGGCGACAGCGACGCCACATCTGTGCTGTAAGCCAGAGAATCCTCCGCCACCTTGCGATCCCTGGCCTTCGCCTTGGTCGGCATGCGCCGCGCCCCTTCCATGATGTCCTGCACCGACTTGTGGATGCCGATGGGAGTGATCCGGTGTTCCAAATTGTAGGCCAACTGCTTCTCGCGCCGGCGCGCCGTCTCGTCCATCGCCCGCTGCATAGAACCGGTGATATTGTCGGCGTAGAGAACGGCGCGGCCACTCAGGTTGCGGGCAGCGCGGCCGATGGTCTGGATCAGCGACCGGTCCGAGCGCAGGAAACCTTCTTTGTCCGCATCGAGAATCGCCACGAGGGACACCTCAGGCATGTCCAGGCCCTCCCGGAGCAGGTTGATACCCACCAGCACGTCGAACTTGCCCAGGCGCAGGTCGCGGATGATCTCCACCCGCTCCACCGTGTCGATATCCGAGTGCAGATAGCGTACCCGCACGTCGTGCTCCGCCAGGTACTCGGTAAGATCCTCCGCCATGCGCTTGGTCAGGGTGGTCACGAGAATGCGCTCGTCCTTCTCCAGCACGGTGCGGATCTCGCCGAGCAGATCATCCACCTGCGAGATCGCCGGGCGCACCTCGATTTCCGGGTCCACCAGCCCGGTAGGCCGCACCACCTGTTCCACGACCTGCCCGGCATGCGACTCCTCATAGGGTCCCGGCGTGGCCGACACGAACACCGCCTGGGGCAGCAACTGCTCCCATTCCTCAAACTTAAGCGGACGGTTGTCCAGCGCCGAGGGCAGCCGGAAGCCGTACTCTACCAATGTCTCCTTGCGCGAGCGGTCGCCGCGGAACATGGCGCCGATCTGCGGAATACTGGCATGGGATTCATCCACAATCACCAGCGCGTTGTCCGGCAGGTACTCGAACAGGGTCGGCGGCGGCTCCCCCGGGGCGCGACCGGACAGGTAGCGCGAGTAGTTCTCAACGCCCTGGCAGTAACCCAACTCGCGGATCATCTCGATATCGTAGCGCGTGCGCTGCTGCAGCCGCTGCGACTCCAGCAACTTGTTGTTGTCATTTAACTGCTTGACCCGCTCCTCCAGTTCCACCTCGATGTGCTCGATGGCATTCAGCATGATGTCCCGCGACGTCACGTAATGGGTCTTGGGGAAGATCGTGATGCGCGGCACGCGGTCCTCAACTGCACCAGTGAGCGGATCGAACAGGACCAGGTTGTCGATCTCCTCGTCGAACAGCTCAATACGTACCGCCTGCGACTCCTCGTCTGCCGGAAACACGTCGATGACGTCGCCGCGCACCCGGTAGGTGCCGCGCTGGAAGTCGATGTCATTGCGCGTGTACTGCAGCTCCGCCAAATGGCGCAGGACTTCGCGCTGGTTGATCATCTCCCCGCGGGACAGGTGCATAACCATCTTGAAATAGGATTGCGGGTCACCGAGGCCATAGATCGCCGAGACGGTGGCCACCACCAGACAGTCTTCCCTCTCCAGCAGCGCCTTGGTGGCGGATAGCCGCATCTGCTCGATGTGGTCGTTGACCGAGGCATCCTTCTCTATGAAGGTATCTGAAGAGGGCACGTAGGCCTCGGGCTGGTAATAGTCGTAATAGGAGACGAAGTACTCGACCGCGTTGTCCGGGAAGAACTCCTTGAATTCGCCATACAGCTGGGCTGCCAGGGTTTTGTTGTGAGCCATGATGATGGTCGGCCGCTGCACGCGCTCTATCAAATGCGCCATGGTATAGGTCTTGCCCGAGCCGGTGACCCCGAGCAGGGTCTGTGCCGCCAGACCGGCCTCGACGCCCTCAACCAGCGCGTCGATCGCCGCCGGCTGATCACCGGCGGGCTCAAATGATGATTTGACCTGAAACTGCTTTTTCATGGGGCTCCCGTAGCAATAACCCGGCCGCATTCCATACCGGATAACGCAACATTATCGCGGAATGAGCGAGGCATTGCAGCCGGCACAGGTTCCGACCCGGAGACGCAGGAATTTTAGCCACCAGGGGCTGTTGACCGGTGCAGGGGGCCGCATTATTATACGCGGCCTCAGAGATGAGACCCTTCCGCCTTAGCTCAGTTGGTAGAGCAACTGACTGTTAATCAGTGGGTCGCTGGTT
>CAYFVJ010000099.1:0-10050 GCA_964346555.1 uncultured Alteromonadaceae bacterium | reverse complement strand
GGCAATTTTGGCCTCAGCAAAAAATTGCACGTAGTATGTCGGTTTTTAAGCCGTGAGTTGAATCCTGGAAGCGGGAGAGAAGATGGCTGTAAACCGGATTATCGAGATGATTGAACGCTTGATCATCGTCCTGATCGTGGCGCTGAGCATCGGTGCGGTCGCGCTGGAGGTGTTGAGCATCTGGGAACGCAAAACAGTCGTCATTGCCGACATCCTGCTTCTGTTTCTCTACACCGAGGTCATTTCCATGGCAGGAGCGTTCTACCAGAGTCGGCGCATCCCGGTAGTCTATCCACTCCTGATTGCCATTACCGCACTGTCGCGCCTGATTGTGCTGCAAAGCAAGGACATGGATCCTGTGGCGATTCTTTACGAGGCTACCGCGGTGCTGATCCTCGGCGCTGCGGCGGTATTGCTCTCCTGGTCAGAGCGTTCGTCGCCGGACCCCACGGCACCGGCGTCTGAACGCGATGAACACAGAAGCGATCTCAGATAATCCGCAGCGCGACATCACACCGCCAGATCGACACTGTTGACGATGCGCGTGCCGGCTGCCTGCAACTCGTCGCGGACAGAAGTGAAGCCCTCAGCGTCCAGAGCGCGTGTGGCATCCTCGACAAGGACGGTAGAGAAACCCTCGGCATTGGCATCGCGGATGGAAAACGCGACACAGATATCGGCGGCAAGCCCGCAGAAAAAGACGGTTTGCACCCCCTTTTCGCGCAGATAGCCTGCAAGCCCCGTGGTCTTCTTATGGCCGTTGTCGTAGAAGCCGCTGTAGCTATCGATACCCGGGTCCATGCCCTTGCGAAAAACCGCCTCCACTCGCTGCGTGTCGAGTTCAGCGTGAAAGTCTGCTCCGGCAGTACCCTGTACACAGTGGTCTGGCCAGAGTGTCTGCTGCAGTCCGTCCAGTTCAATGCGATCAAACGGGGAATTGCCCGGATGGCTCGAGGCAAAACTTGCATGCCCCGGCGGATGCCAGTCCTGGGTCGCGACGACCAGCGGAAACTCGCGCTGGAGACGGTTAACGACGGGGACGATGGCGTCGCCGCCCGGGACGCCCAGCGCGCCACCGGGCATGAAGTCGTTCTGGATGTCGACGAGAATCAGGGCATTCATGGCCTACTCCTTTGCGTATAGTGCGCGACCAGGGCATCGCGCGCCTCCAGCAACGCATCGGAGACCCCGATCTTGTAGACATGCGGATTGTCGAAACGCTTGTACTCTGGCGGCAGGGCGGCGAGTTGTTCGCGGGCATGCCGGGCAATCTCATCCACATAGCGTGCTGACGACACGCGCTCGCCGTTGGTCATCACAGTCTGCAGCAGCGGTGTACGTTCGTAACGCGAGAGCTCCAGACTGCGGTCCGAATCCCGCGGATCCGTCATGCGCCCCGGCGCTTCCTGGTCCTCGAGCCCGACCACGTCGGCGCCAAGCCAGGCCCCGTCACTGTCGGCAACGCGCCACACCTGTTTTCTGCCGGGCAGCGTCACCTTGTCACGCGTATCGGAAAGCTTGAGCCGCAATTTGCCACCGGCCATAGCCAGCTTGTAAACCCCGTCGAAAGCGGCATCGGGCTGGCCGGTCACCAGCCGCGTGCCCACGCCAAACAGATCGATCGGCGCACTCTGCTCGATCAGGCTCTTGATGACGTGCTCATCCAGTTCGTTGGAGGCGGCGATGCGGACCTCGGTCAATCCGGCCTCATCCAGCAGACGCCTGCTCTCGCGGCCCAGCCAGGCAAGATCGCCACTGTCCAGTCGAATACCTTTCAGCGTCAGCCCGCGCTCAGCCATCTCGAGACCGATCGTGATGGCATTGGGGACGCCGCTCTTGAGCGTGTCATAGGTATCGACCAGCAGGACGCAATTCTCCGGCCAGCACCGCGCGAAGGCACGAAACGCGTCGATCTCGTGGTCATAGCTCTGGATAAAAGAGTGCGCCATGGTACCCGACAGCGGCATACCGTAGTCACGCGCCGCGCGGACATTACTCGTGCCGTCAAACCCGCCGATAATTGCCGCACGACTGGCGGCGTAGCCGCCCGTCCCATGCGCGCGGCGCATGCCGAAATCCACCAGTTTGCGCTGCGGGCCGGCGGCCAGCCGCATGCGGCTGGCCTTGGTGGCGATCAGGGTCTGCAGGTTGAGGATATTGAGGAGGAGGCTCTCAACGATCTGCCCTTCGACCAGGGGCGCCTCTATCTCCAGCACCGGACGGGTGGGAAACACGAGATCACCTTCCGGGACGGCGCGAATGTTGCCGTGGAAACGAAATTGACTCAGCCAGTCGAGGAACTCGGCATCAAAGCCCTGCTTCGCCATGTAATCGATATCCGCCGCGGGAAACCGCAGCGCCGACAGCGCCTCCAGCAGATCTTCCAGCCCGGCAAAAGTCGCGTAGCCACCACCGAATGGCAGTTTGCGGAAGAAGTAGTCAAACACCGCGGGTTCCCCGGCGCGGCCCTCCTGAAAGTAGGCCTGGGCCATG
Source organism: uncultured Alteromonadaceae bacterium (assembly GCA_964346555.1). Taxonomy (GTDB): domain Bacteria; phylum Pseudomonadota; class Gammaproteobacteria; order Pseudomonadales; family Halieaceae; genus Chromatocurvus. The sequence goes on along the minus strand of CAYFVJ010000099.1, from coordinate 7,557 downwards.
GTCAGCTGATACTGATCAGTCCAACTACCCGTGATATCGATCAAGGTTCTATTCCTTCCCCGGTTCTGTCGCAGGGCGCGCTCGAGAGCCTCCGGATCCGCCTGGGCGAACAAAACGAACCGCACATGCCGGAAACGATTTGAACTTTTGCCATACACGCCTCAGACTCTCCGCGCTTGTGGGCCACAGTATTGCGGACACCTGCCTATGGTCAAACGCCGGTTGATTCCCCGGTTCTGGCATGATTTGCGGTTTTGCGAGACGACTTTAATATAGTGACATGAATCGCATAACCGAAACGTCCGCTTTTCCACCGCTCAACGATCTTGAGCGTCTATCCAGTGCCCGCCACGGCGACCCGTTTTCTGTACTGGGACGTCACAGCCATGGCGGGCAATCCATCATTACGGTACTGCACCCACAGGCAGCCGGCATGGCCGTACTGTGTGGCGATACGACGACCGTGCTACCGCCCCACCCGGTGGTCGAGGGCATTTTCAGTGGCGCTGTGCCCGAGGGTCACTACCGGTTGCGCGGTACCGCCCCCGACGGCAAGGTCTGGGAATTTCAGGATCCCTACGCCTTCGGACCGGTTATCGGCGAACTGGACGAGTATCTTATCGGCGAAGGCACCCATCAGCGGCTCTGGCACGTCCTCGGTGCACACCCGCGCGTCCACGAGGGCGCTTCCGGCGTGCACTTTGCGGTGTGGGCACCGAATGCGCAGCGCGTGTCGGTTGTCGGCGATTTCAATCACTGGGATAGCCGTCGTCACCCGATGCGACGGCGCGGCGCGACCGGCGTTTGGGAAATTTTCATGCCCGATTTGGCCGAGGGCGAGCTCTATAAGTATGCAATACTCGGCCCGGATGGCGTCACGCAGCCACTCAAGGCTGACCCGGTCGGTTTCGGATCGCAACACCCGCCAGAGAAGGCATCGATAGTACGCGATATTACTGGCTACGGCTGGCGCGACAGTGACTGGTTGCGTGAGCGAGCCGAACGCCACAAGCGCACCGCCCCGATCTCGATTTACGAGGTACACCTGGGCTCCTGGCGACGCATCGCCACCGAGGGCGATCGTGCGCTGTCCTACAGGGAACTGGCTGAGCAGCTCATAGATTATGTCGCCGATCTGGGTTTCACGCACATCGAACTGATGCCCGTTAGCGAATACCCGTTTGACGGATCCTGGGGGTACCAGCCCGTCGGGCTGTTCGCGCCGACAATACGGCACGGGCCGCCGCATGAATTCCGCGACCTTGTCGATGCAGCACACCAGCGCGGTATCGGTGTGCTGCTTGACTGGGTTCCCGGCCATTTCCCCACTGACACGCACGGCCTCGGGCGCTTCGACGGTACGGCGCTGTATGAACACGCCGATCCGCGCGAGGGCTTTCATCGCGACTGGGATACGTACATCTACAACTTTGGTCGCACTGAGGTCGCGAACTTCCTGATCTCAAACGCCCTGTACTGGCTGGAGGAATACCATGTCGATGGCCTGCGCGTGGATGCCGTCGCCTCCATGCTGTATCGGGATTACTCCCGCGAGGACGGGGAATGGGTACCCAATATCTACGGCGGACGTGAGAATCTCGAAGCCATCGCCCTGCTGCAGTCGATGAACACGATCAGCTACCGTGAGTGTTCAGGCATAATGACGGTCGCCGAGGAAAGCACAAGCTATCCCGGCGTATCGCGTCCGGTCCATGACGGTGGTCTGGGTTTCGGCTACAAGTGGAATATGGGCTGGATGAACGACACGCTCAGCTACATAAAAACCGATCCCGTGTATCGCAAGTATGACCATCACAATATGACCTTCGGTTTACACTATGCGTTTTCGGAAAACTTCATTCTGCCAATCAGTCACGACGAGGTGGTGCACGGCAAGGGGTCGATGCTGCAGCGGATGCCCGGGAACACGTGGGAACGCTTCGCCAACCTGCGCGCCTACTATGGCTTTATGTGGGGCCATCCGGGTAAGAAACTGCTGTTCATGGGCTGCGAGTTCGCACAGCCGGAAGAGTGGAACCACAACGCTGAGCTCGACTGGGCCGCTGCCGCGCAGCCATCGCATGCCGGTATTCAGCGCCTCATACGCGATCTGAATACGCTATACAGGAAAGAACCCGCCTTGCACATGGCCGATTGCGAACCGGAGGGATTCGAGTGGATCGATGCGAATGACAGCGACAGCTCTGTCTATGTCTGGCTTCGCAAAGGTCACGGCGTGCCCCCTGTGGCAGTTTTATGTAATTTTACGCCGGTCGAGCGCAGTGCCTACCGTATCGGTCTGCCGGCAGCGGGGCGCTGGCTCGAGGTGCTCAATACCGATGCCGCGATTTACGGCGGCAGCAACCGCGGTAACATGAGCACGATCACGGCCACATCCGCGCCGCACCACGGACAGTCCGCGTCTGCCGACGTTGTCATTCCGCCACTGTCCGCGGTGTTTCTGAGGTACGACGACACTCAGAAGCGATAAGCAGAGGAATCCGATGTCCGACCTGAAGCAACGGGTATCCGCGGATACCCGTTGCTTCAGGTCGGACATCGGATTCCTCTGCTTATCGCTTCTGAGTGTCGTCGTACCTCAGAAACACCGCGGACAGTGGCGGAATGACAACGTCGGCAGACGCGGACTGTCCGTGGTGCGGCGCGGATGTGGCCGTGATCGTGCTCATGTTACCGCGGTTGCTGCCGCCGTAAATCGCGGCATCGGTATTGAGCACCTCGAGCCAGCGCCCCGCTGCCGGCAGACCGATACGGTAGGCACTGCGCTCGACCGGCGTAAAATTACATAAAACTGCCACAGGGGGCACGCCGTGACCTTTGCGAAGCCAGACATAGACAGAGCTGTCGCTGTCATTCGCATCGATCCACTCGAATCCCTCCGGTTCGCAATCGGCCATGTGCAAGGCGGGTTCTTTCCTGTATAGCGTATTCAGATCGCGTATGAGGCGCTGAATACCGGCATGCGATGGCTGCGCGGCAGCGGCCCAGTCGAGCTCAGCGTTGTGGTTCCACTCTTCCGGCTGTGCGAACTCGCAGCCCATGAACAGCAGTTTCTTACCCGGATGGCCCCACATAAAGCCATAGTAGGCGCGCAGGTTGGCGAAGCGTTCCCACGTGTTCCCGGGCATCCGCTGCAGCATCGACCCCTTGCCGTGCACCACCTCGTCGTGACTGATTGGCAGAATGAAGTTTTCCGAAAACGCATAGTGTAAACCGAAGGTCATATTGTGATGGTCATACTTGCGATACACGGGATCGGTTTTTATGTAGCTGAGCGTGTCGTTCATCCAGCCCATATTCCACTTGTAGCCGAAACCCAGACCACCGTCATGGACCGGACGCGATACGCCGGGATAGCTTGTGCTTTCCTCGGCGACCGTCATTATGCCTGAACACTCACGGTAGCTGATCGTGTTCATCGACTGCAGCAGGGCGATGGCTTCGAGATTCTCACGTCCGCCGTAGATATTGGGTACCCATTCCCCGTCCTCGCGGGAGTAATCCCGATACAGCATGGAGGCGACGGCATCCACGCGCAGGCCATCGACATGGTATTCCTCCAGCCAGTACAGGGCGTTTGAGATCAGGAAGTTCGCGACCTCAGTGCGACCAAAGTTGTAGATGTACGTATCCCAGTCGCGATGAAAGCCCTCGCGCGGATCGGCGTGTTCATACAGCGCCGTACCGTCGAAGCGCCCGAGGCCGTGCGTGTCAGTGGGGAAATGGCCGGGAACCCAGTCAAGCAGCACACCGATACCGCGCTGGTGTGCTGCATCGACAAGGTCGCGGAATTCATGCGGCGGCCCGTGCCGTATTGTCGGCGCGAACAGCCCGACGGGCTGGTACCCCCAGGATCCGTCAAACGGGTATTCGCTAACGGGCATCAGTTCGATGTGCGTGAAACCCAGATCGGCGACATAATCTATGAGCTGCTCAGCCAGTTCCCTGTAGGACAGCGCACGATCGCCCTCGGTGGCGATGCGTCGCCAGGAGCCCAGGTGTACCTCGTAAATCGAGATCGGGGCGGTGCGCTTGTGGCGTTCGGCTCGCTCACGCAACCAGTCACTGTCGCGCCAGCCGTAGCCAGTAATATCGCGTACTATCGATGCCTTCTCTGGCGGGTGTTGCGATCCGAAACCGACCGGGTCAGCCTTGAGTGGCTGCGTGACGCCATCCGGGCCGAGTATTGCATACTTATAGAGCTCGCCCTCGGCCAAATCGGGCATGAAAATTTCCCAAACGCCGGTCGCGCCGCGCCGTCGCATCGGGTGACGACGGCTATCCCAGTGATTGAAATCGCCGACAACCGACACGCGCTGCGCATTCGGTGCCCACACCGCAAAGTGCACGCCGGAAGCGCCCTCGTGGACGCGCGGGTGTGCACCGAGGACGTGCCAGAGCCGCTGATGGGTGCCTTCGCCGATAAGATACTCGTCCAGTTCGCCGATAACCGGTCCGAAGGCGTAGGGATCCTGAAATTCCCAGACCTTGCCGTCGGGGGCGGTACCGCGCAACCGGTAGTGACCCTCGGGCACAGCGCCACTGAAAATGCCCTCGACCACCGGGTGGGGCGGTAGCACGGTCGTCGTATCGCCACACAGTACGGCCATGCCGGCTGCCTGTGGGTGCAGTACCGTAATGATGGATTGCCCGCCATGGCTGTGACGTCCCAGTACAGAAAACGGGTCGCCGTGGCGGGCACTGGATAGACGCTCAAGATCGTTGAGCGGTGGAAAAGCGGACGTTTCGGTTATGCGATTCATGTCACTATATTAAAGTCGTCTCGCAAAACCGCAAATCATGCCAGAACCGGGGAATCAACCGGCGTTTGACCATAGGCAGGTGTCCGCAATACTGTGGCCCACAAGCGCGGAGAGTCTGAGGCGTGTATGGCAAAAGTTCAAATCGTTTCCGGCATGTGCGGTTCGTTTTGTTCGCCCAGGCGGATCCGGAGGCTCTCGAGCGCGCCCTGCGACAGAACCGGGGAAGGAATAGAACCTTGATCGATATCACGGGTAGTTGGACTGATCAGTATCAGCTGACCATGGCCCAGGCCTACTTTCAGGAGGGCCGCGCCGGGGAACCCGCGGTGTTTGACTACTTCTTCCGCAAACTGCCATTCGGTGGTGGCTACGCGACTTTTGCCGGGCTGGAAGATCTGCTGGAGGCGCTGTCGGCGCTGCGGTTTCCCGCGGCGGATATCGATTACATGGCGAAGCAGGGCTTTGATGCCGAGTTCCTCGACTGGCTGAGTCAATTTCGTTTCCACGGCAACATTCGCGCCGTCCCGGAAGGTGATCTCGTGTTTCCCACCCGTCCGGTGCTGGAGATAGAGGCGCCCCTGGTCGAAGGGCAGATCGTTGAGAGCCTCCTCCTCAATATCCTCAACCTGCAGACCCTGATCGCCACCAAGGCCAGCCGCATGCGGCTGGCCGCCGGCCCGCAGCGCAAACTGGTGGATTTCGGCATGCGCCGCGCGCATGGGACGGGCGGCTACGCCGCCAGTCGTGCGGCAATTATCGGCGGGTTTGACGGCACGAGTAATGTCCGCGCGGCGCGTGACTACGGTATGCCGCTGTCGGGTACCATGGCGCACTCTTTTATCCAGAGCTATGACCACGAGATCGACGCGTTTCGTGCCTTCGCGCGGTGCTGGCCGGAGAATTGCGTCCTGCTGGTCGATACCTATGACACGCTCAAGAGCGGCGTCCCCAATGCCATCACGATCGGTCTCGAGATGGCTGAGCGCGGGCTGACGCTGAAAGGTATTCGACTGGACAGTGGCGATCTTGCCTGGCTGGGCCGCGAGAGCAGGCGTCTGCTGGATGAGGCCGGATTGACCGAGGTCCGCATCGCCGCCTCCAACGAACTGGATGAGCACGTCATCAAGAGCCTGATCGAGCAGAGTGCGCCGATCGATCTGTTTGGCGTGGGCACGCGGCTGGTGACCGGCCAGCCCGATGCCGCTTTCGACGGGGTTTACAAGCTGGCTATGGCCGGTGGCAAATTGCGGCTCAAGCTTTCCGATACGCGTGACAAGGTGACGCTGCCCGGCAGAAAACAGGTGTGGCGCGTTGCCGACAGTGACGGGGCCTGGCTTGGCGCCGACGTGGTCGGGCTCGAGGACCAGGAAGCGCCGGGGCGCATGACGGATCCGCGGGATTCGGACCGCAGTCTGGAGCTCTCGCGTTACGAACGTACACCGCTGCTGCAGACTGTGATGACCAACGGCGAGCGCGTGTCGTCAGCACGCTATGTGGATGAGATTGCCCGGCATGCCCGCGAACAACTCGCCGCCCTGCCGCCAGAGTACAAGCGTTTCGACAATCCGCATGTCTACAAGATCGGGGTCTCCGATGCGTTGCTGGAGGCGCGCGATGCCCTGGTCGCGCACTATACGCAAAGGAGTAGGCCATGAATGCCCTGATTCTCGTCGACATCCAGAACGACTTCATGCCCGGTGGCGCGCTGGGCGTCCCGGGCGGCGACGCCATCGTCCCCGTCGTTAACCGTCTCCAGCGCGAGTTTCCGCTGGTCGTCGCGACCCAGGACTGGCATCCGCCGGGGCATGCAAGTTTTGCCTCGAGCCATCCGGGCAATTCCCCGTTTGATCGCATTGAACTGGACGGACTGCAGCAGACACTCTGGCCAGACCACTGTGTACAGGGTACTGCCGGAGCAGACTTTCACGCTGAACTCGACACGCAGCGAGTGGAGGCGGTTTTTCGCAAGGGCATGGACCCGGGTATCGATAGCTACAGCGGCTTCTACGACAACGGCCATAAGAAGACCACGGGGCTTGCAGGCTATCTGCGCGAAAAGGGGGTGCAAACCGTCTTTTTCTGCGGGCTTGCCGCCGATATCTGTGTCGCGTTTTCCATCCGCGATGCCAATGCCGAGGGTTTCTCTACCGTCCTTGTCGAGGATGCCACACGCGCTCTGGACGCTGAGGGCTTCACTTCTGTCCGCGACGAGTTGCAGGCAGCCGGCACGCGCATCGTCAACAGTGTCGATCTGGCGGTGTGATGTCGCGCTGCGGATTATCTGAGATCGCTTCTGTGTTCATCGCGTTCAGACGCCGGTGCCGTGGGGTCCGGCGACGAACGCTCTGACCAGGAGAGCAATACCGCCGCAGCGCCGAGGATCAGCACCGCGGTAGCCTCGTAAAGAATCGCCACAGGATCCATGTCCTTGCTTTGCAGCACAATCAGGCGCGACAGTGCGGTAATGGCAATCAGGAGTGGATAGACTACCGGGATGCGCCGACTCTGGTAGAACGCTCCTGCCATGGAAATGACCTCGGTGTAGAGAAACAGAAGCAGGATGTCGGCAATGACGACTGTTTTGCGTTCCCAGATGCTCAACACCTCCAGCGCGACCGCACCGATGCTCAGCGCCACGATCAGGACGATGATCAAGCGTTCAATCATCTCGATAATCCGGTTTACAGCCATCTTCTCTCCCGCTTCCAGGATTCAACTCACGGCTTAAAAACCGACATACTACGTGCAATTTTTTGCTGAGGCCAAAATTGCC
>CAYFVJ010000098.1:0-10074 GCA_964346555.1 uncultured Alteromonadaceae bacterium | reverse complement strand
CCGCAGCGAGATAAAACGCGGCACGCCATACTAACCCGGGCATGCGCATTGATGGGATGAGCGCAGGGGATTCGCTGCGCATAGCGTGTAGCGGTCTGTCAGGGGCAAACCCGGTCCAGTCGCCGTAACCCGTCAGCCAGCATCGGAGTTGCTTGACGGAGGGTTTGCCAACTGCACTCCGCTTCGGTCAGGTCATCAGAACAACCTACGCCTTCAGCCACGCGGAAATGCTATCTTGCTCCGGGATGGAACCGCTGTGAACGACTTTGCCATCCATTGCCACGGCCGGGGTGGACATTACCTGGTATTCCATGATTTTTGCCGGGTCAGTAACTTTTTCCACGTTGACTGTCTGGCCCAGTTCCCGAGCTGTGCGCTCAATGCTTTCGGCCGTGCTGACGCATTTTTTGCAGCCGGTGCCAAGAACTTCGAAATGTTTCATAAATCTCTCCTTGAGTATGTTTTAGCGGCATTATAAATATCAGAACCCTGAAAATAGCCAGGGGCTGATAGTATTTATTACCCAGCCGACCACCATGAAATTTGCCAGCAGGATAACAAAGATCAGGGCCAGCAGGCGGAAGGTCATCACCTGCTTCAGCATGATGAATTCCGGAAAACTTGCCGCCACGGTACTCATGCAGAAGGCCAGCGTGGTGCCTACCGGCAAGCCTTTCATGATCAGGCTTTCCATCACCGGGATAACGGCGGTAGCGTTGGAGTACAGGGGCAGGCCGGCGGCTACAGCGGCCGGCACGCTCCACCATTGGCCAGAGCCAAGATTAGCGGCAAACCAGCCATCCGGCACAAAGCCATGCAGGGCGGCACCGAGGCCAACGCCGATCAACACCCATTTCCATATGCGGCCGACAATTTCCTTAAGTTCGTCTTTGGCAAACCGGTGCCTGTCCGCCAGGGACAATTTCGGTGCTTCGGGCACCGCAACTGTGCTGTCGTCATTCCGGGCTTCTACAGTGGCCTTTTGATACGCCTTGGCAGCGAAATCTTTCAGCCAGCGTTCACCCTTGACGGCATCCAGAATCATGCCCCCAAGGATGCCTACACCCATGCCGATCACGACGTACGCGATGGTGAACTCCCATCCCAGGAGGCTCCACAGCATGATGACCGCCACCTCGTTGATGATGGGCGAGGTGAACAGAAACGCCATGGTGATTCCCAGCGGAATACCGGCGCTGGTGAAGCCCAGAAACAGCGGAATGCTGGAACAGGAACAAAATGGCGTAATGGCACCAAAACCGGAGCCAAAAAAATAGCCTACCACGCGGTGTTTCTGTTGAATGTAGGCCCGGGCCCGCTCCAGATTCATCGAGGCCCGCGCCAGCGCGATCACGTAGATCATCACTACCAGCAAAAACAGGATCTTGGTGGTATCTTCTATAAAGAAATGAATTGAAGTGCCCAGTTTGGTGTTTGCGTTCAGTCCCATCAGGTCGTAAGTGAGCCAGTCGGCGAGTAGAGTGAATAACTCGAGCATGGTTGCATGTACCCTGTAATTTGGCATTGAAAGTGGAGTGTTGAATAATGGGAGACGAATTAACCCCAGAAAAGATGCACGTGCTGGCTCAATAGTAAACTTTTATTGATGACGGCCAGTGGATTGCCCATGCCCTGGAGGTGGACCAGCCAAGATGGCATTTGAATGTGTACTACAGGCCTGGAACGGCTACCAGGCAGAGCTTCGCGGTTTTCTGATCGGCCAGCTGCAAGAGCCGGCGACGGCCGACGATGTTCTGCAGGATGTGTTCTTTAAGGCTATGCGCGAAGGGCAGGATTTCTGTGATCTGCAGAATCCCCGGGCCTGGTTGTTCCAGGTTGCCCGCAACGCGCTGACCGACGGTTATCGGCTACGCAAGCACTGGGTTCCGGTGCCGGATCATCTGCCGGATGAACGTGGGCCGGAGCTGGCGCCGGTGGATGAGCTGGATGAATGCATCAACCGGGCTCTGCCGGAATTGCCAGAGAGCGACCGTGACATACTGAAGGCCTGCGATCTGGGACCGATGTCACAAAAAGCCTATGCGCAAACCAGGGATCTCTCGCTGCCCGCTGCGAAAGCCAGGATTCGGCGCGCAAGAGAGCGCCTGAGGGAGGCCTTGGTGCAACGTTGTGATGTCGTTTTCGATAATTCTGGCAGTGTCTGCTGTCACCTTGGGTCTGATGATACTAAACGCTGAAGCAGATAACCGATTTTGAGGTTTATGGGGCTATGGGTCGTTTTGCTGGGCCTCGCATCCGCGGCTTCGACAATGTTTGCCAGCGAATCTGGCACTCTGATCTATCGCGGAGCCACCGATGACGAGCGCAATGCTGCACTGTTTGCGCGGGCGCGTGAGATGGACAGCCCCGAGCGTCTCCTGATCACTTCGGGCGGCGGAAGTGTCAGAGCTGGTATCGCGCTCGGGCGCTGGATTCGAGAACAGGACCTGACGCTGGTGGTTGAGGATCATTGTCTGTCTTCCTGCGCCAACTATGTCTTTACCGCCGCCACGCGCAAGATTATACGGCCCGGAGCAGTAGTGGGCTGGCATGGTAATTACCGCCACCTGCTGGAGACAGGTCTGTGGCGTGAGGATGCCGCGGCGCGCATGGCGCGACGGGGCGAGGATCGGGTTACTGCGCTGAAGCGGGCGCGCGCATTCACCGAGGAACTGGTCGCATTGGAGCAGGACTTCTTTGCCAAAATCAAAGTAGATGACTATCTATGCTGGATCGGCAAGATGCCGCCCTACGATGTACCAGATTACTACACTCTTTCGATTGCGGATATGGGTCGTTTCGGGGTGGGACAGGTGGACGCCCCATCTGGCTACCCGGATGACGAAGCGCTGGGGCAGGTTAAAGGCCTGCGTTTCATAAGCCTGGATAAATCTGCGCCCTCGCTCGAGTAGTAGGCTGGATCTGGAACCTTGCGAATTTGTGCGTCGCGGTACTACCGGTAACGGGATCAATGGCCCCGGCACATTTTTCTGGACCGCACGACACGGATTTTGCACTGCTGTTCCTACTGCTGTATTTTTTATCTGGCATTTGGAACTATGGTGATTTTTTTGGGGATAAAGGCTTCCTGCAGGGCCGCGATTCTCTTTGCGCTCGCCGTCACTTGGCATTTTGCTACGTTAGCCATGGCGTCAACGACCTCCGGCGGCGAAGCCGACATTCAGCGTGGTTCCACCGCGGACCACCGCCTGTTTGATCTGCTCGATGGACCCTTTGAAACCGGGCCGCAGGTCACCGAAGCCTGTTTGAGCTGCCACACAGAAGCTGCAGCGCAGGTTCAGGGCAGCACACATTGGACCTGGAGCCACCAGCAGGCCGAGACAGGGCAGACGCTCGGCAAGCGTCATGTCATTAACAACCTCACGATGGGCATCGCCGGTAATTATGAGCGCTGTACCTCCTGCCATGTGGGTTATGGCTGGTCGGACAGCGATTTCAATTTCCAGGCAGAAGAGCAGGTCGACTGCCTGGTCTGCCATGACACCACGGGCGAGTACGTGAAACTCCCTGCGGGCGCGGGACATCCAGCCGTTGAAGACAGAAAAATTGGCGGCGAGCTGATCGAGGCGCCGGATCTTTCGCGAGTAGCCCGGCATGTGGGCCCTACAAGCCGCGCAACCTGCGGCGGCTGCCATTTTGAAAGTGGCGGTGGAGACGCGGTCAAGCACGGTGTGCTCGACAGTTCACTGCTGGATGGCCCGCGCTCCGTTGATGTGCACATGTCGCCGGAAGGGGGTGACTTCAGTTGCTCGGTCTGCCACGAGTTCAGTGGCCATGTCCAGCCGGGCAGCCGGTATCACATTGACATGCCGGATTACGAGAACTCTCTGGTACCCGCCCACCCTCATGACAAGCCCGCCTGCGCTGCCTGTCACGGCAGTGAGCCCCACAAGCCGGGGCTGTACGACAAGCTCAACAGTCACGGCGATTTTATCGCCTGCCAGACCTGCCATGTGCCAGAGATTGCCCGCGGTGGACTGTCCACCAAAACGGTCTGGGACTGGTCCGAGGCCGGGCGCATGGACGACGGTGGCGGGCGGATCGTCGAGCACAATGCCCAGGGGCGGGTAATCTACGACACCAAAACAGGCGCCTTCGAATGGCGTGAGGATTATCCGCCGACGTATCGCTGGTTTGACGGCAACATGATGTATACCCTCCTGGATCACCACATCGATGCGTCAGATGTCGTTTCGATCAACTGGCCCATGGGGGGCGTACAGCAGGAGAACTCGAAGATATGGCCCTTCAAGGTGCTGCGTGGCCGGCAACCTTACGATGCCGGGAATGAGCGCCTGATCACGGCCAAGCTTTTCGGGCGTGAGGGTGAAGAGTCCGCCTACTGGCGCGGGTACGACTGGGACAAGTCCATTCGCGCTGGCATGCAAGCGGCGCAGGCGCTTGGCCAGACTGACGCTGGCTACAGCGGTGATTACGGCTTCGTCGACACGCGCATGTACTGGCCGGTCACGCACATGGTTGCTCCAGCCGAGGAAAGCCTACGCTGCGGCGAGTGCCACCGCGTCAATGGGCGTATGACCGAAGTTGCCGGCATCAACTACATTCCCGGCCAGGACAGAATCCCACTGATAGAGCGGATCGGCTGGGGTGCGGTGTGGATTTCCATGCTGGCAGTGCTTGCTCATGGCAGCCTGCGCTTTTATTGGCACCGCCGGCGACAGCAAAGTGGCAACAACCAGGATAAAACGGAGCATTGAGCGTGCGCGCGCAACGGATGTTTACCCCTTTTGAAATTTTCTGGCACTGGAGCCAGGCGCTGTTGATTTTCGGTCTCCTGTTTACCGGCCTGGAAATCCACGGCAGCTATGCCGTGCTGGGCTTTGGCAAGGCCTTTGCGGCGCACGTGCTCCTGGCATGGTCGCTGATTGCCCTGTGGGCGTTTGCGATCTTCTGGCACCTGACTACCGGCGAGTGGCGGCAGTATATTCCCTTCGGTGGTGGTGTGGCGCGGATGGTCGGTTATTACGCCTACGGTATTTTTTCCGGCGAGGCGAAGCCGTTCGTAAAGACGCCGTCGGCAAAGCACAATCCGCTGCAGCGAATTGCCTATTTCGTCTTCAAGGCTGCGATCGCGCCGGCACTGTGGATCTCCGGGTTGTTGTTGCTTTTCTACAATCGGTGGGAGGATGCCTGGCTCTCGGGTCCGCTTTCGCTGGCGCTGGTTGCCGGCGTGCACTGGACGGCCGCCATGGCTCTGATGGTGTTCATGATTGTCCATATCTATATGGCGGCAACGACGGGGACACCATGGTATGAGTATCTGCGAACCATGGTGACAGGTTATCAGCGCGACGGGCAGAACCTGCGCTGATACACCCCGGACTTACGTTGATGGGCAATCGAGGCTTTCAATATCTCTCGATTACGGTAGTTGGCGCTATGCGCGACTCAAGTCCTGATCGGTTTTCCCGCAGACTTCCAGGCCTTCATGGAACCAATGTAGACATCGACGTCTGCAAAGCCACGGCGACGCAGCACAGAGGCAGCAATGGTGGCGCGGGCACCAGTCCCGCACATGACAGTCACGGGGCTTTCTGGGTCCATATCATCTGCCGTGTCTGGCAGTTCACCGACATAGGCGTGACGACTGCCTTCTATGAAGCCGGCTTCATATTCGTCTTTTCCTCGCACGTCGAGTAGCGTCCAGCCGTTTGGCGGCTGATTGACCCTCGCGGCTACTGTTTCGGTGTTCACGAAATCGATTGTTTCAAGCGGACCGTTGCTGACGCCGAGCGGCATCACACCGGCGATATAACCGCCAATGCGATCAAATCCGATTCGTTGTAGCGTGGTGGCAGCATTCAGGGCCTGAGACTGATCCCGGGCAATAATCAATGACGCCTGGTCCACATTCAGGAACCAGCCCGCAAAGGCAGCGATCATGTCCTCGGGTATGCAAAGAGCGCCCGCGCGGTGCCCGCCCGCAAAGTCAAAGATACCTCGCACATCAAGACAGATATGTTCGCCCGGATCGAACAGCGTAGCGGGAGCGCAGGGCAGCGGTGCTGGCGGTGCTGCTTCGGCGCCGAGCATATTGCACTGCTCCATAAGCTCGAAGTACGGTGGAATGTAGTGATGCTCGTCGACTTTGGCATCAATGAAAGCGTCTCTTTCAGCAATCTGCAGGCGGGGATTATTTTTTCTCTCATGGCCGATGGACGAGAACTCGCGGTCAGCCATGCCGGTTCCACACACTGAACCCGCACCGTGGGCGGGGTAGACGAGACACTGATCGCCCTGCGCTAAAAGTTTCTGGAGGCTGTCAAACAGCAGGCCGGCAACATCCCGTTTTCTGTCGGGGTAGAAGTCGGTCCGTCCAACGTCGCCAATGAACAGGGTATCGCCGGTGAAGACGCCTACCGAACCCTCGTCAAAGCTTTTGTCGTAAAGAACGTAGGACAGGCTGTCATCGGTGTGGCCGGGCGTCTCCAGTACTTTCAGCGAAGCACCGCCAATCTGGAAAACCTCACCCTCATGTGTCTCTTTTGCATAGCGAATGGCCTGCTCGGAGTTTGGGCCATGCCAGACCTCAGCGCCGGTGGCCTGTTTGATCAGTGGCGCGCCCGAAACCAGATCTTCATTGCGATGGGTCTCAAAAACATGCTTGATAATCGCGCCGTTGGCCCGCGCAAGGTCAAGGTAGACGTCAATGTCACGACGCGGATCTATCACTGCGGCCTCGCCATCAGCGCTTAGAAAGTAGGACAGATGGGCCAGCCCCGGCGTCTTGATCTTTTCGAGTCGCATTCTGTTCTCCTCCTCTGCGTGTATTACTTTCCCTACAAAAAGTAGCGTACAGAGGTGATTAGAACAATGAGTCAGATCAACTTTCACATCGTCAGGGCCTCGTCGCGGCAAGCGGTATCTCCGGCAACTTGCTTGAGTCAGACAGCGATATCCGCCGTGCACCTGTGAACACGGCGGTGTTCCGGCCCAGTGAAGAACTTGTGAGCGGACCGACAATAAAGCTGGTGCAAGGAACAAATCGACCGATGAGTTTTTTATAATGGGGGGTTGGAGAAATCAGTCACCTGTGATGACGAAGGGTGCGTAAACAAGGCCAGAGTAAGTAACAGCCGCTTTCCATTTATTACTTGACACGTATTGCTGAACACGAATGACACAAGGTTTGTAGCATGTTTGAGTTTTTCGATGCCTTGATGCTGGCCCGCATCCAATTCGCCTTCACGGTCAGCTTCCACTTCCTGTTTCCGGCGATCACCATCGGGCTGGCCAGTTACCTCGCTGTTCTCGAGGGCCTGTGGCTCAAGACGGGTCGCGAGGATTACATGAGCCTGTATCGCTACTGGATCAAGATCTTTGCGCTGGTCTTCGCCATGGGCGTGGTTTCAGGCATCGTCATGTCGTACCAGTTTGGCACCAATTGGGCCGTGTTCTCCGACAAGGCCGGTCCGATCATTGGCCCACTGATGGCCTACGAGGTGCTGACCGCCTTCTTTCTGGAAGCCGGTTTCCTCGGTGTGATGCTGTTCGGTATGAATCGCGTTGGCAAAGGATTACATTTTGCGGCTACGCTCATGGTGGCGCTAGGTACCTTTGTCTCCGCATTCTGGATTCTATCGGTCAACAGCTGGATGCAGACACCCACAGGTTATGCAATGAACGCCGATGGTCAATTCATTGCGGCGGGCAGCTGGCTGTCGATTATTTTCAATCCCAGCTTTCCGTACCGTTTAGCCCACACTTTACTGGCAGCCTATCTGACCACGGCTTTCATTGTCGGTGCGGTCGGAGCATGGCACCTGCTCAAGGACCGTGCCAACCCGCGGGCCCGGCTCATGTTCTCCATGGCCATGTGGATGGCAACTATCGTTGCGCCGATGCAGATCGTGCTCGGTGATTTGCATGGCTTGAATACGCTGGAATACCAGCCTGTGAAAGTCATGGCCATGGAAGGGCATTACCAGAGCCACCCCGACGGAGCGCCGCTCATCCTGTTCGGCATCCCGAACAGCACTGAGAGCCGCGTTGACTATGCAATCCAGATCCCGAAGTTGTCTTCGCTTATCCTGAAGCATGATCTGAATGCGCCGATGGATGGTCTAGACACTGTGCCCGCAGAAGATCATCCGCCCGTTGGTATCGTGTTCTGGTCGTTCCGCGTCATGATCGCCATTGGCTTGCTTATGGTGGGGTTGGGGGCAATGAGCCTTCTGGCGCGCGCCCGGGGCAAGCTCTACGAGTGGCGGTCGCTGCACCGCTTTGCACTGCTGATGGGACCGTCCGGCCTTGTCGCGGTGCTGGCTGGCTGGATTACGACAGAGGTAGGCCGGCAACCGTGGACGATACAGGGCCTGATGCGCACTGCCGAGTCCGCTTCGCCTCTGGCGGCCCCGGCGGTGGCGGCTTCGCTGGCTGCGTTTGCGCTGGTGTATTTTGCGGTGTTTGGCGCCGGGGTGGTCTACATCGTGAAGCTGATGGCCAAACCGCCGATGCCTCATGAGCCCGAGCCACCTCACATTCCCGAGCGCACCGCCGGCACCACATCAGCTGTGGCAGTCTGGCCTGATGGGACCCTGGCTTCCGGACAGGGGTCGCACGCATGAGCATCGATCTCACCATGATCTGGGCGTTTATCATTTTCCTGGCGGTTTTTGTTTACGTAGTGCTCGACGGGTTTGATCTGGGCATCGGTATCCTTTTCCACCGCTTCAAAGTGGGCCATGATCGGGACACAGCGATGAATAGCGTCGCGCCGGTATGGGACGGCAACGAAACATGGCTCGTGCTGGGAGGAGGCGGGCTGCTGGCGGCATTTCCACTCGCCTACGGCCTGATTTTTTCCGCACTGTATGCGCCTCTCATCGCGATGTTGCTGGCACTGGTGTTCCGTGGCGTCGCGTTTGAATTCCGCTGGCGCGACCCTGGCCATCGCCGGTACTGGGATCTGGCGTTCACCGGCGGTTCTCTACTCGCCGCCATAGCGCAGGGCGTCATGCTCGGGGCACTGCTGCAGGGAATAGCGATCAGCGACCGCGCTTACGCCGGCGGATGGTGGGACTGGCTGACCCCGTTTTCGCTCATTACCGGCGTCAGTGTCGCCATCGCTTACGCGCTGATGGGCGCTGCGTGGCTTGTCTTGAAAACTGAAGGAGCTCTGCAAAAGCAGGCACGGGACATGGCCTGGTGGCTTGGAGGCGGCACGCTTGCTGCCATTTGTGCCGTCAGCATCGGGACACTGTTCCTGAGTGAGGCCTATTTTGCGAAATGGCTGGCCTGGCCCCGGGTCCTTTGGGTGGCGCCAGTGCCACTTCTGGTTGCGCTGTGCAGCCTGGCATTTACGCGCAGTTTGAAGTCCGAGCACGAACTGGCTCCATTCCTACTCACGCTAGGCGTGTTCCTGCTGTGCTTCATCGGTTTAGGTATCAGTGTATTTCCTGACATCATACCGGGTGCCGTAACCATCTGGGCAGCGGCTACCGACCATAGCAGCCAGGTATTCATGTTATGGGGTACTGCTCTTGTGCTACCCATGATTCTGGCCTATACAGCCTGGTCGTACTGGATATTCCGCGGCAAGGTGGACGACCATGGATACCACTCGTGAAGCGTCCCAGATTGCGCTGGCCCTCTATTGAGGCGCCGCTTTCCGGTTCGCCCGAAGCGCCTTTATGGAAGCGACTATTGTGGATGGCCGGCATCTGGACAGCCAGCGTCGCTGTACTGTTACTCGTGGCGATGGTGCTGCGCCTGGTGCTACAGCAATGAGATCCCGACGCTGATTCCTGCATCGAGAAGTCTCGCCACGCGTGCTGTCTCAGTAAGAAACTGCACGGTCGCTTCTTCCGGATCCCTTCAGTGGGTGGTCCTCCCCAGGCTGTAGTTCCTCTGCAGCGCCAGCCGCCGAAAGCTAGCCGACAGAGGCATCTTCGCCTATCAGTAGCACATCGTGCTCAGGGTACCGGTGCGGTGGGATGACCAGGTTGGTGGGCGCGGGTACGTTTTTAAAGACCCGGCCCGCGAGGTCAAATTTTGATCCATGACAGGGACAGAAATACAAGGCGTGTTCGA
>CAYFVJ010000097.1:2239-10103 GCA_964346555.1 uncultured Alteromonadaceae bacterium | reverse complement strand
CAACGTAGGGGATGCATCCATGAAGACAGCTTTTTCAAAGCGCGATAACACCAGGAATTTGCTGGCAGTGGCCATCGGGGCGATCATCGCCCAGCAGTCTGTGGCCCAGGCTCAACTTGAGGAAGTCGTGGTCACCGCGTCGAAGCGGGCGGAAAGCCTGCAGGATGTCGGCATGTCGGTGACGGCCTTCAATGAGGAGGCTCTCGAGCTCGGCGGTATTGACGATGTCTCTCGCCTCGAGCTCATGGTGCCGGGGCTGAATTACGCCTTCGCCGGTAACGATGCCAAATTCAACGTGCGCGGCGCGAACTCTTCCAATACCTTCGGCGACAACAGCTCCATCGTCGGCGCCTTCGTAGATGGGATCTACAAGGTGCGTGCCTCGCAGCAGACGCGTGCGTTCTTTGATATCGAGCGTGTTGAGTTTCTCCGCGGCCCCCAGGGCACGCTCTACGGTCGCAACACCTTTGCCGGCGCGCTCAACGTCTACACGAACACGCCCGACACAGAAGCCTTTGGCGGCTCTGTCGAGGTCAGCTTTCAGGATTACGACCGGCTGCGCACGGAGGCGGTGCTCAACGCACCGGTCAGCGATAGCTTTGCCCTGCGCTTCGCCACGGTCTACGACAAGAGCGGCGGCTATATCGAGAACCTCGCAGGCCCCGACGTGGGGGCTCAGGATGACCTGGCTTATCGGCTATCGGCGCTCTGGATGCCGACCGACGACATTGAAGCCGTCCTGCGCTATACCAACGCCGAGGAAGAAGGTAGAGAGGCCGGGCTTTTCGGCTACACCTTCAACTGCCGTTTCGAAACGGAAAACGGCGTGACGGACCCCTTTGGCAGCAGCCGCAATTGTGAAAACCCGGTGCGCGGCAGCGGCGGGCGCGGGCCTGCCTCAAATGGCCCGGGGGGGGATCCCTGGCAGATCTCCCAGGACTATGTCCGGCCGGTCGATCTCTCCGATGAGGAGGTCTCGCTGGTAGTGACCGCGAACGTTGGCAGCGTGCAATTTAAGTCTCTGAGCGCAGCCTACGATTACCGCAATGATATTCAGTTCGATTTTGACTTCAGCCCGACACCGAACTCGAACGGTGGCTTTCTGGAAACGTCGGAGGGCTTTTCGCAGGAATTTCAGCTCTCAAGCGCCGGCGACGGACCGCTGCAGTGGACCACCGGTATTTACTATACGGAGACCGAGGACTACACCAGTTTCTATATCTACCAACAGACGCAGCGTGACGACTCGACACGCCCGGTGATTACCACGCCGCAGTTCCCGGAGGGCGTGACGCTGAAAAAGGGTACGGATATCGTCTCTGATGCCACGGTGCTGGGCGGTTTCTTTGCCGACTCCGCGCGCATCGAGACAGATTATCTGGGCGTTTATTTCGAGGGTGAATACGCGCTGACGGATGCGTTTCGGCTTACCGCGGGCATCCGCTATAACGACGAGGAAAAGTCCGTCGACTGCGGCGGTTCGAACTTCACCGGTGACACCAACGGCGACGGCGTGGTGGACCGTGTAGTGAACGTCCGCGACGGCGTAGCCGGCAGCTCGCCCATTACGCTCCCGGACAATGCGGCCGATCTGTTCACCTACAACTGCGGCGCGTCCGACGCACTGACCAGCGACAATATCAGTGATGCCGAGCCCAGCTACGACAACTTCACCTGGCGAACCGGCGTTGAGTACGACGTCAACGAGGACGTCATGGTCTATTTCACCGCCTCTACCGGCTACCTGTCCGGCTCTGCGAGCACCGACACGGTCACTGACGAGCAGGAGTCAGAGGTATACGAAGCGGGCTTTCGCAGCATGCTCCTCGGCGGCACGCTGCAGCTGAACGGCGCCGTACACGTGACCGAGTACACCAACCTGCTCACCCAGCGCCAGCGCATTGAGGAGAACGTGGCGGTCACGTTCAGCGATAACGGCGGCGAAATTGAAGCCTGGGGCATCGAACTGGACGGCACCTGGCTGGCTACCGAGGAGTTGACCTTTACCGGGACCTTCGCCTATCTCGATTCAGAATTCGGGACCTTCGGCCAGGGCAACCCCTACCAGCTCTTCAACGGCACAGTACCCCGGGGCGGGCTCGTGAATCAGGACGGCAACCGCACGCCCTGGTCGCCGGAAATCACCGCAGGCGGCAGCGCGGCCTACCGGATCGACCTCGGTGACCGCGGCTCGCTCACGCCGTATGTGCAGACCTACTATTCAGACGGCTATAACACGTCCAATCTGCTCGCTACCGATCCCGCGCATGAACAGGATTCGTACACTAAGACCGACTTGCGCCTGGTTTGGAGCTCGCGGGACACCACGCTGCGTATCGAGGCTTTCGTCGAGAATCTCGAGGATGAGGCGGTGCTGGCGCGAGGCAACAACAACTCCGACGATGTGGTGCAGACGTCCTATCTTTACCCGCGGAATTACGGCGTCAAGCTGCGCTACGAATTCTGAGCCAGCACGCCGCTTGCGTAGGGACGATGGTATGGCTACCGGAGAAGCAGATACCGGTGTTGAATGCCGGGAAGACGGTGTACTGCATCGTTCTGCCTCCGGGATCTCCGAAGCGTTGCTCTGAATGAAAAAAAGCAGCGACGCTTACACCGCCGTCCAGCCGCCATCGACCTTGAGTGACGTGCCGGTGACCATACGGGCACGGTCGCCCGCGAGATAGCAGACCGCGTCCGCCACGTCATCGACCTGGCCCACCTGTCCAAGTGGAATTCTGGTCAGCACATCGGCCTTGAAGGCGGGGTCTTCGAACATCGGGCGGGTCATGGGTGTTTCGATAAACGTTGGTGCCACCGCGTTGACCCGAACCCCGGAGGGTGCCAGCTCCACAGCCATCGCCTTGTTGAGACCTTCGATGGCGTGCTTGGTCATGCAGTAGACAGTGCGGTTGACGGCGCCGACGTGTCCCATCTGGGACGACATGTGAATAATGCTGCCACTGCCCTGGCGCACCATGACGCGGGCAACGGTCTGGGCGACCAGGAAGGCCGTGCGCACGTTCAACTGGAGCAATCGGTCCAGGCTTGCCTCGGTAACGTCGATGAACGGTTCGGGTTGATTGCCGCCGACGTTATTGACCAACACATCAATGCGCGGCTCCTTGCCGAGCGCAGCCACGAATTCAGGCCCCGTGGCATCGATCACCCAGGGCCGCAAGGTCCCCTCCTCGATCTCATTGACCTCCTGCGCCAGGCTGTCGAGATCCGCTGCAGTCCTTGCCACGGCCACCACGCTGGCGCCGCCGGCCGCCAGGCTTCTGGCGCAAGCACGGCCGATACCCTTGCCGGCACCGGTAACGACGGCGACCTTCCCGATGAAATCGTGCGTCTTGCTGTTTGAAGAGCGGCTCATGATGCTTACTCGCAGGAAAAGGTAGCGAAAAGACGTCATGATGCTACGCGTCCAAGAAAAAAATTGCATCCGAAGTCAAAAATTCTTATGGTCGGTGCGTCGGGAGGTGTTATTCGTCACGGCGGGAGTGAAAAGCTGCGCTGGATGCGAGGGCCTCTAAATCTTTCCTTTCAGCAGGAGGCAGGCGCCGTGCGTTATCTGAAGCAGGGAATATCGGTCGAAGAGGCCCAGGACAATGACGCGAAGGTCCGCACCATTGTCGAGAACATGATTGCGGACATCGGTGATCGCGGAGACGCCGCCGTTCGGGAGTACAGCGACAAGCTCGATAACTGGAGCCCGGACTCCTACCGCCTTAGTGCCGAGGACATACAGGCCTGCTACGACGCCCTGGATGAGCAGGTGATCAGCGACATCCGCTTCGCTCAGGAGCAGGTGCGCAACTTTGCTGAGCTTCAGCGGAGCTCGATGAAAGACGTTGAAGTTGAGACGCTGCCCGGCATCACGCTCGGTCATAAACACGTACCCATGAGCTCAGCGGGGTGTTATGTGCCCGGCGGAAAGTATCCGCTGGTGGCCTCTGCCCACATGAGTATCGTGACCGCCAAGGTCGCGGGTGTGCCGCGGGTCATCGCTGCGACACCGCCGTTCCAGGGCAACCCCAGCCCGGCTGTGGTCGTCGCCATGGACATGGGCGGTGCGGACGAAATTTACAGCCTTGGCGGTGTGCAGGCGGTGGCCGCCATGGCCCTTGGTACCGAGACCATCGATCCGGTCGATATCATCGTCGGCCCCGGCAATGCCTTTGTCGCCGAGGCCAAGCGCCAGCTCTACGGCCGCGTCGGCATCGATCTCTTTGCGGGCCCCACCGAAACCCTCGTGATCGCGGACGACAGCGTCGACGGCGAGCTGTGCGCGGCTGACCTCCTCGGGCAGGCTGAGCACGGTCCGAATTCCCCGGCCGTTCTGCTGACCAACAGCGAGTCGCTCGCCAGGGAAACCATGGCCGAGGTTGAGCGGCAGCTCACTGTGTTGCCGACGGCGGATGTGGCGGGGGCTGCGTGGAAGGACTACGGGCAGGTGATCGTCGCTGACTCCTACGAAGAAATGGTGCAGTGCGCCGATGAGATCGCGTCCGAGCACGTCCAGGTCATGACCCGGGACCCCGATTACTTCCTCGAGAACATGCGCAACTACGGCGCACTGTTCCTGGGACCCGAGACCAACGTCGCTTACGGTGATAAGGTTATCGGCACGAATCATACCCTGCCCACCAAAAAGGCGGCACGGTATACCGGTGGCCTGTGGGTCGGTAAGTTCCTCAAGACCTGCACCTACCAGCGCTGTACTGAGGATGCGTCACTGATGATCGGTGAATACTGTTCCCGACTCTGCGCCGTCGAGGGCTTCATGGGCCACAAGGAGCAGGCGGATATCCGCGTTCGTCGATACAATGACAAAAAAGTCGGCTGAGACGTCACCCGCAAAAAAACGATCGAGCCCGGGCCAGGGGCCTCACAGCCCGGGAAGCGCCCACGTCGTGACCTCCTACGATGTCGCCGAGCTGGCCGGGGTTTCCCAGTCCGCGGTGTCGCGCTGTTTCAAGCCCGGTGCCAGTGTGTCGAAGAAGATGCGTCAACGCGTGATGAAGGCGGTGGAAACGCTGGGCTACCAGCCCAACGCCATCGCCCGCGGCCTGATTACCCGTCGCTCCAACATCGTTGCCGTCATCGTTTCGAATTTCAGTGTCTTCCCGGAGGTGCTGGGCTCCCTGAGCCGCGAGTTTTCGGAGCAGGGGATTCGGGTGCTGCTGTTTACCCTGTCTCATGAATCTGATGTCCGCGACATCATCATGCAGGTGCTCCAGTACCGTGTGGACGGCGTTGTCGCTGCGGCGCACCTCGACAGTGACGAGGTGGCGGCGTTCAGGAAGCGTTGTGTGCCACTGGTGTTTTTTAACCGGGTATACCGGGATGCCGAGGTCAGCTCGGTGGCCTGTGACCAGTGGGCCGGTGAGCGCGCGCTGGTCGAGCTGCTGCTGCAGCACCCCGACCACAAGCGCTTTGCCCTGGTTCGGGGGCCCGAGGACAGTGCGGTGGCGGTGCAGCGCAGCAAGGGTGCGCTGGCTGCCCTCAAGCAACGCGGTGTCACCCGGGTCCAGACCATCCCCGGTGATTTCACCTATGACGCCGGGTGGGATGCCGCGCTCTCATTGTGGTCGCGAAAGACCCGGCCCGATGCCATTCTCTGCGCCAATGACACCATGGCCTTCGGCGTGCTCGATGCCCTGCGACACGAGTTGTCGGTGCCGGTGCCCGAGTCTGTCTCCGTCGTCGGTTTCGATGGGGCGCGACCCGGTCGCTGGGCCAGCTTCGCGCTGACTACCGTGCGTCAACCGGTTGAGCAGATGGCGAAGGCCGCGGTGTCGCTGTTACTGGAGCGAATCGAGGAGCCCGCCCTTGGTCCCGAGCAGCGCACGTTTCCGGGAGAGCTGGTGGCGGCCAATACTCACCGCACGTGATGTACCGGGTGCACGGATGAATAACGATCCCACGCCCCTGCTGCTGCTGCCGGGGATGATGTGTGACGAGGCACTCTGGCGTCACCAGCTGGCGGCCTTCAAGCCATTGCGGTGTGTCGTGTCAGTCGATTTCCGCGGACTCGACAGCATTTCGGCCATGGCCGATGCTGCCCGTTCAATGATTGACCGGATCGCTGCCAGGGAGGAGCCAGTGGCTGTCGCCGGGCTGAGCATGGGCGGAATTGTCGCTTTCGAGTTGGTGCGAACCGTGCCCGAGCGCATCGCCGGTCTGGCGCTGCTCGACACCAACCACAGGTCCGATAACCCGGACCGGCGCGGGGTGCGTGAACACCAGCTTGCCGAGGCCAGGGCAGGGCGCCTCTACTGGCTGCTGCGTGACGAACTCAAACCCGCCTACCGCTCCGGCAGCCGGGAGCCCGCCGCGGAGGTGCTCGACGCGGTGATGGCCATGGGTCTACGTCATGGCCCCGGATCCTTTGCGGCGCAATCCGTTGCCCTGCGCGATCGTCCCGACAGCACCGCGACATTGTCTGAAATTCGGGTGCCGACCCTGGTCCTCTGCGGCGCGGACGATGCCCTGTGCCCACCCGAGTACCACGTCGCCATGGCGTCGCAAATTGTCGACTCACGCCTGGTGGAGCTGCCCGCCTGCGGGCATCTCTCGACGCTTGAGCAGCCCGACGCGGTCAATCGGCATCTCTCCGACTGGCTGGCGCGGGTCGATGTCTCCCGCGGCAATACGAGCGAAAAAAATAGGGAAAACTGATGTCAGACGTACGTGTTCTTACCACCCACGTCGGCTCGCTGCCGCGTTCAAAGGCGGTGACAGACGGGGTTTTTGCCAAGGAAAACGAGCAGACCTACGATCCGGGCAGGCTGTCGAAGACCCTGCGCGGCGCCGTGGACGAGGTGGTCAGGCGCCAGGTCGAGGCGGGTATCGACGTCGTCAGCGACGGCGAGATGAGCAAAATCAGTTACGCCACCTACATCAAGGATCGGATCACCGGCTTTGCGGGCGACTCGGAGCGGAATCCCCCTGCAGACCTCGAGGCCTTCCCGGGTTTCCTCCGGCGCCAGGCGCAAAGCGGTGGCACGCCCAGCTACCGACGGCCCTGTTGCGTCGGTGAAATCCGGGTCAAGGATGAGGCGCCGTTGCAGGAGGATCTCGCCAACCTGTCGGCGGCGGTGCAGTCCCACCAGCCTGTGGCTGCCTTCATGAACGCAGCGTCCCCGGGCGTGATCGCCTTGTTCCAGCCGAACCATCATTACGACAATCACGAGGATTACCTGCGCGCGCTGGGTGATGCGATGCGCATGGAGTACGAAGCCATTGTCGCAGCCGGCTTCTTTTTACAGCTCGACTCGCCGGATCTCGGCCTCGGTCGGCACATGATGTTCAAGGGGCAGGATGATGCCGAATACGAGGCCCTCGCCAACCTGCATGTGAACGTGCTCAACGATGCGTTGCGCAACATTCCGGCGGAGAAAGTGCGTCTGCATATTTGCTGGGGCAACTACGAAGGTCCACACCACCTCGATGCCCCCATGGAAACGGTGCTGCCGATCGCTCTGCGCGCCAAGCCCGCGTATCTGCTGTTCGAATCATCCAACCCGCGTCATGCTCACGAGTGGGAGGTGTTTCGTGACACCTCGATACCCGACGACAAGGTCCTGGTGCCGGGTGTCATTGACTCGACCACAAATTTCATTGAGCACCCGCGGCTCGTCGCCCAGAGACTGCAGCGGTTTATCGACATTGTCGGCCCCGAGCGGGTGATGGCGGGCTCCGACTGTGGTTTCTCCACCTTTGCCGGTTTTGGCGCCGTCGATGAGGAAATCGTTTACGCCAAGCTCGCGGCGATGGTTGAGGGTGCCGCCCTCGCGAGCGGAAGGAGCTGACCATGCCGGCAAAACTGAAAAAGCGCATCGCCGCAGGGGAGATACTG
>CAYFVJ010000097.1:0-2139 GCA_964346555.1 uncultured Alteromonadaceae bacterium | reverse complement strand
CCATGCCGGCAAAACTGAAAAAGCGCATCGCCGCAGGGGAGATACTGCTCGGCACCTGGATGAAAACACCAGCCATGATGATCGCCGAGGTACTTGCGGGGACTGAGCTGGACCTCGTCTGTCTCGATGCCGAGCATGCACCGTTTGATCGCGGTGTGCTGGATCAATGCCTGGGGCTTTTACATGCACGGGCTTTCCCGGCCTTGGTACGCGTGCCTTCCGCCGCGCCCGAACACACACTGAATGCACTCGACTGCGCCGCTGACGGGGTTGTCATTCCCCACGTCATAGACGCTGCAGGCGCAGAAGCAGCTGTCCGCCAGGCGCACTTTGGTCGCGGTGGCAGGGGCTTCGCAGGGTCCACCCGGGCGGCCGGTTACACCGCGAAGGGGATGGCGCATCACATCGAAGACAGCGCCGAGCACACCGTTGTCCTTGCACAGATTGAAGACGTCGAAGGTATCGACAACATTGAGGCCATCGCCGAGGTTCCGGGTATTGACTGCCTGTTTATAGGTCGTGCAGACCTCACTGTGGCCCTGGGTGCGGACTCGCCAAAGGATGCCGAGGTGGTCGCTGCGGTGGAGCGTGTCTGTCGCGCCGGACAGGCGGCGGGTCGTCCCACGGGGATGTTTCTCGGGGACATGACGGAGTTGCCGCACTGGCGCGAACTGGGCGCCAGCGTCTTTATGCTCTCATCCGATCATGGCTGCATGCTCGACGGCGTCAAGCGGCTGGTGGCGGGGTTCAATCATCAGCTCAGCTGAGGGAGCCCTACAGGTTGAGAAGCCCTTACAGCTTATAAGAAGGTCTTACAGCTTATAAAAAGTCGCCGCCGTGCCGACCAGCATCTGCCGTCGCTCTCCTGGCGAGAATGCCTCGAAGATTTTCTCAATCGTCCGCCACCAGTCAGCGTAACTGTGGTAGAGCTTGTCCACGGGAAAGTTCGATCCAACCATGACCCGTTCCGGGCCGAACACATCGATGGTCCGCAATACCACCGGCGCCAGCGTCGCCAGGTCCCAGGAACGGTTGAACATGCCCAGTCCCGAGAGTTTCACCACGGTGTTGGGGCGTGCAGCCAGTTGGCGCAAACCCCTTTGCCAATGGTCCAGACCGGAAACGCTCTGGTCCCAGGGCGACCCCGCGTGACACACTGCGACCGGGAGTGTGTCGAAGCGCCGCAGTAGCTCGGCGACCCGGTGGTGTTGTTGCGGTATCAGCTGCAGATCAAAGCTCAGGCCGCGGCGTTCGAGGGAGCGCAGCCCGCGCGCGAATGCGGGATCGTCGATCAGCACGTCGCTGCCGTGTTTCCCGTCCTCATCCGCGTGACGCCCGATGATCTGCCGGACGCCGCGAACGCGGGGAAATGCCGTTTGCCGGTCGAGCGTCGCCTCACGCTCGCTGCCGGCGAGGTCGGCGAAACAGATAAGCGCCTCCGGTTTTTCCGCCCGTTCACTCAACCATTGTGTTTCCCGCACCTCGCACCCCGGCGCCACGCCGACCTGGATGTGCACGGACTTGCTGGGTTGATAGACCTCCGATTCACCGAGGAAGTCATCCAGCAGGTAATCCTTCTGGATCGGCGTCGGGTCGCCAAAGAAGCGGGTCACCCCGCGCGCCGCCAGCCAGGGGTAGTCGCAGGCGGTCAGATCCCAAAGATGATGGTGTGCGTCGATGAATTCCACGATATAAGCCTCGGCCGTGTGCAAACTTGGGTTGATGAATATTTGCATTCGCAGTACATTTTTACCACCTGATCACTGTCTACGGACTCAGCGCTCGGAATCCGAGCTGGAGAAACATGACCGCTGCAACTATTTCCTGGACCAAAGCACGCCTCGAAAAGGAGCGGCTGGTCCGTTACGACGATCTTGTCCCGTGTCGCAATGCGTTCGTCGACGCTTACACCCCCGGTAGCGACCAGAAAGAGAATTTCACTGTGATTGGACCCGGTGTGGCGGAGCACCCTGAGCAATACGTTCACATCCCGGAGCCACACGGCTTCAATATTGGTGGTGCCCGCCAGCCCCCGGGCTGCACCAACTCCCAGCACAGTCACGTGTCGGAAGAGGTCTTCATTGTGCACACCGGACGGTGGGCATTTCGCTGGGGAGTGGAAGCCGAGGATGGGGAGGC
>CAYFVJ010000096.1:1345-10194 GCA_964346555.1 uncultured Alteromonadaceae bacterium | reverse complement strand
CCGCTGACGCGCCTATCTCAACTACACACACTCACAAAATCATCGTCGTCGATCCTCTTCCAGCCCCATCATCAGTGGATGCACCCAGGTATCGAAAATAACGTTGGCGCCCTCGAACCCCATCTGTGGCGAGTAGCGCGCCGGGAAGTCCTGCACGTGGGCGGGTGTGGAGATCACCGTGCAGCCGATGCCGAGCTTTTTCGCGATGTGGCGTTCCATCTGCGTGCCTAACAGCATTTCAGGCTGCAGCTCAGCAACGTGTTTCTCCACTTCCAGATAGTCGTCGGTTATCAGGGCCTCGAGGCCATAGCTCTTGGCCGCCGCTCGTACGTCGCGCGCCTGTTCCCGCGAAAAGGTCCCAAGACCAACTACTTCGAAACCCATTTCGTCGCGCGCAATGCGAGCGGCGGCGATGGCATGTGTCGCATCGGCAAAAATGAACACGCGCTTGCCGGTGAGATAGGTGGAGTCCACCGAGCGCGAGTACCAGGGTAGCCTGCAGACCTCGTCCGCCGACTGGGGGCTGAGCTCCAGCTGTAGCGTATCGGCGATTTCCTGCAGGAAGTCTGCGGTGGCGCCGACGCCGATGGGAACCGTCTTGATTGTCGGTTGCTTGAAGATACGTTGCAGCCAGGAGCAGGCTGCGTCGGCAACCTCTGGATACAGGCAGACGTTGGCATCCGCCTCCGGTATCCGCATCAAATCCTGGGGCGAGGCGCCCAGTGGCGCTGTCACGTTGATATCGACACCGATGGTGTCGAGCAGTTTGCGCACCTCGACAATGTCATCGCGGCAGCGGAACCCCAGGGAGCTCGGGCCGAGCAGGTTGACGCTGGGTCGTTTGCCCTCGGCCCTGGGTGGACGCTGCCAGTCACTGGATGGCACCTGGCGTGCCAGCAGGGCGCGGACCAGTGTGTAAAACGTTTCGCTGGCTCCCCAGTTTTCCTTGCGAGCGTAGGCGAGCATTTCCAGGGGTACCACCGGGATGTCGAGACCGGCTCCCTTGGCCAGTGTTCCCGGCTGATCCTGTATGAGTTCCGCCGTGCACGAATCCCCCACCAGCAGCAGGCTCGGCTTGAAGTGTGCGACGCTCTTGCGCAGGGTATCCGTGACCAGTTCGGCGGTGCTGCCGCCCAGATCCCGGGCCTGGAAGGTCGTGTAGGTCACCGGTGGACGGTGGTTGTTGCGCTCGATCATGGTGAACAGGAGGTCTGCGTAGGTGTCGCCCTGGGGCGAGTGCAGCAGCAGGTGAACTCCCCGCATCGAGTTGGCCACGCGGATAGCACCGATGTGCGGCGGGCCTTCGTAAGTCCAGAAGGTCAGTTCCATACCTGGGCTCCCAGCTGCGCTTTGCGCAACAATGGACGCGTGAACAACCCGGCCAGATCGCCGGCCTGGTCATAGCCCTGGACGGGCGAGAAAACCAGCTCGATAGACCACTTCGTTCGCAGACCCTCGGCCTCCAGTGGATTTGCGATACCCATGCCGCAGACGGTCAGGTCGGGCTGCAGGTCGCGTATCCGATCCAGCTGGTCGTTGAGCTCCTGGCCCTCGGTAATGCGCAACCCGTCCGGTAGCAGTGGCAGCTCGGCCTCGAGAATCTGCTGGTCAAAGAAAGGCGTGCCTATTTCCTGTAGCTGCATCTGGCACTCGCGCTGGAGGAATCTCGCCAGGGGGATCTCCAGCTGGGAGTCCGGCAGGAAACTGATATTCTTGCCCGCCAGGCTCCGGGTCTGCACTGCGACGGCGTGCTCTGCGCGAGCCCGTGGCGCGGCAGTGACCGCTTCGAACGTGTCCGCGGCAACGCCCCACTCGCTGGCAGCGGCCTGCAGCCAGGCGCTGGTACCCTCTGCACCATAGGGGTAGGGTGCCGGGAGCAGGCGCGCGCCGCGCTTCATCAGTGCGCGCGCGGCATCGCCGATATAGGGCTGCGCCAGGAGCAGGCGCGTGTTACTGCCCACGGGTGGCATGTCGTCGGAGTTGCGCGCCGGGAAAAAATGTACGTTGTCGATGCCGAGCTGCTCGAGCAATCGCGCAAACTGGTCTTCCACCACGTCTGGAAGCGTCCCGCAGACCATAAGTGCTGGCGTGTTGCTGGTGTCCGCCGGCAAACGCGCCGCAAGGCTCTCCAGGCAGCGGTCCTCGCCCTGAGTAAACGTTGTCTCGATGCCGCTGCCCGAATACTCGATGAAATTTACGCGTCCGCCGTAGGCTGCGCCGAGGCGCTCAGCGGCATTCGCCAGGTCCAGCTTGATAACTTCCGAGGGGCAGGAACTGACCAGGAAAATGGTGCGAATCTCCGGGCGCCGCGCAATCACCTGTGCGGCGACCCGGTCGAGTTCCTCGTTGGCGTCGGCGGTGCCGGCCATGTCCTTATCCTGCAGAACCGCAGTTGCAAAACGCGGTTCTGCAAAAATCATGACGCCTGCTGCGGACTGTATAAGGTGGGCGCAGGTGCGCGAGCCGACCACCAGAAAGAAAGCGTCCTGTATCTTGCGATGAAGCCAGATGATCGAGGTCAGCCCGCAGAATACCGCGCGCTGTCCGCGCTCCTGTACGACCGGGTGGCGTTGCTGTCGCGGTGAGTCGCTGGCGAGTACGGCTTCAGTCATTCCGCAGCTCCCTCCCACTTGGCATCATCTGCATCCCGCGTCGATTGCCGGCGTGCAGCACTGAGTTTAAGGAGAAATTGCCCCGCGTTGACCACGTAGCTCGTGTAGGCGGCAAGCGCAATCCACATCTGGCCTGCGGCAGAGAACAGATCGAAAATCCAGCTGACGAGGTAGGCCGTGTGCAGCGCGATAACCAGCATGCTGACCACGTCCTCCCAATAGAAGGCCGGCGCAAACAGGTAGCGCCCGAAAACCTCTTTTTCCCAGATGGCGCCGGTAATCATGATGGCGTAGAGAAGCAGTGTCTTGGTGATCACCGAGGCGGTGGCGGCGCCGAGTCCACTGCCGTTGGCAAGAAAATTCACCACCAGCACCACGCTGACGAGGAAAACAAGGAACTGTAGCGGCGCAAGAATTCCCTGAATCACGGTCCAGCGCGATGCATCGCGTCTGGCACGTTGTTCCGGTGTATATAACGAGTTGGCACTGGCGGGCGAGCTGGTGGTCATGGCGGTATCCAATCGGTCGTTACTGTCGTGTCAGGGTCAAAGTTAGACGCACAAAACCCGTATGTCAACTAAACCTTACACAAAGTATAGTCTACTAAAATTGACAAAAATAGGTTTCTGGCATTAAATTAGGATTGCCCGCGGGGAAATTGAAATAGGGATGGGCAAAGTGTCTAGTCGTCGCGCTGCGCCGTTAGAGGCAAATGTACTTAAAGCTAAATTTTTTATTCGGATTCCAAATGCATGTTTGTCGATTTGGACGTATCAGCGCTGGCCAGCCTGCTCGGAAAGGTAGCAGACTTTGCTCTCGTTCTGGACAGCGATGGCAGAATCGGCGAGCTTGTACTCAGCAGCGACGAGTTGCAGTCCTACATAGATGAAGACTGGGTTGGCTGTAAACTGATCGATACGGTCGCGTCCGACAGTCGCGGCCGCATCGCGGAAGACCTCGAGGCCGCTCTGGCTGACCCCGGTACGCCGATCCGTGCCGACGTCAATCACGCGCTTGCGGACGGATCGTTGTTACCGGTGCAATACCGCCTGGTGGCACCCACGGGTGACACCCGCGTACTCGCGGTAGGTCAGGATATGCGCGCCGTTGCCAGTATGCGCCAGCAACTTCTCAATGCCCAGCAGGCGCTTGAGCAGGACTACTGGCGCTTGCGACAGGTGGAAACTCGCTACCGCCAGCTGTTCGACCTCGTCTCCGAGTCCATTCTGGTGCTCGACGCCGCCAGTTGTCGCGTTCTTGAGGCCAACCCGGCGGCAGCAAAGTTGCTCGGTAATCTGGGCCAGCGGGTGATCGGCAAGGCCTTTCCCCTTGGCCTGAAGCCTGACAGCGCACAGTCGGTCAATTCCCTGATGGTCGAGGCGCAGTCGGTCGGCCGCGCTTACGCATCCGGCCTGCAGCTCGAGAGTGATGGCGGCCTGGTTACCGTGGTCATCAGCTACCTGCGTCAGGCCAACGAGGCACGCTTTCTGGTGCGCATAGCGCACGAGCAGGCCTCCTTCGCCAGTGCGGGAACTGATGTGCTGTTGCCGCCAGCGCTGCAGAAAGCGCCCGATGCTGTGCTCCTGACAGATACGGACGGCCGCGTACTGGCGGCGAACCGGGCGTTTATCGATCTGTCCCAGGTGGTGAATGAGGAACAGGCAGTGGGCGTTGCCGCCGACCGCTGGCTCGGGCGTTCCGGAGTCGACCTCAGTGTACTCCTGAGTAACCTGCGCGAACGCGGCGTGGTCAGGCTTTTTGCGACGGTGCTGCGCGGTGATTCCGGCGTGCATACCGACGTCGAGGTGTCGGCGGCGCGGGCGGAGTCACCGCAGCGCGCGATGTTCGCGTTCTTTATACGCGATATCAGCCGGCGGGTCAGCAGCCAGGACTCTACCGGCACGAAGCTGCCCGCGACTATCGAGCAAATCACTCATCGCGTCGGACGCCTGCCGTTGAAAGAGCTCGTGCGGGAGTCCACCGATGTTATAGAAGCCATGTGTATTCGTGCAGCGCTCGAGCTCACACACGACAACCGCGCCTCGGCGGCGGAATTGCTCGGCCTGAGTCGGCAGAGTCTGTATGCGAAATTACGGCGCTACGAGATCTCTGGATTCGACTCTGATCCCGTTTCATCCTGAGGCGCTGCGTGGGGAACGCATGGTGTGTCAACTGGAGATGACATCTTTGCTCAATAACAGTGTCATTATTAATTGACACACCTGAGTTGGCCTTCTATATTTCCAGCATGCAGACTTCGGATCCAACACTTGGCAGTGCTGCCCGCCCCGACCCGCGCGCCCTGCTTCAATTGCTCAAACCCATTACCTGGTTTCCGCCCATGTGGGCATTTGGCTGTGGGGTGGTGTCATCCGGCATGTCGCCGCTGGACAGGCCCTGGGCGATCGCCGCGGGCATCGTGCTGGCAGGGCCCCTGGTTTGCGGCGCCAGTCAAATCGTGAACGACTGGTTCGACCGCCACGTCGACGCCATCAACGAGCCTGACCGACCGATTCCGTCGGGTCGTGTGCCGGGCCGGATCGGGCTGTATTACGCCATCGTCTGGTCCATGTTGTGTCTCCTGCTGGCGGCACTCCTCGGTAAAGTGGTGTTCTGGGCAACTGTGCTGGGTCTAATTCTCGCCTGGGCCTACAGCGCGCCACCGGCCCGGCTCAAGTTGAACGGCTGGTGGGGCAACCTGGCGGTGGGTTTCTCCTACGAGGGTCTAGCCTGGGTAACCGGCGCGGCGGTCATGCTCAGTGGCGCCATGCCGGGTAATGAAATACTCATTCTCGCTGTACTCTACAGCCTCGGTGCTCACGGCATTATGACCCTGAACGATTTCAAAGCCATCGAGGGCGACCTGCAGCTCGGGGTGCGCAGCATACCGGCACAGCTCGGTCCCGAGCGTGCGGCGCGCCTGGCCTGCGTCGTCATGCTGATACCGCAGTTGATAGTGGTCCTGCTGCTGGTTCTGTGGGACAGGGCGGGCTTCGCCGCGGTCATTGGCGCCGGCATGCTGTTACAGCTTTGGGCGATGCGCCGGCTGCTGTCCGACCCGAAAGGGCTCGCCCCCTGGTACAACGGTACCGGCGTGACACTGTACGTACTTGGCATGTTGGTGGCGGCCTTTGCGGTGCGCAGTCTGCCGGGAGTCGGTGTATGAACTCGTCTGGGCTTGGCTGGACCGGCATCGTCCGCCTCGGTCTGGTGCAGACATCCATCGGAGCTGTGGTTGTCCTGACCACGTCCACTATCAATCGCGTCATGGTGGTGGAACTGGCCCTGCCGGCCATGATCCCCGGCATTCTGGTTGCCGTGCATCACCTCGTGCAGATGTCGCGGCCGCACTTCGGTCACCGCTCGGATATTGGTCGTCGGCGTACACCCTGGATTATCGGCGGCATGAGCGTTCTTGCTCTCGGCGGCGTCGGTGCCGCGGTGGGCACGGCGCTGGCAGAGCAGGCGCCTGGCGCGGGTCTGTCGCTGGCGCTACTGTCGTTCATCGCCATTGGCCTGGGGGTGGGTGCCTCTGCTACGTCCCTGCTCACCCTGCTCGCGCAGCGTGTGGCAAATGAGCGCCGCGCGGCTGCAGCGAGCATTGTATGGATCATGATGATTGCGGGATTTGCGATCACGGCCGGTGTGGCCGGGCAGTTTCTCGACCCGTTCTCACCGCAGCGGCTGATAGCGGTGACTGCGACGGTGTCGCTGCTCGCCGTGGGTCTGACTGTACTGGCCGTGCGCGGTATCGAGGGCACTTCAGAGGCACCCGGGATGGCCGCGGTGCCGACAACGGGCGCCGCGGCGACCGGCAATTTCCGCAGTGCCCTGTCGCAGGTCTGGCAAGAGCCCACAGCCCGGCGCTTCACGCTGTTCGTGTTCGTGTCAATGCTCGCCTACAGTGCGCAGGATCTGATACTCGAGCCCTATGCGGGCACGGTTTTCGGCATGACACCCGGGGAATCGACGCAAATGGCCGGGATGCAGCACGCTGGCGTTTTGCTGGGCATGCTGCTCGTGGCGGTGACCGGCACTGGCGGGCGTCAATCCGGTGGCAATGCGCTCCGGCTGTGGACGGTTGGCGGCTGTATCGCCTCGGCGCTGGCGCTTTTCGGTATCGCTTTCGGGGGATTGTTGTCTGCCACCTGGCCACTGCGCCTGAACGTATTTTTTCTAGGTATTGCCAACGGGGCTTTTGCGGTTGCAGCTATCGCCCTGATGATGGCGCTAGCCAGCCGGGGCAAGGGAGGGCGAGATGGCCTGCGCATGGGGCTCTGGGGCGGTGCGCAGGCCATCGCTTTCGGTCTCGGCGGCTTTCTCGGCACAGTTGCCATTGATACAACGCGCCAGTTGCTGCAGGAGCCAGTGCATGCCTATGCGCTGGTATTTGCCTGCGAGGCGCTGGTTTTTCTTTACGCCGCGTTGCTGGGAGCCAATGTGCGCTCGCAGCCAGCCGTGGCATCCGATGACCATAGCGCTGCGCCGGGATTCGGCGATGTCGCCATGGTGGAAGTACTGCAGGGGAGGTAGTCATGCAGGCAACAGAACACTTTGATGTCGTGGTTGTCGGGGGCGGTCCCTCCGGTGCGACTGCGGCCACGGACCTGGCGCGACTGGGCAAGCGGGTGCTGGTTCTGGAACGGGCGTTCCGCATCAAGCCCTGCGGTGGGGCAATTCCGCCACGGGCGATTGAGGATTTTGAGATTCCTGCGCACCTGGTCGTCGCCAAAATAAAATCTGCCCGCATGGTCTCGCCGAAGGATGAGCGCGTCGATATGCCGGTTGGAGATACCTATGTGGGCATGGTTGACCGCGACGTCTTCGACCCCTGGCTGCGCGAGCGTGCGCGCGGTGCTGGTGCCGAGGTGCGCACAGCGACCTTCAAGCAGCTTGACTACCTTGAGGACGGGTCTGCACGGGTGACTTACCTCGACAAGAACAGCAGTGGCGAGAATCGCTGCGTGACCGCCAGTGCGGTGATCGGCGCCGATGGCGCGAAGTCACGCGTGGCAGCGCAGTGTGTTCCTGGTGGTGACCGCATGCGCTGCGTCTTCGCCTACCACGAGATTGTCGATGCCCCGGCGACAGACTCCACTGCGGATTACGATCCGCAGCGCTGCGATGTCTGGTACCAGGGCCGCCTGTCGCCGGATTTCTACGCCTGGGTTTTCCCGCACGGCGACAAAGCCAGCATCGGCATGGGCAGCGAACAGAAAGGCTTTTCCGCACAGGGATCGGTGGCCGCTCTGCGAGAGGCCGTTGGCTTGCAGGAAGCAACCACGGTGCGTCGCGAGGGCGCACCCATTCCGCTCAAGCCGTTGAAACGCTGGGACGATGGGCGCCGTGTTTTACTCGTCGGAGATGCTGCCGGTGTCGTTGCCCCTGCCTCGGGGGAGGGTATTTACTACGCGATGCTGTGTGGCCGGCTCGCTGCGGAAGCGGTGGCCGAGTTTCTTCACAGCAACAAGCCCGCGGCTCTGCGCAGTGCTCGCAAGCGCTTTCTGCGCGAGCACGGACGCGTGTTCTTTGTGCTGGGTGTGCTGCAATGGTTCTGGTACTCGAGCGATAAACGCAGGGAGAAGTTCGTGGCGATCTGCCGCGATCCCGACGTACAGTACCTGACATGGCAGGCCTACACGCAGAAAAAACTGGTCCGGGCAAGGCCGCTGGCTCACATCCGTATTTTCTTCAAGGATCTGGCGCATCTACTGGGGATGGCGCGAACCTGAACCGTCAGCGGCATGGATTCACCTCTGCAACTGCTGGTGTCGCCGGCAGTCATTGACCTGATTCTGCTCGCCATACTCATTGAGGGACTGGTGCTGGTAGTAGTGCACAAGGTCAGCGGTCACGGAATCACTCCCAGGGCGCTTCTGCCCAATCTTATCGCCGGGGGCTGCCTGTTTTTGGCGCTGCGGCTTGTACTTGTCGATGCTGCAGTGCAGTGGCCAGCACTCGCGCTGCTGGTCGCGTTAATGGCTCATATCGGCGATCTGGCGCTGCGCTGGTCGCGTTGATCAGAATCACAGTGGCGTGGACGCATTTGGCTGGCCGCCCGCGACTAGCCGTCCGCGACTAGCCGTCCGCGACTAGCCGTCCGCGACTAGCCGCCCGCAGCTGGCCGCCCGCAGCTGGCCGCCCGCAACCGGCGTACTATGACGTCATCGAACTCACCAGAGAAAAGATAGTGTCGCAAGTGTAAACTAAATTGGACATTATACATGTAAAGTTTAG
>CAYFVJ010000096.1:0-1245 GCA_964346555.1 uncultured Alteromonadaceae bacterium | reverse complement strand
AAAAGATAGTGTCGCAAGTGTAAACTAAATTGGACATTATACATGTAAAGTTTAGGTGACTATACTGGGGTGCTAAAGCTGCATTGCCCACGGTGGCGCTTACCCGGGGCAACGCCCTGTATTGCGTAGGAGACAGGTCGATGACTGACACAACAACTTTGCCCGAAGTGGAAGCTGACCAGGCACAGGCCGATTTTTTTCATCTCGCCTATGTCAGTACTTTGCGCGCCCCTATGTCGTCCGAGGAGGTCGTCGAACTGCTGGCAACGGCGAGAAGCTACAACCACTCCCGGGATGTCACGGGTTTGCTGCTAATGCGCGACAATTCCTTTTTCCAGGTTCTGGAAGGTCGGGAGTCTGATGTGCGCACTGTTTTTGAGCGCGTCGTTGCCGATTCCCGCCATCACCGAATCGAAGTGTTGTTCGAAGAGACCCTGGCAGAGCGCGAGTTTGCTGATTGGCGGATGGGCTTTGTCGAACTCGATGGTGTTGACGTCAATCAATTGGAGGGCGTTTCCGATTTTCTTACTCGCGATGCCGACCCACGCGAGATGTTTGCGCAGCTTACGCGCAGCAAGCGCCTGATGCTGCTGTTTCGTCAGATGTGTTAGCGCTCACTCCGATGTTGGCTGCGCTGGCGCCAAAGGCGATGTCGACGTGGCCTGCCGGCAGTCCGCCAACAGGGACTGGATCTGTTCAACATGACGACGCGGCGCATCGCTGGCCGATGTCAGTAAGGCATCGCGACGTGTTTTCCATTGCCGGTAGCGAGGAGGCAGCACAGCGGCGAGTTGTTGCTCCAGTTGCCTGATCTGCGGCAGCAGCGCGTGCTCGCGCCGACGCAGGGTAGCCGACCACGGCTGTATCCCGCGGATGAAGAACTTTTCGACCACGTTTTTCAGGATGTCGACCTGATCCGGTACGAGTGGTCCCCGGCACAGCGGCCCACGCTGCAGGCGCGACTGCAGCATGCTGTTTGCCGCCTTTAATGCAGCCTGTTGCATTTTGAGCGCCGCCAACAGTGCGCCGGCGTCACCGCGCGTCACCTCGCTCAGCAGTAATTCGAATTTGCGATTGTCGGCAGCGTAGTTTCCGGCCAACCATTGGCTCGCGAGCCCATTGACCGTTTCGAGCGCCGCAATGGGCGCGCTACTGGTGGACTCGGGATAGTCGTTGAGCGTTTGCGGCGCCTGCCACAGATCCCGGAACTCCTCTGAGGCGAGAGTTGCGTTGTAGATACGGGCG
>CAYFVJ010000095.1:0-10195 GCA_964346555.1 uncultured Alteromonadaceae bacterium | reverse complement strand
AAGTTGCCAGCGCTCGGCGCGCCGTGCGAAGCTTTTGGCGCTGATAGGGAGGCGTATGAACAAGCTGCTGTGGACACCGGGTGCGGAGCGTGTTGCGGAGGCGCCGATCACGGCTTTCATGCAGGCGGTGGCGCGGGATTACGGTGTCGGCTTTGAGGGTGATTACCAGCGTTTGCACGCCTGGTCTGTGGCGGAGCCGGAGGCCTTCTGGCGGGCGGTGTGGGACTTTACGGGGGTCGAGGCATCAGCCCGGGGCGAGACGGTCGTTGACAACCCGGATGCGCTGCCCGGGGCGCGCTGGTTTCCGCAGGCGCGGCTGAACTTTGCCGCCAACCTGTTGCGCTATCGGGGCGGGCAGACAGCGCTGGTGTCGCTGCTGGAAAACGGCGAGCGCCTCACGCTGAGCCGGGATGCCCTCTATCGCGAGGTCGCGCGGGTCGCCGCCGGGCTGCGTGCCGCCGGTGTCCAGCCGGGTGATCGCGTCGCCGGTTTCATGCCGAATATCGCCGAGACAGTGGTGGCCATGCTGGCGACGGCAAGCCTGGGTGCCGTCTGGTCATCCTGCTCGCCGGATTTCGGTATCAACGGGGTGCTGGACCGCTTCGGGCAGATCGAACCCCGCGTTCTGTTTGCTGCCGACGCCTATTACTACAACGGCAAGACCTGCGACTGCCTGCAGCGCATTGACGCCCTGTGCCGCGCAGTCGACAGTATCGATACGGTGGTCATCGTGCCCCTGGTCGGTGACCGCGATATCAAGCAGGCGCATCCGGATGCTATCGCTTACGCGGCGTTTGGTGACGCCGATGCCGCGGAAATCGACTTCGCGATGCTGCCTTTTGATCACCCGCTCTACATCATGTACTCCTCCGGTACCACGGGCGTACCCAAGTGCATTGTCCACGGCGCCGGCGGCACGCTGCTACAGCACCTCAAGGAGCATCAACTGCAGGTTGGCCTGCAGGACGGGGATGTTTTCTTTTACTACACCACCTGCGGCTGGATGATGTGGAACTGGCTGGTATCTGGCCTCGCCAGCGGCGCCACCCTGGTCCTGTACGACGGATCACCGTTCGCTGATAACGGTCAATTGCTTCTGGACAGCATCGACCGCGAGGGCATCAACGTGTTCGGCACCAGCGCGAAGTACATCGCGGCGCTGGACAAGGCCGGCCATCGGCCGCGCCAGAGCCACGGGCTGCATTCTCTGCGCAGTATTCTGTCGACGGGGTCACCACTTTCGCACGAGAGTTTTGACTACGTGTACCGCGAGTTCAAGCAGGATGTCTGCCTGTCGAGCATCTCCGGCGGCACCGATATCCTGTCCTGCTTTGTCGGCGGTTGTCCGATACTGCCGGTGTACAGTGGCGAGATTCAGGCGGCAGGGCTGGGCATGGCGGTCGAGGTCTGGGACGACAGCGGCCGGCCCGTGGTCGGCGAGAAGGGTGAGCTGGTGTGCACGCGCGCCTTTCCCAGCTGTCCGCTCGGCTTCTGGAACGATGCTGATGGCAGTCGTTTTCACGCTGCCTATTTCGCCACCTGGCCGGGGGTCTGGGCGCACGGGGACTACGCAGAGGTTTTTCCACACGGCGGCTTCGTCATCCACGGCCGCTCGGACGCGGTGCTCAATCCGGGTGGCGTGCGCATTGGCACTGCCGAGATCTACCGCCAGGTCGAGCGTATCGATGAGGTGCTCGAGAGCGTGGTCATCGGTCAGGACTGGCAGGACGATGTGCGTGTAGTGCTCTTCGTGGTGCTGGGCGAGGGCGTCGAGCTGGATGCCGCGCTGGCCGGGCGGATATGCCGCAGTATCCGCGACAACACCACGCCGCGCCACGTGCCGGCTAAGATACTGCAGGTCGCGGATATACCGCGCACGATCAGCGGCAAGATCGTCGAGCTGGCGGTGCGCAACGTAGTGCACGGCCGCCCGGTGAAGAACACCGACGCCCTGGCTAACCCGGAGGCCCTGGCATTGTTCGCGGACCGCGCGGAGCTGCGCGACTGACAGTCAATCCCGGCCCGGCTGGGTGGTGGAATCCGCTATCATTGCGTTCTTTCAACGCAAACAGTGCGGAGCCCATGACCTCACGCCATTACCTGCCGCAACACGACCGGCCCCTCGCCCTGTGGCTTATTGCCTGCGCCGTGGTGATCTTCGGGATGATCCTGCTCGGTGGCGTCACGCGCCTGACCGGGTCGGGCCTGTCCATGGTCGAGTGGCGGCCGCTGATGGGTATTGTCCCGCCATTGTCCGAGGCACAGTGGCTGGCGGTCTTTGATAAATACCGGCAATTTCCCGAGTACCAGCAGATCAACCGCGGAATGTCTCTGGATGGCTTCAAGGTCATTTTCATGTACGAGTATCTGCACCGGGTCCTGGGTCGTCTGATCGGTGTGCTGTTTTTCGTGCCGCTGGCGGTGTTTGCACTGCGCGGCATGATCCGCCCGGGAATGCTGCCCCGCCTGCTCCTCCTGTTCGCGCTCGGTGGCTGCCAGGGGCTGCTGGGCTGGTATATGGTCCAGAGCGGCCTGGTCGACCGGCCCAGCGTCAGTCAGTATCGACTGGCTGCCCATCTGGGGCTTGCCGTGGCGATCTACGGCTCCATGCTCTGGGTGATTCTCGATCTATGGCGGCACCCGCAGCGCCCGATGCATACCAATGAGCACCGCTCTGCACTCGGCACCTGGGCACTGTCACTGGTTGTACTGGTGTATCTGATGATTCTGTCGGGCGCCTTCGTAGCGGGGACTGACGCCGGTTACGCGTACGGCACCTGGCCGAACATGGGCCCGACGTTTATCCCGGAGGGCCTGTACGCGACCCAGCCAGCGTGGCTCGCGGCGTTCGAGGACGTCACCACTATTCAGTTCAACCACCGGATCTTCGCCTACTTGCTGGCCCTGGTACTGCCGGGCTTTGCCGTACTGGTATTGCGCCGGGAGACGCAGCCGCGAATCCGCCGGGCGGCGCTGGCGGTCGTGGGGGCGCTCGCCCTGCAGCTGGTGCTCGGTATCAGCACGCTGTTGCTGCATGTTCCCGTACCGCTTGCGGCGGCCCACCAGGCGGGTGCCGTCCTGCTGCTGAGCACGCTTATATGGCTTGCGCACGCACTGCTGCGGCGCAGCCGCCAGTACGCCTGAAAGGACACTACTTGTAGGTCACGACCAGATAGCCGCGCAGCGGCTGATCACCCGGGTTGTCGATACGGTGATCCACGTCCGCGCGGTACTGCGCAGTGTCACCCTCCTCGAGTTCGCAGGTACTGCCCTCGCTGGTTATCGAGGCACGCCCCTGTGAGACCGTGAACAGTTCCCGGGTGCCATCGAAGTGGGCGCCGCTGGCAAGACAGGCACGCGGCTGCAGGCGGATCTCGTAAAACTCCACCGACTTTTCCTGATGCAGCGGTGACAGCGTGCGGATCTGGCACTCCCGGTCGGCGCGGAACAGAGTCGCCGGGTCGTTGCCGTACACCACCTCGATGCCGGCACTGGCACTCGGATCGTCCACCAGTTCTCCGATGCTGATGCCGAAGGCCTGGGCGATGCGGTACGTGACGGCCAGCGTCGGGTTAGCGCGCCCGCGTTCGATCTGGCTGAGCATGGAGCGGCTGACTCCGGAAGCGGCGGCGAGCTGTTCCAGGGTGAAGCGATGCTGCTGGCGCAGCTCGGTTACGCGCTGGCAGAGAAACTCGCTGGCCGGATCCGGGCTGCCGGGGATACCGGTGGCGCGCCTCAGGATTGTCGCCGGGGCACCGGCTTTGCCGCTATCTGCAGGGTTGTCGTGTCTGTCTGACATCGGGGGCGCCTCGTCGTCAGTTGCTGTATCCGGGCGGAGGCACGAAGTCGCGATGGTGCGTCTCCAGTAGCCGTGCCACGGCGAGACTCGTGCGATCGCCCAGGTGCGCGGCGGCGATCTGGCAGCCCACCGGCAGTCCATCGCGCGTCGTGCCCAGTGGCACGGCTGTCGCTGGCAGCAGCGCGTTCAATGTGAGCCCAGCCCAACGCATGATCTCGGAATACGGTCGCGCAACGCCATCGACGTGGAGCAGTCGGGACAGCATGTCCTTGCTGTGATCATGCGGGAATGCAGGCACATGCGCACAGGGGCAAAGCAGCACATCGTGGTCCCGGAAAAAAGCTGCCCAGGCCCTGCGGCTGTGCATGCGGATCTCGTTCTGGCGCAGCCAGTCCCGGTGTGACAGGGCGATGCCGCGCATCTGCAGCAGCGGCTCGCTCATGTCCCCGGGGTCGGCCGCCGCCACCATGTCGGCCGCTGTGCTGTGCACGCTTTCAGGCATATCGGCGCCGAGCACCGACAGCATGAGCTGAGTGTAGTTGTGGTGGTTGGCTTCCGGGTCGATATCGGGTCGGGCGCGCCGATCTACCCTTGCCCCCAGTCTCTCCAGGCAATCGGCCGCCGCCTCGATATGCTCGGCGATCACCGGGTCCACCGGGCAGAAAGGGTCGTCTGACCACACGGCAACGCGCAGCTGGCTGAGGTCATTGAATGCGGGGTCAGGCAGGGTAAACGGGTACCCGGCCGAAAAGTCCGGGGCGGGCCTGACAAGAATATCCAGGGCTTTCTCGAGGTCATCGACGCAGGTGGCCAGGGGTCCGGCAACCGAAAGATCCGGCTCCGACAACACGTTCTCGCCGGGTGGCAGATGGCCCTGCAGAGAGATCAGCCCGTAAGTCGGTTTGTGACCGAAAACGCCGTTGAAGTGACAAGGGGTGCGGATTGAGCCACCAATATCCGAACCCAGCTCGAGTGGAGTCAGCCCCGCCGCCAGCGCCGCCGCTGCACCGCCAGAGGATCCGCCGCAGGTGCGGTCCGTGTGCCAGGGATTGTTGGTCACGCCGTAGACGTCATTGAACACCTGTAAATCTGCGCTCATGAACGGCACATTGGTCTTGCCGAAGACGATGGCGCCGGCATCGATATAGCGCTGCACCGCGGCCGCGTTGTGTGTCGGCACGTTATCGGCGCAGTCCGGGATGCCGCCGGTGGTGACCAGCCCGGCGGTGCAGTAGGCATCCTTGATCGTCACGGGAACGCCGTGCAGGGGGCCCCAGTCCTCGCCGCGTTCGGCTGCTGCATCCGCGGCGCGTGCCCGCGCGAACGCCCGGTCGGTGTCCATTGCCACAACGGCGTTGATGTCCGTATTGAGACTGTCGATCCGCTCCAGGAAAAAGGTCAACGCCTCGACAGCGGACAGTTGTCGATTCCTGATATCGGCGGCGATGCCGAATGCACTGCGGTAGAGAAAGCTCATGCTGCACAATCCTCTGGAACATTATGAATTTATGTGTCAAGGCACTCGCTCGATCATACCCACTGCCTGGACCGCTTGCTCAATCGACCGGCGGCAGGGTGATGCTGCGCAGGATAGCCAGCAGACTGACCGCGATCAGCAGCCACAGCACGCTGGCGGTGCCCTGGGTCGCGTCGAGAACGCCAAGGCCGGCGCCACTGAACAGGAAGACACCGAGCACGCTGTTGCTCACCGCGGTGTAGCTGGCCCGGTTATCGCTGTCAGCCATGTCGACCAGGTAGGTCTTGCGGCCGACGCGTGCCCCCTGATGGGCGACGGCGCAGAGAAAGATCAGGAGACCGCCGGCGAAGGCGCTGCCGAGCAGGCCCGGCGCCTGGTAATGGGCGACCAGCGTGGCAACCATCGCCAGGGCGGAAATTGCCGCGCCCGCCGCCATAACCCGATGTGAAGCACTGTCTGACCAATAGCCCCAGAATGGTGCCGACAACAGCGCTGCCAGGCCCTCGGCCAGCAGGAGTGTGCCGAGACCGAAACCATCATCGCGACCTCCAGTGCGCAGTACCAGTACCACGTAGGGTATGGCGAATGCGGTAGATACCAGCAGAATGCGGGCGATCACGAAGTCGCGGAAGGCGCGATCCGAGCGCAGGAGACCAAGGCTCGCCAGGGCTTCGGTAATGGCGTTGCCGCCACCCTCGGTGGCGCCCGGGACTTCCGGTACGCGGGCGTACAGCGCCGCGGCGACAAACCACGCTGCGGCCGACACCCCCAGCAAGGCGGCGAACAGAATGACGCCGCCGGCCTCGCCCGGAGTCACAAGGCGCTCCCGCAATATTAGCCCGGCGGCGACTGCCAGCGTGACCAGTCCGGCAACGGATCCCGCAAGCCCGGTCAGGCGGCCGCGGCGTGATTTCGAAACGGTTTTGCCTAGCACATCCTTGGCGGCCACTGAACAGACGCCGCGGGCGAGGCTGAAAATCGCCAGCAGCCCCACGATAGTGAATCCCAGCGCATGACCATTCAATGCAAACAGCGCCGGTATCATGCCCAGCAGACTCAGTGCCTGTGCGACGCTGCCGGCAACCCAGAAGCCTTTGCGCAACGCGTGCTGGCGTACACGCTGTGCGACAAACAGCTGTGGCAACAGAGACAGGGATTCGCGCACGGGCACCAGCAGGGAAATATAAATTGCAGGTGCCCCGAGAGATGCCAGAATCCATGCCAGAACGATGCGACTGCTGGTCAGCGCATCGCCGATCTTGGTGAGAATCTGTGACAGCAGCTGCAGCGTGAAGGCCACCGGCTGCTCGC
Source organism: uncultured Alteromonadaceae bacterium (assembly GCA_964346555.1). GTDB lineage: Bacteria > Pseudomonadota > Gammaproteobacteria > Pseudomonadales > Halieaceae > Chromatocurvus. Next base: position 3,608 of record CAYFVJ010000095.1, on the reverse strand, counting down.
TGCAGGCCGCGTCGGGTATGTCGCGGCAGACCCTTGCATCCTCTTCCTCCGCAATCCGCGCGTAGAAGCGCGTGTATATATCGCGCTCAACCCGCGACAGGCTGTCCTGTTGCGGCATGATCACCTTCCTGGCTTTTTCTTTCGGCATTTCGGCATGCTGCTAACGTCAGCGCAGCGAGTGCAGGAACTGCAGGTGTGTCTGGTACTGGGACAGAATATCGTGAGTAATCTGATCCGACGTCCAGCCCATGACACAGTAGTCCTGGCCACCTTCCTTGAGGTGGACCTCTGCGCGGTAGAATTTATCTTCTTCACCGAGAGCCTCCATTGACTCCGCGGCGATACCTTCTGCCGGCATGGGGTGTGGCCGACAGCGCACGCGATAGACGAAATCGATCTCGTCACCGTGCAGTGCGTCCAGGTGCAGCGAGCCGTTGTCCTCAAGTTCATCGACAACGCGCGCCTGCACGTCGTGGGCGCTCAATTCTGCGGCGAAATCCTGCAACGCCTTGGTCACGGTGGTCGCCATGAAATGCCGAACCGTGGCCTCGCCGGGGTAGTGCAGGAGGGTCGTTAATCGCTGACGCCAATCGCCGGTCTGATTGACATAGGGCGTAACAGTCTGCGTCAGCCGCTTGGTGACGTCTGTGCGCAGCGCTCTGCCGAAGCCCCAGATCGCGCCGAGCAGAGCCAGGGAGAAGGGTAGCGCGCTGGCGATGGCTGCGGTCTGCAGCGAGGAAAGGCCGCCCGCCAGTAGCAGGGCGATGGCGATCAGGGCAATCAGGACCGTCCAGAAAATCCGCTGCGGCGCCGGTGTGTCGTCGCGGCCATTGGCGCACAGCATGTTCAGCACCATGGCGCCACTGTCGGCGGATGTCACAAAGAATACAACCACCATCAGCAGTGATATGCCGGAGAGAATACTGGTCATGGGCAGGTATTCGAGAAAGCTGAACAGTGCCACGGACTGATTTTCCTGAACGGCATCACCCAATTGTGTCGCGCCGTTGTGGAGAATGAGTTCGATCGCGCTGTTGCCGAAAACACCCATCCATATCAGCGTAAAACCGCAGGGTACCAGCATGGCGCCGAGCACGAATTCGCGGATCGTCCGTCCCCGGGAAATGCGCGCGATGAACAGGCCGACGAACGGCGACCAGCTCAACCACCAGCCCCAATAGAAGATGGTCCAGCCACCCAGCCAGTCGGTGGGTTCATAGGCGTACAGGTTGAAAGTATTGTTCACCAGATCGCTGATATAGGTGCCGAAATTTTCCACCGTGCCCTGCAGGATGACCACGGTGGGACCCGCGAGCAGCACGCCGAACAGCAATATCATGGCGAGGCCGATGTTCAGCTCAGACAGGCGTTTGATACCCGCATCCAGGCCGAGTACCACGGACACGGTCGCCATCAGCATGGTGCCGATGATCAGGGCTACCTGCACGCCGGCCGATATCTCTGTCCCGAACAGGTAGTTCAGTCCACCGTTGATCTGCAGGACGCCCAGCCCGAGACTGGTGGCGACACCGCAGGTAGTGCAGACAATGGCGAAAACGTCGATGGCGGCGCCGAATGACCCGTAGATGCGCTCGCCGACGAGGGGGTAGAACGCCGAGCGCAGCGTCAGCGGCAGGTTATGCCTGAAGGCAAAATACGCGAGAACCAGGGCGACTATCGCGTAAATGGCCCAGGCGTGCAGGCCCCAGTGAAAGAAAGTCAGCTTCATGGCTTCTGCGGCCGCGCCCGCGGTTCCGCCCTCGCCCAGCGGTGGCGCCAGGAAATGCATCACGGGCTCGGCGACGCCAAAGAACATCAGGCCGATGCCCATGCCCGCGGCAAACAACATGGCAAACCAGGACAGGTAGGAATAGGAGGGCTGCGAGTGGTCCGGTCCCAGCCGGATATCGCCGGCGCGGGACAGGCTGAACACGCTGACACTGATGAGCACGATGGCGACCACCAGCAGGTAGTACCAGCTGGCGTAGTGAACGATGCTCTGCAGCAGGGACTGGAATACGCCCCGGCTGCTTTCCGGCCAGATGCTGGCGAGTATGACCAGTAGCAGCAGAACGCTGGTCGCGGGCCAGAAGACGGCAGGGTCAACGTAAAATCGACGTTTTGTTACAGGCGCCATACGCAAGCTTCTCCTGTCGGCAGCAGCACATCAAACCGGTAGAGACTACCACAGCAGCGGGTGTCTCTTTAGAACAGAAAGTAAAATTTCAGGTCCCTGTCCCGACTCGAGCCAGCTCCAGGGTATTTTTGCGCGCAAATATCGACTTTTCGGCACTTCACGAGTCTGTTGACGGTGGACCATTACTTTAATGTATACTTTGTGATGGAAGTTCTAATATTTTCAAACATACAAAAATCAGAGTGTATGGGCCGATTCAGAGTCCGTCGCCCGCAATTACTATTTTTGCAATCTTGAAGAGGAATTCACATGTCTAGTTCATACGCGTTCAATCGCAAACGCCTGAGTGGTGCCGTCGTTGCGGCCATCGCCGGCACCGTCATGGCCGGCGGCGCCCAGGCCCAGCTGGAAGAAGTGATCGTTACCGCCACCAAGCGAGCCGAATCCATGCAGGATGTACCGGTGGCTGTGTCGGCACTGCAGGCAGACAGCCTGGATGAGCTGCGTATCGGTAGCTTCGATGACTACGTGTCGTTTCTCCCCAACGTGGTGAGCCAGGGCACGGGGCCCGGGCAGAACGAGATTTTCATCCGCGGTGCGGCGACGTCCCAGACCACTCTGACGCTGTCTTCCGTGTCGGGTGTACAGCCCTCCGTGGCGCTATACCTCGACGAGCAACCGGTGGCGCTGCCGGGGCGCAACCTGGATGTTTACGCCGCCGACCTGTCGCGGATCGAGGTGTTGCCGGGGCCGCAGGGCACACTCTTCGGCGCCAGCTCACAGTCGGGTACCGTGCGTCTTATCACCAACAAGCCGGACTTCAGCGGCGTGTCCGGTGGTTTCGATACCAGTTTCTCATTCACCAAGGGGGGTGAGGAGAGCAACTCGGTGGAGGGGTTCATCAATCTGCCGATCACCGACAAACTCGCCGTCCGCCTGGTGGGCTACAACGAGAACCAGGGTGGCTGGATTGACAACAAGCTGAACGATCCCGCCAATGGCGGCTGGAACGGCAGTGCCGTCGTGGTGGATCGCGTGTCCGGCGGTCCTTTGCCGGACCCGCAGAATCAGAGCATTCCAGTGCCCTCCAACGATGCCTTCGTGGAAGATGACTTCAACGATGCCACCTACAGCGGTGCACGCTTCAGCGCCAATTATCTGATCAACCCCGACTGGGACATCCTGGTACAGCACACCCAGCAGTCTCTGGACACCGACGGCGTTTGGGCCTACGACCCGAACCTGGAAGGCGAGGATTCAGTCACCCGCTTTAACGACGACAGCAACGAAGACGAATTCGGCCTCACTACCTGGACCTTGACCGGGCGCCTGGAGCAGCTCGACATCATTTACACCGGGGGCTACCTCGACCGCGACGTCAATGCGGCGATCGACTACACCTGGTACACTAACGGAGGTCTGTTTGCGGCATACTACGTGTGTTATCCCGGCAACGGCACCTACGGTGAAT
>CAYFVJ010000094.1:0-10318 GCA_964346555.1 uncultured Alteromonadaceae bacterium | reverse complement strand
AATGCGGAGCACCATCCACGAGCTGGAAAATCGCCGCATGCGAACGTGACAAACGCGAATTGATCTCCAGGAGCCAGAGCCTGTCATTTTCCTGATCGTAGTAAAATTCGATATTGAAGGGCGCATTGTCATAACCGATACCGGTCATTACTTGACGCGAATAATCGACAATCCTTTGCTGGATCCCATCAGAAAGTCTGGATGGATATTCGTATCGCAGCAACACCGAGCGGTGTTTCTCATCACGAACACTGTCAACCATGCCCGTGACCTGTAACTCACCATCCTTGACGAACCCTTCGAGTGTGCACTGCCAGCCCGCGGAAATAATTCCCTCGGCAATGCATTGATTGCCCGTTACCGACGCTATATCGTCGGGCAGGTCGAGATATTTCATTACCTGATTGAGTGGCTTTCCGAACACACCGATACCTTCGCGTATAATCGGCAGCACGGACTCGAGATCTTCGTTGTTCTCGATCAAAAAGCCAAGGTGTGACGAGTGCGCCTTCACCGGTTTTATCCAGAACGGATAATCGATTTCGATAGAATCGGTGGCATTTTCATCAAAAGGGTCGACAACCTGAAACGGCGGCACGCAGTCCGGGACGGTTCTGGATTGCTCCAGACGACTCCAGTATTTGTGCTCGCATTTCAACACGGCCTCAAGCGAAGGTCCCGGAAGCCCGAGTTTTTCTCTCAGTACCGGCAACAGGGCACTGGTAGGGAAATCCCAGTAACCGACGATGGCATCGACCGCGCCGGAAAAATCATCCAGCTCCCTTCTGGCATCCTCTACCAACTGGTCAAATTCGTATTCACCGGCATATACCACTTCGTTTAAGGGCAGAAGGCCGCGAAAATTATAGTCGTCTACCTTGCGCAGCTTGGGCAATAACTCCTTGCCCAGATCGTCATATCCCACTACGAACACATTCCAGGTCATGCTGCCTCCATGGTGCCGAAAAGCTGAGATTTGACAGTTCAGACCTGATCTGAAGCATTGCCTGAAAACAGCCAGTAACGCCTATCGGCCTGACCAAACGAGCTTGCACCTTCACGAGCCAGTCTACATACAGTGTCATCAGAAACAAGATAGGATTGTAGAAAGTCCCTGACGCAGCATGTACCGTTTCCGCTGCCAGCCAGATGAGGCTGTAAGCGAGAGAGGGAGTACGGGATGGCGAACACGATCGGCCGAGCGCCGTCTTCTCGAGAACTGGAAGAGCTTGCGAGCGCGCGGATAGTAATCGAAGCCGTCTCGCCAACGATCAATGATGGTCGCTTTGCTGCCAAGGCGGTGGCGGACTGGCCAGTGACTGTCGAGGCCGACATTTTCGGCGACGGACACGAGCAGATCGCGGCAGCGGTGCAAATGCCTGGCAGCAACAGTGTACCGATGACCCGCGGGCCCAACGACCGCTGGCAGGCCACGGTGGTCTTTCCGGAAAACGGGCCTGCGCAGTTCAGCATCGCCGCCTGGCGGGACATCTGGGCGACATGGGCCGACCAAACGCGGAAGAAGCATCTGGTCGGGCAGGATCTTTCTGTCGAAATGCAGGAAGCGCTGCTGATTCTCGCGGACGTCAAGACTACTGGCCACACTGCCCCACTGAAAACCAGGCTGGTCGACGCCGCCCGCGCCCAGGACGTCGACGTGTTGCTCTCCGATGAGGCCTCGGCCTTTATGCAGATCGCCGGCCCGCGCGGCAACGTCACGCACACCGAGGCCACGCCGATCTGGGTCGATCGCGAGCGTGCCGCCTTTTCGGCGTGGTACGAACTCTTTCCCCGCTCACTTGGATCCGGGGACGGCCACGGCACCCTCCGCGACGTGATAGAGCATCTCGACTATGTGCGAGACCTCGGCTTCGACGTGCTCTATTTCCCACCGATTCATCCAATCGGTCACACCAACCGCAAGGGCCGCAATAACGCGCTGCGCGCCGGGTCCGGCGATGTCGGCTCCCCCTACGCGATCGGCTCGCCGGAGGGCGGCATGGACGCCATACACCCCGAACTTGGCACTTTTGAGGATTTCGACACACTGGTGGACGCAGCACGTGGTAAGGGACTTGAGATCGCGCTTGATGTCGCACTCAATGCCTCACCCGACCACCCCTGGATTGACGAGCACCCCGACTGGTTCGAGCGCCGGCCAGACGGCACGATCAAGCACGCGGAGAATCCGCCGAAGAAATACGAGGACATTGTCAATTTCAGTTACTACCGCGACGATGAGACTCCGAACACGGAGTTCTGGCACGCGATCCGTGACCTGTTCATGTTCTGGATCGATCACGGCGTGACCCTGTTTCGCGTGGACAATCCGCATACCAAACCGTTCCCGTTCTGGGAGTGGATTATTGCGGAGGTGCGTCGCATACATCCTGAAATAATCTTTCTCAGTGAGGCTTTTACGCGGCCCAAAATAATGAAGCGCTTGGCAAAGATCGGCTTCAATCAGAGTTACACCTACTATACATGGCGTAATACCAAACAGGAGCTGACTGACTATGTCACCGAGCTTTCTACCGAGGCATGCCGGCTTTACATGCGGCCGAATTTCTTCACCAACACGCCGGACATTAATCCCTACTTCAACCATGATGCCGGCCGTCCAGGCTTCCGTATCCGTACTATCATGGCGGGCTCGCTGGTGAGTAACTGGGGGATGTATTCAGGCTTCGAGTTCTGCGAGGCCGATCAGCTGCCACCGAAGGATGAATATCTTCACAGCGAAAAATACGAACTCAAGAAACGGGACTTCGGGATGCCCGGAAACATCAAGGCCGATGTGCGGCTCATCAACCGGATACGGGCTGAGAACCCGGCGATGAAAGACTTTTTGAACATCCGGTTCTTCAACGCCTTTGATGAAAGAATACTCTATTACGGTCGCTTCGACGTGCGCTCGTCCAACTATCTGCTGTTCCACGTTCTGATCGACCCGTTCCACTCTGCAGATTTTGAATTCGAGGTGCCGCTCTGGGAGTTTGGTTTGGCCGATGACAGCTCTATCGAGGTAGAGGACGCGTTGCACGGGAACCGCTTCACTTGGCACGGTAAGTACCATACGCTTGTCCTCGATCCGCGTGACCGGCCGTACGCGATCTGGAAACTGTTTCCTGCGGGAGGCGATCTATGAGCCTGGTAGAAAAAAATCTTCTTGCACCAGCGCCCTTGGCCACCGCACCCGATTGGTACAAGGACGCGGTGATCTACCAGATTCACGTCAAGGCGTACCAGGATTCGAACAGCGACGGAATCGGCGACTTCACCGGCCTCACGCGCCGGCTCAACCATGTGCAGGAGCTTGGTGCGACCGCCGTCTGGCTGCTGCCCTTTTACCCGTCACCAATGCGCGACGATGGCTACGACATCGGCGAGTACAAGGCGGTGAACCCATCTTACGGCACCATGGAGGACTTCGAGGGCTTTGTGGATGAAGCGCATCGGCGCGGCATCAAGGTGATCACCGAACTTGTCATCAACCACACGTCCGACCAGCACGCGTGGTTCCAGCGGGCCCGCAATGCACCCAGGGATAGCCCCGAGCGCGATTTCTATGTCTGGTCGGACGATCCAGGCAAGTGGATGGACAAGACCCGCGTCATCTTCAGCGATACCCATGACAGCAACTGGGCCTGGGATCCGGTGGCGGAACAGTTCTACTGGCACCGCTTCTTTGATCACCAGCCCGACCTCAATTTCGACAACCCCGAGGTTCTACGCAACGTGTTGGAGGTAATGCACTTCTGGCTCGACAAGGGGGTGGACGGGCTCCGACTGGATGCGATCCCTTATCTGGTCGAGCGCGATGACACCGACAACGAGAACCTGCCGGAAACCCACGACGTACTGAAGGCGATTCGCGCGGATCTCGACAAACATTATTCCGGTCGGATGCTGCTTGCTGAGGCCAACCAGTGGCCCGAAGATACGCGGCCTTATTTCGGTGAGGGGGACGAGTGCCACATAGGATTCCACTTCCCGCTGATGCCGCGAATGTACATGGCTCTCGCGCAGGAGGACAGGTATCCGATCACGGATATCATCCGGCAGACGCCGGACATTCCCGAAAACTGCCAGTGGGCCATCTTTCTGCGCAACCATGACGAGCTGACTCTTGAAATGGTTACGGACCGCGAAAGGGACTATCTCTGGGATTTCTACGCCTCGGACCGACGCGCACGGATCAACATGGGCATACGGCGTCGTCTCGCGCCGCTACTGCAGAACGATCGGCGCAAGATCGAGCTGCTGAATTCGCTATTGCTGACAATGCCGGGCACGCCAGTGCTTTATTACGGTGACGAGATAGGCATGGGCGACAACTACTATCTCGGTGACAGGGACGGGGTGCGCACGCCAATGCAGTGGTCTGCCGATCGCAATGCGGGGTTCAGCCGAGCCGATCCGCAGCGGCTCTACCTGCCGACTATCCAGGATCCGGTGCACGGCTACCAGGCGATAAACGTCGAGTCGCAGCAGCATTCCTCCTCATCACTCTTGAACTGGATCAAGCGAATGATCGCGGTGCGTCAACGGCACCCGCTGTTCGGCCGCGGCGAGATCGAGCTTCTCTATCCCCGCAACCGAAAGGTGCTGGCCTATGTGCGCCGGCTGGGAGAAGAATCTGTACTCTGCATATGCAATCTCTCCCGTCAGGCACAGGCGGCCGAGATCGATCTCTCCGCCCATGAGGGCCGCGTCCCGATCGAGCTTAGCGGCCAGTCGCCCTTTCCACCGGTGGGACGGCTACCCTACCTGCTGACGCTGCCCGCCTATGGTTTCTACTGGTTTCTACTGGCCGACGAGCAGGACGCACCGGACTGGCATACACCCTATACGCAGATGCTTCCCGACTTCATTACGCTGACCACTCGCTCAGGCACCATTGGCGGCGCGATGGACGATCATTCCGTAGCTGAATTCGAGCGCCACACACTGCCTGACTACCTTTCGCTGCAGCGCTGGTTCGCCGCCAAGGAAGAGCGTATCGAACGCACACGACTGCGGCGACTGGTCGAAATCTCTGGCAACCACCTTCTGGCGGTCGTGGATGTGAACCTAGTTGGCGAGGAACAGCGCTATTTCCTGCCGCTTTCTGCAGTCTGGGGAGAGGATCACCTGACACTCGGTCCGCGTCTGCCCGCAACGCTTGCCAAGCTGCGCCGCGCGAACCGCGTGGGCGCCGTGATCGACGCAGTAGTGGACGAGGACATGGCCTACGAGCTTCTCGCCGCGCTCTGCAAGGCTGAGGATATGGACGCTGGCGAAGAGGGTCGACTGGTTTTCTCGCGCAGCAGGCGGCTGCGCGAGATCGCCTCAGAGGCGGGCGAACCCCGTTTGATCTCGGCCGAGCAATCGAATGCCTCTATCGCTTTCTCCGACCGGCTGATCCTGAAAATTTTCCGCCGACTACGCACCGGCGTGCAGCCCGACATCGAGGTCGCCCGCTTTCTGACCGAGGAGACAGCTTTCAAGGCGACGCCGCCGCTCCTCGGCACGATAGACTGGATAAACGCCGAGGGCGAAGTCACCACGCTCGCCGCCGCGAGCGAGTTTGTAGGGAATCAGGGTGACGCCTGGACCTACGTGACCGAGGCGCTCGACCGCGATATGGAGCGGTTCGAAACCGCTGATCAGGAGACGCTAACGTTAGAAAGCCAGGCGCTGATGGGCGGTCCCCTCGACCTGGGTGCCGTTCTGGGAAGCCGGACTGCGGAGATGCACCGCGCATTGTCTAGCGGCGCCTCAGGTAGCGCCTTCGGGATGGAGCCGCTGTCCGCTGAAGCTCTTGCCGTCCTCATCAGCCAGGTCCGCGGCGAAGCAACGTCCATGCTCGCGCGTCTGCATCATCGTCTCAATGGCCTCGAGCAAAGCAGCCGCGGTCTGGCCCAGGGGCTGCTTGAGCGTAAAGGCGATATCGAGGCGCGGCTCTCCGCTGTCGAGGCCTACACGCCTTCGGGCGGTCGCTGCCGCGTCCACGGCGATTACCATCTGGGCCAGGTGCTCGTCGCACAGACTGATATTGTTATCATCGACTTCGAGGGCGAACCGACCCGCTCACTTGCCGAGCGCACTGCCAGAACATCGCCGCTGCGCGATGTGGCAGGAATGCTCCGCAGCTTTGACTATGCGCTCTGGTCCACTGTGCACCGGAGACTGGAAATCGGAGCCGATCCCGAACGCACGCTGGCCGGGGTAGAGAGCTGGCGGCAGGCGACACAGGGGAGGTTCCTGGAGACCTACCGCAAGGCCATGGCGGGTGCCGCCGTGCACCCCGATAATGCAGATTTCGAGCGGGCGCTTCTCGACCTCTTCCTGATCCAGAAGGCCGCGTACGAAATCGAATATGAAACGGCGATGCGTCCCGAGTGGATCAACATTCCTCTCCGCGGCTTTCTGACTCTCATCGAAACCAGTGCAGGTAGCCCATGACACACTTAACTCTCACAGGCTTGAACATCCCATGACTTCTAACCCTACTACCAGCTCCAGGAGGATTCTGGCCGGTTCGGACGTGCCGCTCGGCGCGACGTGGGACGGCTCCGGCACTAATTTCGCGCTATTTTCGGCTCATGCCGAGAAGGTGGAGCTCTGCCTCTTCGATACGCGCGGCCGGCGCGAGACCGAACGCGTCGAACTGCCGGAGTTCACCCACCAGATCTGGCATGGGTACCTGCCCGACGTTCGCCCGGGCCAGCTTTACGGCTACCGGGTGCACGGCCCCTACGCGCCCGAAGCAGGACATCGCTTCAATCCGAACAAACTTCTGCTCGACCCCTACGCATTGCAACACCAGGGCAATCTGCGCTGGCACGCTGCTCTGTTCGGCTACAAAATCAACCATTCTCAGGGCGATCTCTCTTTTGACAGGCGCGACAGCGCCATCGTAATGCCAAAATGCGTGGTGGTCGATCCGGCCCATACGTGGGGTGATGACGTGCGTCCGTACGTGCCCTGGGACCGCACACTTATCTACGAGGCACATGTCGGGGGCATGACAATGGGCCATCCAGATATCGACACGCCTCTGCGCGGCACCTTCGAAGGACTCGCCGACCCCCGGGTGGTAGATCATCTCGTCCGGCTCGGCGTCACGGCGGTGGAGCTTCTGCCGGTGCAAGCCTTCTACGACGAGGGTTACCTGACCGAGAAGGGACTGGTCAACTGGTGGGGCTACTCCACCATCGGCTTCTTTGCGCCGGCGCCCCGCTACGTAACCCGGCAGGGCGGGCTGGGCGATTTCAAGCTGATGGTCCGCCGCCTTCACGAGGCGGGCATCGAGGTCATCATGGACGTGGTCTACAATCATACCGCTGAGGGTTCCGAGCTGGGCCCGACCCTTTCCTTCCGCGGCATCGACAATGCCAGCTATTACACGCTGGCTGAGGATCCGCGCTACTATTTTGACACCACCGGCTGCGGGAACTCGCTAAACCTGCGTAACTCGCGCGTATTGCAAATGACGATGGACAGCCTGCGCTATTGGGTCGAGGAATGCCACGTGGATGGCTTCCGCTTCGACCTCGCGACCACCCTCGCCCGGGATCGCGATCATTATTCCGAGCACGCGGTGTTTCTCGAGGCAGTGCGCCAGGACCCGGTGCTCGCCAGCGTCAAGCTGATTGCAGAGCCCTGGGATACAGGACCGGACGGCTATCAGCTCGGCCGCTTCCCGCCTGGCTGGTCAGAATGGAACGACCGGTACCGGGACACGGCGCGAGCGTTCTGGCGCGGCGATCCGGGTACGCTGCGCCATCTGGCTTCCGGCCTGCTCGGCTCGGCCGATACCTTCTCTCATGCGGGACGCCGGCCCTGGGCCAGCTTGAATTTCATCACCGCGCATGACGGCTTCACGCTGATGGACCTTGTTTCCTATAACGACAAGCACAATGATGCGAACCAGGAAGGCAACCAGGATGGTCACTCCCAGAACCTGAGCTGGAACTGCGGTGCCGAAGGACCGACCGACGACGCCGAAATACTGGCACTCCGCGATCGCCAGCGGCGCAATCTGATGGCCACGCTTGTCCTCAGTCAGGGTACGCCGATGCTGCTCATGGGCGATGAGCAGGGGCGCTCACAGCATGGTAACAATAACGCCTACTGCCAATCCGATGCGATCAACTGGCTCGACTGGATACCCGAAAACCGCGACACCGCCTTCGAGGAATTCGTACGCGGTCTCGTCGCTGTGCGTGCTACGCGCGGGCTCTTCCTCGCAGCGCGCTTCTTGCACGCCGGCGCCGATGCGCAGCGCAAGCGTTTCGCCAAGTGGCTACGCCCGGATGGACACGAAATGACACCGGGCGACTGGGAGAACGAGGAGAGTCGAGCCGCCGGACTTCTCATGCATGAAATCGGCAGCTACCTGTTGCTGGCCGTCAACGCATCGGAAGACGATCTCGATTTCATCCTGCCTGGCGACAGCGAGCGTGCCTGGCGGGTGCTTGTGGCTACGGAGAAAGGCGAAGTCGATCACGAAGGCTGTCGCACGTTTCACGGTACAAGCCTGGAACTGCCCTCCCGCTCCCTGTGTCTAGTCGAGACAGTCCGTGTCCGCTGAGGTTGATTACAGCTGGGGGGCGGTCGCCGGCGCTGAGGGTCTCTGGCACTTTCAGCTCTGGGCCCCTGGGGTGAAGACGCTGACGCTGCGTCTTGATGGGCACGACAGGCCAATGTCGGTCGGGAAAGACGGCTGGTTCAGTGCGCAGGCGAAGGCCGCGGAGGGGACACCCTACGCTTTCGTCCTGCCCGGCGGTCGCGCCGTGCCCGATCCGGCAGCGCGCCGACAGCAGGCCGGTGTACATGGGCCCTCACTGCTGACCCGGCCGCGCCATCCGCTGCTCTGGCCGGGTCGTCCCTGGGAAGAAGCGGTAATCTATGAGCTTCATATCGGCACCTTCACCCCCGAGGGCAGCTACCGCAGTGCCGCGCGCGAACTGCCGAGGCTTGCGATGCTTGGTTTCACCGCTATCGAAATCATGCCGGTGGCGCAATTCGGCGGCGACCGCGGCTGGGGATACGACGGCGTGCTGCCCTACTGCCCGCACAGCGTCTATGGCACGCCCGATGATCTGGCCGCGCTGGTCGCAGCGGCACATGCCCAGGGGCTGATGGTATTGCTCGACGTGGTCTACAACCACTTCGGCCCGGACGGGAACTACCTGCCGCTCTACGCCCCGGCGTTCTTCGACCAGAACCGCACGACGCCGTGGGGCGCAGGTATCGACTATGCCCGGGCGCCGGTGCGCCGCTTTTTTATCGAAAACGCGCACTACTGGCTCCGGGAGTATGGTGTCGACGGTCTGCGCCTGGATGCCATCGATCAGATCGTCGATCCTTCCAGCCCCGATCTGCTGATCGAATTGGCCCGGGAGGTCCACGCCATCTTCCCCGACCGACGCGTACACCTGACGACCGAGGACAATCGCAACGTCACTTACCTGCACGAGCGTATGCCGGATGGCGCGGTAGAGTTGCACACGGCCGAGTGGAACGACGACATGCACAATGCCGCACATGTCCTCGCCACCGGCGAGACCGAGGGCTACTACGCCGATTTCACCCCCGATCCTCTGCCGCTCCTTGGCCGTGCCCTTGCCGAGGGTTTCGCCTATCAGAGCGAGGGGGGCCGGGGTCAGCCGTCGGCGCATCTGCCACCTGCGGTCTTTGTGGATTTCCTGCAGAACCACGACCAGATCGGCAACCGGGCGCTCGGGGAAAGGCTCATCACGCTGGCGCCGGAAAACACGCTGGCCGCGCTCACCGCGATCCTCGCTCTATCGCCGCACATTCCGCTCTTTTTCATGGGCGAGGAATATGGCGAACGCCGTCCCTTCCTGTTTTTCGCGCATTTCGGCGGCGAACTCGACACCGCGGTGCGCAAGGGACGGCGCGCCGAGTTCGCAGGCTTCGCCGGATTCGAGGCCAACGACGTACCGGATCCGATAGCACCCGCGACCTTCGAGGGCAGCACGCTGGACCCTGCATGGCGCGACAGTACGGAGGGCCGCGCCCATGCCGGGCGACTCTCCGAGCTGCTCGCGCTCCGCCATCGGCATATTGTTCCGAGCCTCGCCGGCACCGGCGGCCATGCGGGCCACTGTCTGACTGCTGCGGATGGCGTTCTCGCGGTAGACTGGCAGCTCGATGGCGCGCGGCTGCAGCTGCGCGCGAATTTCGCCAACGACCCGCGCCCGACGCCACCCGTCGCTGGCGAGGAGATTCACCGGACCGGCGCGCCGGGCTCGCCTCACAGCGCCGTGCACTGGCTGGAGGTGGAGCAATAAACGCCAATATCGAC
>CAYFVJ010000093.1:0-10322 GCA_964346555.1 uncultured Alteromonadaceae bacterium | reverse complement strand
GATGTTGTCTGACCAACGGGTCAGGTCGGGAGAGCGGTGCGACCACGCAATAACACTGTATTGCACCATAAATTCGATATCGACGATACCGCCGACAGACTGTTTTAGGTGAAATTCGTCGTCTTCCAGCTTTTTCGGCAGCAGGTGCTCGCGCATTTTCTCGCGCATCGCCACCACCCGACACGCGAGATCGTCCACATCGCGCGCCCGGCACAGCACCTCGTGTCGCACACGATCCACCGCCGCGGCAACCCGTCGATCCCCGGCGACGGCGCGTGCACGCACCAGCGCCTGGTGTTCCCAGGTCCACGCTGTCTCGCGCTGGTAGATATCGAAGGCCTTCAGCGTGGAAACCAGCAAGCCGGATGCTCCCGACGGTCGCAGGCGCATGTCGGTCTCGTACAGCTTGCCCAGCGGCATGCGCGCCTCGAGAATATGGATGATTTTCTGTCCCAGCCGGGTGTAGAACACGCTGTTGTCGATGCTGCGTTCGCCCCCGGTCACACCGCCGGCGGCGGCATCGTAGATGAACACCAGATCCAGATCCGAGGCATAACCGAGCTCGATACCGCCGAGCTTGCCATAACCATAGATGGCAAAGCCGGACTCCTCGCCATCGCGGGCGGGCTCACCATAGCGTTCCACCAGCTGCGCCCAGGCTACCCGCAACACCTGCTCCAGCACTACTTCGGCAATGAACGTGAGCTTGTCGCTGACCTTCATCAGCGGCAGGCGACCGAGCCGCTCGCTGGCGGCGACCCGCAACACATGGGCCGCCTTGAAATAGCGCAGGGCGTCCATCTGCGCCTCCAGATCGCTGAGGGCAAGTCGATCCACCTGCTGGCGCAGCTCTTCCTGCAGCCGCATGCGATCCGGCGCCGAGTACAGGCTGGAGCGGTCCAGCAGCTCGTCCAGGAGGACCGGCTGCGATGCCAGCAGTTCGGCGATCCACGGGCTGGCCTCGCACAGGGCGACCAGCTCGGCCAGCGCCGGGGGGTTCTCCATCAGCAGCACCATGTAGGCGCTGCGCCGCAGCACCGCGCGCACCAGCGGCAGAATACGCGCCAGCGCCAGGTCGGGACTGTCGACGCCGGCACAGGCCTTCAGCAGCAGCGGCATGAACTGTTCCAGGCGCTCGCTGCTCTCTCGCTGCAGCCCGCGCAGGCGGCTGACATCGCGCAGGTCGGACAGCCGTTCCAGGGAGGCTTCCGCTTCCGTGTAGCCGAGCGCCTGCAGAGCCGACGCGTCCAGGGTATTCCAGAGCTCCAGTTCAGGCTGCGGCTGACTGTCCTCAGGAGCGGCAATCAGGTCGTGAAAATGGCCGGCGACCCGCTGTCGGTGAAGCGCCAGCGCAGCGCTGAATCCATCCCAGTCGCTATAGCCCATCACTTCCGCCAGGGCTGCCCTGCGCAGGGGATCATCCGGCAGCTCCTGGGTCTGCTTGTCGGCATAGCCCTGCAGCGCATGCTCGGTATCGCGCAGGAATCGATAGGCCTGCATCAGTTCGTCCACCGCGGTCAGCGGCAGACAGCCGAGCTCGGCGCAGCTCGGCAGGACGGAAAGAAGCTCCTGCTGCTGCAGTGCGCGATCGCGACCGCCGCGTATCAGTTGCAGACACTGGGCGATGAACTCGATCTCGCGTATACCCCCGTGCCCCAGCTTGACGTTGTCCTCCAGACCCCGCCGCTGCACTTCCGCCAGAAGCATGCGCTTCATCCCGCGCAGGCTGTCGATCACGCCAAAATCAACATAGCGGCGAAAGACGAAGGGCCGCAACGTACGCATCAACGCACTGGCATGCTGCGCGCTGCCGGTGATCGCCCGCGCCTTGATCAACGCATAGCGCTCCCAGTCGCGACCCTGGTCCTGGTAGTACTCTTCCAGCGCCGCGAAATTGTGCGCCAGGGCACCGCTCTCACCGTAGGGACGCAGGCGCATGTCGACCCGGAATACAAAGCCCTCTGCGGTAATCGTGTCCAGCGCATTGATCAGCGCACGCCCGAGGCGGGTAAAGAACTCTTCATTGCTGAGTGGCTTGCGTTCACCGTCCGTCTGACCCGCTTCGGGAAAGGCGAAAATAAGATCGATATCCGAGGATACATTGAGCTCGCGCGCGCCCAGTTTGCCCATGGCGATGACGATCAGCTCCTGGCGCTGGCCGGAGCGCTGGCCGATGGGCCGACCGAAGCGCGCCACAAGCTGCGACTCGCACACGATCAGAGCTTGCTGAATGCAGGCTTCGGCGAGCAGGGAGGTATCGCGCACGGTCTCCACGGTATCGGCCAGGCGGTTGAAGTCGCGCCAGAGAATGCGCAGCATGTGGTATTGGCGAAAGCGCCGCAGCGTGGCCGCAAGATCCGCGTCCGGGTCCGCCAGAGCGGCCTCCAGGCGATGCAGCCAGGCGTCCTGTGGCAGCGATGCATCCAGATCGCCGTGTTCGTTGGCCGCGAGCAACAGTCCGGGGCGCCGCCGCAGCAGCGCCGCCACATACTGGCTGCAGGCCAGCATGCGCGCCAGCTGCGGACCCCGCTGCCGATCTGCCGCAAGTGCCTGCAGCGGCGCCTGCTCGCCAGCCTCGGCCGCTTCCAGTACAGCCTGCCAGGCTGCGTCTGCCGCCTGCGCGAGAGGCGGTGCCAACCGGTGCAGCAACTCCGTCACCGGTTGTCGACCGGCGCCACGCGCAGGACTTCTTCTATGGTGGTCTCCCCGCGTAGCACGCGCTGGGCACCGGATTCGCGCAGGGACTGCATCCCCTCGGCAGCGGCCGCACGGCGCACCGCGTAGGTATCGATACGCGGCACAACGGTCTCCTGCACTGAGGGGCTGTTCAGCAGTACCTCATAGATACCGCGGCGCCCGACAAACCCGGTCTGGCGACAGGCGCGGCAACCCACCGGCGCAAACACCTGTGCCGGTGCCGGGCCCGTGTCGCCCACCAGTGATGCCCAGGCGCCGGGGTCACATGGCTCGGGCGCCTTGCAGCTTTCACAGAGAATGCGCACCAGGCGCTGGGACATGACACCGCGCACGGTGGCGCGGATCAGGTAGGCGGGCACGCCCAGCTCCAGTAGACGCGACAGGGAAGAGGGCGAATCATTGGTGTGCAGCGTCGACAGCACCAGGTGTCCGGTCAGCGCCGCCTGTACCGCCATGTTGGCGGTCTCCAGATCGCGGATCTCACCGACCATGATGATGTCGGGATCCTGGCGCAACAGGGTGCGCACACCGCTCGAGAAATCCAGGTCGATCCCGTGATTGACCTGCATCTGGTTGAAGCGACCCTCGACCATCTCGATGGGGTCCTCGATGGTGCAGACATTGACCTCGTCGGTGGCCAGCTGGCGCAGCGTGGAATACAGCGTCGTGGTCTTGCCGGATCCGGTGGGCCCGGTGACCAGTGCGATGCCGTTGCCGGCGTCAGTCATGCTGTTCCAGCGCGCCAGGTCGTTGTCCTCCAGGCCGAGCTCGCCAAAGCTCTTTTGCAGCACCTCGGGATCGAAAATGCGCATGACCAGCTTTTCGCCAAACGCCGTGGGGAGCGTGGACAGGCGCAGCTCTACCTCGCCGCCGGCGGGCGCGCGGGTCTTCAGGCGTCCATCCTGTGGCCGGCGCTTCTCAGCGACGTCCATGCGACCGAGAATCTTGATGCGGCTGGTCATGGCGGCGCACACGGCCTGTGGTAGCTCGTACACCGGGTGCAGCACGCCGTCGATGCGAAAGCGCACCTTGCCCACCTCGCGGCGTGGCTCCACGTGGATATCGCTGGCGCGCTGCTCGAAGGCGTACTGCAGCAGCCAGTCGACGATACTCACCACGTGCTGGTCGTTGGCGTCCAGCTCCTGGCGCGAACCCATGTCCAGTAGCTGCTCGAGATTGTTCACCGCCGGCGGCTGCGCGCGGGCGGCGTTGCCGGCACCGGCACCGCGCACAGAGCGCGCCATGGTGTAGAACTCGGCCGTAAAGCGGACAATGTCACGGGGATCGGCGAGCACCCGTTTCACCGGGCGCCGGACGACGTGCTCAAGGTTGTCCTGCCAGGCGCAGAGAAACGGTTCGGCGCTGGCCACCACCACGCTGTCGCGATTGGACTCCACCGCGAGGATGCGGTGGCGCTCGGCGAAGGCGCGGGACATGACCTCGGCGACCGCGCCGACGTCGATGCGCAGCGGGTCGATCTCATACACCGCCTGGTCGACGCGGTTGCCGAGCCAGGCCAGGAGGCGGTCCATTCCAAGCGCCGTGCCCGGTCGCGAGGCATCCGCCAGCTTCTGCTCGGCGAGGAAAACCAGCGGGTGAACGGAGCCGATATTGACACCGCCCAGGCGGCGCGCATCCGCCTCGGACAAGCGGCCATCCCGGCGCAGCAGGGACACCAGTTCGGGCAGGCTCAGCTTGTGCTCGCGCTGCAGTGAGGCATCCGGCGCGGTCATGAATGTATCCTGCACGGGTTGCGTTTGTTGCCTGGCATGCTATCACAGCCCTCGCACCGGCCGCGCGCAGGCGGGAAACACATGATGGAAGAAATTCGCGCTGCTTTTGGTTAACCTTGGCAAGCGCCCGGCAACAGGACCAACACGTGAACGAACACGGCAGCGGCGGCTTTGACTGGTTCCGCAACACCGCACCCTACATCAATGCCCACCGCGGCAAGCGCTTCGTGCTCATGATCGGTGGCGAGGTGACGCAGGCGGGGGCGCTGGCGAACCTGATCCACGATATCGCGCTGCTCAGCAGCCTCGGCGTGCAGCTGGTGCTTGTGCACGGCAGCCGCCCGCAGATCGCGACTCGACTCGAGCGCGCCGGTATTCACACTGCGTTTCACAAGGGTCTGCGAATCTGTGACGGCGAGGCGATGGCCTGCGTGCGGGATGCGGCTGGCGCGCTGCGCGTGGAAATAGAGGCGCTGCTGTCGATGGGCCTGCCGAAATCCCCTATGCAGGGCGCGGACCTGCGCATCTGCTCGGGCAATTTTGTCACCGGGCGACCGATCGGCGTGCTCGATGGCGTCGACCACCACCTCACCGGTCGCGTGCGCAGCATCGACAGCGACGGCGTACGCCAGCAGCTGGCGGCCGGTTCGGTGGTCCTGCTGTCACCCCTGGGTTATTCGCCCACGGGGGAAGTGTTCAACCTGGCGCTGGAAGATATCGCAGTGCGCACAGCCGTGGCGATTGGCGCACAGAAACTGATCATGTTCGGCGCCGGTGCCGGCATCCTCGATGAGTCAGGCGACCTGGTGCGGCAATGTGCGGTTGAGGAGATCGCCGGCCTCGCTGTGCCGGATACTGCGCACAGAGAGCTGGTAGACACTGCCGCGCGCGCCTGTCGCCAGGGCGTACCACGCTGCCACATCATCAGCTATCACGAGGATGGCGCACTGCTGCGCGAGCTCTTTACCCACGATGGCAGCGGCACGCTGATCACGCGTCGCCCCTGGGAGCAGTCCCGGCGCGCACGTATCGACGATGTCGGTGGCATTCTGGAGCTGATCCAGCCGCTGGAGGAGGACGGCATACTGGTGAAGCGCTCGCGGGAAATACTCGAGACCGAGATCGAGCGTTTCCGCCTGCTCGAGCGCGACGGCCGCATTATCGCCTGCGCGGCGCTGTACCCCTGCCCACCGGACGACTGTGGCGAGATCGCCTGTATCGTGTCGCACCCTGACTACCGCGGTGAAAGTCGGGGCCGGCGCCTGCTCGGGGAGCTGGAGCAGGAGGCCCGCGGCCTCGGGCTGAGCCGGGTGTTCGTTCTCACCACACAGACCGCGCACTGGTTCATCGAACAGGGCTTTGTCGAGGCGTCGCGGGAAGCGCTGCCGCGGCAACGTCGCGACCTGTACAACCTGCAGCGCAATTCCAAGGTATTCTTTAAGGACTTGCGGAGTGCCTCAGGGCGCTGACAGCTCGATCAGGTCCTCGCGCAGGCCGGCCAGCTTGTGCCGCAGATAGCGGTCCTGGCGCTTGCTCCGCTTCTCCACCGCCGCGGCCACCGCCCGGTAAATGAGTGCGCTGTTATGGTCATAAATATCCCGATACGCCGGAGCCACCGTATCCGCCCAGCCATCGACGCCGGCGCGGAGCGCGGCCTGCCAGCCCGACCGTCGCTGCAGGACCTCCTCCAGCCAATTCACCCATCGCTCGCGCTCCGCCAGCCAGGCGGCATCCGAGCGACGCAGATCTTGCAGTATCGCGCATGTCCGGCGCTCTCTGCCACGACCGAGTCGCCCCAGATAGTCTTCAAGGTTGTCAACCAGGCGGTCGCAGGCATCCTCGCGATACTCGTCGTCATCACGGTCGAGGTACTTATCCTCGTACTCTGCCTGCCGCTCACGCAGGGTCGCGACAAATGATGCAATCTGCGCGTCATCCAGGGCCTCACCGACACCAATCAGCGCGTCGAGAGCGCGGTCGCGCAGGCGCAGCCACTCGCCCTCCGCTGCCAGCGCCAGCGCCTCGACGGTCGCCGGCGTGACCCGGCCGTCCAGCGACTGTTCCGCGCGCGCCAGCAAAGTGACATAGCGCGGCAGCTCCGACCGCCTGTGCCAGTCGAGGAAAGCGTCTGTACGGCGCTTCAGCAGATCGCGTTGGCTGCCCTGTAGATCCACATAATCCGACAGGTACCAGGGGATAAGAAAATCCAGCCGGTTATAAAAAAACTGCGTACTGCTGCAGCCCGCTACCAGGGCCAGCAGCAGGCAGCAGGCAACCCAGCGCAGATAGCGCAGCGCGCGTGCAAGCGGTGTCAGGGGTAATCCAGCCCGTCGGTGGCGAACAGCATCTCGGGATGGCGAAAGCACTTGAACTCGAGGTAATTGCCCGCGGGATCGCGCACGAAACAGCTGCGCTGCTCGCCGCGGCGTCCGGCAAAGCGCGTGTGCGGACAAATGGCATAGTCGACTTGATGTGACGTCAGCCGCGCCAGCAGTCTGTCGAACTCCTCCCAGGGCAGGACGAGACCAAAGTGCGACGCCGGCACCTCTTCGTCATCCACCGGATTGCTGGAAACGGTCGGCAGTTCTTCCGTCTCGACCTGGTGCAGGACCAGCTGGTGGCCACCGAAATCATAATCTATCCAGCGTGACGAGGAGCGACCGCGAGCACAGCCAAGAACCGACCCGTAAAAGGATGACGCCGCATCCAGATCGTCCACGGGCAGAGCGAGATGAAAAGCGGCGCTTTGCATTGTTCGAGGCTCCGGCTACCGAACAACGGCAGTTTCTGCTCCGCGGACCGGGAGTTCAGGCCGCCACAGAGGCATCCTGGCCGGCCGCGCGGTTGATAGCGCAGAGTATACCGTTCATTGAGGCCTGTACTATATCGTGACTGACGCCGACGCCACAGCAGCGCTCGCCGTCGATGTTGAGCTGTATGTAGCACACCGCCTCGGCGTCGGCACTCTGGCTCAGCGCGTGCTCGCTATACTCCACCAGCACGAGTTGCCTGCCGGTAAAGCGCTGCATGGCGTCCATGAACGCGTCTACCACACCGTTGCCACTGCCGTTCAGGGTCTGATACTGGCCGCCGCGCTCCAATACGACCTTCAGCTGGTCAACGCCATCCGCTCGGCTGACCTGGTAATCACCGAGCGCCCAGCCATCCGACACGTCCAGATAGGTGTCCCGGAACAGGGCGTGAATGGCATCGGATCCCACCTCGCCCTCGGCATTCTCGGCGTGGGCCTGCACGGCTGCGCTGAAGTCGATCTGCAGCCAGCGCGGCAGTTGATAGCCGTGATCGCGCTCCAGGACATAGGCAATACCGCCCTTGCCGGACTGGCTGTTGATGCGGATGACCTCCTGGTACGAGCGTCCAATATCCGCGGGGTCGATCGGCAGGTAGGCCACTTGCCAGGGCTCGGCATCGTCACGTCGTGCCAGGCACTTCTTGATCGCGTCCTGGTGGCTGCCGGAGAAGGCCGTGAACACCAGCTCCCCGGCATAGGGATGGCGCGGGTGCACCGGCAGGTGCGTGCATTCGCGCACGGTCTGGATAATTTCGTCCATATGGCCGAGCTGTAATTCGGGGTCTACACCCTGGCTGTACAGGTTCATCGCCATGGTGACGATATCCATGTTGCCCGTGCGCTCGCCATTACCCATCAGCGTGCCCTCGACACGATCGGCACCGGCGAGAACACCGAGCTCGGCCGCAGCCACCGCGCAACCACGGTCGTTGTGAGTGTGCAGGGAAACGATCAGGCTGTCGCGCCGTCGCACCCGCCGGCAGAACCACTCGATCTGGTCGGCGTAGATGTTCGGCGTACTCATTTCCACCGTGGCCGGCAGGTTGACGATGGCGGGGCGCTCCGGCGTCGGCTCCCAGACATCCATCACCGCGTCACAGACCTCCACGGCGAAATCCGGCTCGGTGCCGGTAAAGCTCTCCGGCGAATATTCAAACACCCATTCAGTTTCCGAGTAGCGTGCAGCGCAGTTGCGCACAAGGGCGGCGCCGCGACGGGCGATATCGACGATACCGTCGCGCGGCATGTCGAACACCCGCTCGCGCTGCACGGTGGACGTGGAATTATAGACGTGGACGATAGCGCGGCGAACGCCTTGCAAAGCCGCAAAAGTTTTCTCGATCAGGTCTTCCCGCGCCGGGGTCAATACCTGAATGGTGACGTCCTCGGGTATGCGCTCGTTCTCGATCAGCTCGCGCACAAAATCATGATCGTGGCTGGACGCCGAGGGAAAACCAACCTCTATCTCCTTGAAGCCGATTTTCACCAGCTGGTCCCACAGCTGCGATTTCTGCTGCGTGGTCATGGGTTCGATCAGCGCCTGGTTGCCGTCGCGCAGGTCGACACTGCACCAGCGCGGGGCGCGCTCGATGCGACGGTCGGGCCACTGCCGGTCGCGCAGACTGACCGAGGGGAAGGGCGGATATTTGCGATGATCGAAACTGCTCATGGGAATCCTCTTTCGCGGCTTTTCATCTAACATCCATACTATAGCGCAGAAAACCGAGCGAAAGACTGCAAATTTACTACATTTATCGGCTTTTTTGAGATACTATTTCTAATATTCCAATTAAATATAGCGTTTAAAGCTCTTCAAATGTAAATGGAGGAGGCACGCTGCCTCCAGAAAGCATTCAGAGCTCACCCACAGGGTTGCACCGCATGCCGAAGCTCGACCGCACCGACCGCCGCATACTGCAGGAAATACAGCGCCATGGGCGCATCAGCAATCTGGAGCTGGCCGACGCGGTCGGCCTGTCACCCACGCCTTGCGCGCGGCGGCTGAAGCGCCTGGAGGACAGCGGCATCATCCGCGACCACGTCGCGCTGCTCGACCAGTCCGCGCTGGGACTCAAGCTGACCGCTTATATCAGCATCAGCATGGACCGACACACGCCGGACCGTTTCGCCGCTTTCGAGCAGGAGATCGCCACCTATCCCGAAGTGGTTGAGTGCTCGGTAGTCACCGGCCAGTCAGCCGATTACCTGCTCAAGGCGGTTCTTCCAGACATGCAGCACTACGAACGTTTTCTGCTCGGCAGGTTGACCAGCATACCGGGCGTCACCGGCGTTCACTCCAGCTTTGAGCTGCGCCGGGTGATCCAGCGTACCGACCTGCCGCTGGATCACCTGGGGTAGTAGCGCGCTTGCGAGCGCCACCGAACCTGGAGACTGGCACCAAGCGGTGTATCATTGCGACGCCATGGTTACCCCACGACACCCCAACGACTCCACGAGAATGCTGGTCTTTCTCGCGGCTCTGGTCGCCCTCGGGCCGCTGAGCATCGATATGTATCTGCCGGCCATGCCGTCGATGCAGAGCGCTTTTGCCACCGACATCGCGCACATGCACCTGACCGTCAGCGCCTATCTGTGGGGATTTGCCCTGTTCCACGTCGCCTGCGGACCACTGGCGGATCGCTATGGCAGACGGCCCGTCCTGCTCGCCGGCACGCTGCTGTTCGTTCTCGCCTCGCTCGGCTGTGCCCTGTCCACCAGCGTGCTCGAGCTCACCGCGTTCCGCTTTGTCCAGGGTCTCGGGGCCTGCGTCGGGCCGACGCTTGCACGCACGATAACGCGGGACGTCTTCGGGCCCGCCGGCGCCGCGCGGGCACTTTCCCTGATCGCCATGTTCATGGCACTCGCGCCGGCGATTGCTCCCGGGTTGGGAGGCATCATGCTGCGCTACGTGCCATGGCCCAGCATATTCATCTTTCTCGCGGTGTACGGGCTTGCGGTTGGCGCACTCACCTGGCGCTTTCTTCCCGAGACACTGCCGGAACCCCAGAGCCTGCAGCCACGGCGAATCGCCGCGAACTATCTGACCCTGATCAGGCACCCCTCCTTCCTCGCCGTCTGCG
>CAYFVJ010000092.1:7807-10352 GCA_964346555.1 uncultured Alteromonadaceae bacterium | reverse complement strand
CTACCAGGACTGGTCGCATGAAACGCTGGTAGTGAACCAGTGGCTGCAGCTGCAGGCGATGCTGACCCGCGATGATTCACTGGCACGGGTACGGGCATTGATGCAGCACCCGGCGTTCAACCTGGACAACCCGAACAAAGTGCGAGCGGTGGTGGGCGCTTTCGCATCCGGCAATCCAACAGGCTTTCACCGCGCCGATGGCAGGGGCTATCAATTCCTCGGTGGCGTGGTGGAAACCCTCAATCGACGCAACCCGCAAATGGCGTCGCGGCTGCTGGCACCGCTGACGAAATGGCGCAACTACCCGGCGGGTCGCGATGCCATGCGCGCCGAGCTGCAGAGACTTGCCGCGCTGCCCGATCTGTCGCCGGACGTGTACGAGGTGGTCAGCAAGAGCCTGGCCTGAGCGATTACGCGCCGGGAATTACCCGGTGGGGTAGAGCGGTGGCAGCGCGGTCGCCTTTGTGTCGGCCGGCGTGCCGGCCTCGCTCTGAAACAGCCTCGGGCGGGCCGCGGGGGCTGCCGCCAGCGGGGCGTGGCCCTGCCACTCCTGCGCCGCCTGCGCGGGGCCGTACAGCGCGGCATCGAGGTCTGCCAGTGCCCGTGACAGCGCGTCGTCCGGCTGGTTGCCGGCAAAGGACAACAGCGATTGCCCGTTCGCCGGGGCGGGCAGGGTCTGCAGCCAGCGCCGCAGTGCCTCGCGGGCGGGCCGCGGGGCACCGGCAGCGCACGCGGCCTGAACCTGTTTCCAGGCCGTCGTTTCCCGGGTATGAACCTGTGGCGTCGCACTCGGTGCCGGCGTCTTGTCGCGACGCCTTGCTATCACCCACGCGAGGGCAGCGGCAGTCAGCAGCCAGGCCAGGGCGAGCAGTCCGCTGATCCAGGGCCAGTAGCCGGCATCCCGCGGCGCGGTCGGTGACGCTTGCGACTGCCCTGTACCTGCCGGGGCTGCGACAGCGGTATCCGCATCGGCGGCGTCGGACGGGGAGTCGCCCGCTGCCGGAGTCACCGTGATCTCGCGCCCCGGTAGCACGGCGTGGCGCAGGCGATCCTCGCGGATATCCCACCAGGGAATGCGCACCTCGGGAATCCGGTAGACGCCGGGCCGCACCGGCACAAGGGCTGCGCTGTCTGTGCGCAGTCCGATCACGCCCGAGTCGGCATCCGCTTCTTCTATGCTGGGCTTGTCCGGATAATATTTCAGGCCCGGTATCTCCGGAAACGCCAGCGGCGGCAGCTGCGCGCCCTGCAGCCCGTCGCCGGTGACCGTCACGGTTCGCGTTACCGAGTCGCCGGTGCTCAGTTCATCGGGCTTCTGTGACCAGCTTTCCTCGATGTCCAGATTGCCGGCGGGCAGCCAGACCGCGTCCGGAGGAAACGCCGCCGGTCGCGGCTTTACTTCAACCGTGATTGCCTCGCTGTTGCGGCTTATCCGCGGTCCGCTGTCGAGGTCGAACAGGCTGCGCGAACCCTGGCGCGCGCGGCCGGCGAAAGACTGCGCGGGTATCGTCAGCGTGCCACTCTGCTCGGGAAACACGGCGTAGCGGATCTCATGCACGAGCCAGCGACGGCCGTCGCGGGTGCGCTGGTAGGAGTTCTGTCCCAGCGGCCTGACGTAGGCGTTGTCCAGGTCCAGCTCCGTCACGCTGCGGTCATCCAGCGCGACTGCCTGCTGCAGCGTCAGCGTCAGGATGATCTGCTGCTGGACGTACACGGAGTCATTGTCGACGCTGGCGGTGAACACCACCCGCTGGTCGTCGCCGGGGCCCGAGGCGGCCTCCTGCACCTGCAGCCGGATCGGCCGGGTCTTTTCACCACCTGCGAACAGAGAGGGAATTTCCAGGGTGCCGGTGCGCTGTGGCACCAGCTCCACCACCAGGGCTTTTTCGCGCGTGGTCTTGCCGTTGATGATCTGGGTACTGCTGCGGCTGGATTGCTGCAGGATCTGGAAATCACGTCTCAGTGGCGACAGGTCGGCGCGCGCGGGATCGGTGGCGCCGTCGGATGACAGGGTCAGTTGCAGGCTGTCGCCCAGTCTGACCTGCGTGCGATCGACTTCTGCCGTGAGTGTTGCCAGCGCCAGCGCGGGCAACAGGCAGACAAGCCCGAGACAGGCAGCGGCAACGGATCTACCAGACGTCTTCATCAGCTTTTCCCTCGTTGCCCCGGCGCTGTCGTTTGCGGCTCTCATAGCGGAATTTCTCTCGCAGCAGGCCGGCCGGGTCGTCGGGCACCCGGCGCAACCACTGCTGCATGGCCTGGTCGCGCTCCAGGGATTCGGCCAGCGACGAGGCAGTATCGATGGCTGCCTGTGGCTGCTCCCGGGACTCCGCCGCGTCGGCCTGGTCGCCTTCGCCCTGCGTCTCATTGTCGGACGTCGCGCTGCTTTTCGGGGACGGCTTCTCGCCGTCGCCGGATTCGTCGCGATCCGGGTCCTCACCGGGTTTGTCACCCGGCTGCTGTTCACCCGACGGCGAAGAATCGTCCGTACCGGTGTTCTCGCTGTTGCCGTCGCCATTTTCCTGCGGCTCACCGCCCTCGCCCT
>CAYFVJ010000092.1:0-7707 GCA_964346555.1 uncultured Alteromonadaceae bacterium | reverse complement strand
TCCTGCTGGCGTTTCAGCTGCTCCACCAGTTCCAGGTTGTTCTGAGCGTCTTCGCGCCCCGGCTCGCGCGCCAGCGATTCGCGGTAGGCGTCCAGCGCCGCATCGAGCTCACCCTCGCGGGCCAGGGCGTTGCCGCGGTTGTACCAGCCATCGGCAGTGTTATCTGTCTTGAAGCCTTCGACCGCCGAGCCGTAGTCGCCGCTTGCGTACGCCGCGGTAGCACGCCAGCGGGGATCATCGAACTGCTCGGCCGCGGTCTCGGCCTCGCCGGATTCCAGCGCTTGTGCTCCCTGCTGGTCCGGTGTCAGCCACAGGTCCTGCCAGCCGTCTGCGCGGGCCTCATCAAGGGGCAGCACAGCGAGCAGGGGGATCAGGGTATACAGTGCGCCGCGCCGGAACGCCAGCAGCAGCAGCGGTAGTAACGGCAGCGCGAACCAGTGACCCATGTCCGCCCAGGTGTCAGCACGCCGGTCTATTTCGCGGGTCTCGGTGTCCAGCATCCCTGCATCGGGGGCCAGCAGTGCCTCCAGGTCCGAAGGATCGACCGTCATTTTACGGTACTTGCCGCCGGTGCTGGTCGCGAGTTTGCGCAGGTTGCGCGCCGGTAGTGTGGGCATGACGATGGCACCATCGTCATCTTTAATGAAACCACCGTCTGGCAGGGGGATTGGCGCGCCTTCCGGCGTGCCGACCCCTAAAACGCTGAGGCGCGCGCCGCTGTCTGCAAGCGTTTTGCGAATCGCTTCCGCGTCATTCTCGTCCAGGCCGTCAGTGACCAGCAGAATGCGACCGGAGAGCACGCCTGCAGAGTCGAGAAGCTTGTCTGCCGATGCGACCGCCGCCGCCGGATCGCTGCCGGGCAGCGGCATCATGCCGGGATCGAGCGCGGGCAGGAGGTTGGCGATGGTCGGGTGGTCATCCGTCAGCGGCGTGACGACGTGGGCATCGCCGGCAAAAGCGACCAGCGCGGTCTGGCCCTCGCGGCGCATGTCCAGCAGGTCCAGCAATTTGCGGCGGGCGCGATCGATGCGCGAGGGTCGGGTGTCCTCGGCCCACATGGAATAGCTGAGATCCAGCACCAGCACCAGCGCATCCTGCTTCTGCAGCACCGGCTGCGGCAGTTTCTGCCAGCTCGGCCCGGCAATGGCGATCACGGCACTCACGGCCGCGAGCGCCAGCAGCGGCAGGGGGCTGCGTCGGCGCTGCGCCGCCGTGTTTTCAATCAGGTAGGGCAGCAACTCGGGTGCGACAACGCTGTGCCAGCTTCCCCCGGTGTCGCGACGCCGCGCCAGCCACCAGAGCAGCGCGGCAATGGGTAGCAGCAGCCACAGCCAGTGCGGCCTGAGCAGGTGCAGGCTGGACAGGAGCTCGTTCACGCGGCTTCCCCTCCTGCAAGCCGCTGCCGGACTCCGGCCCCGTGGCGGGGCAGGGCCAGCAGGGCGCTGAGCGCCAGCGCCGCCAGCAACGGCAGATGCAGCAGCGAGCGCCGCGGCCGGTAGGTTGCGGTGTCGACTTCCACGGGCTCGAGACGGTCGATAGTGCGGTAGATCTGTACCAGATCCTGTGGGTCCCGGGCCCGGAAGTAGCGACCGCCGGTGCGTCCGGCGATAGCGCGCATGGTGTCCTCGTCCAGATCAGCTGAGGGGTTGACCTGGCGGCTGCCAAAGCGCGAGCCGAGAACGCCGGGGACGGTCATGCTGTCGGCCCCGATACCGATGGTGTGGATGCGTATAGCCAGCGATTCCGCCAGCGCCGCCGCCTCGAGCGGATCCACCGTGCTGGCGGTGTCCTGGCCATCCGTCAACACGATCAGCACGCGACTCTCCGCGGGACGGTCGCGCAGCCGCTTCACGGCCAGGCCGATGGCGTCGCCGATGGCGGTTTCCTGCCCGGCAAAGCCGATCTGCGCCTCGCTGAGAAAGCGTTCGACGGTAGCGGTGTCAAAGCTCAGGGGCGACTGCACGTAGGCGTTGCTGCCAAACAGGATCAGTCCGACGCGATCGCCGCTGCGCCGACTGATGAAATCCTTTGCCACGGCTTTCACGGCATCGATGCGCCGCACCCGGGTATCTGCTACTACCATGTCCTCCACCCGCATGCTGCCGGAAATGTCGACCGCGAGCATGAGGTCACGGCCGCTATTGGGCAGTTGCACGGGTTCGCCGATCCACATGGGTCGCGAGAGCGCCAGCAACAGCAGTGCCCAGCAAAACCACAACAGCATGGCCCGAGGGCGACCGCGCTGCCCGCCGGTATTACCCGACTGCGTCGCCAGCGACTGCCAGCGCCGGAAAAAGGGGATGCGCAGTGCGGCCTGTTGTTCCCGTGGCGCCGGCTTCAGAAGCCGGCGCGCCAGCAACGGTAGCGGCAGGAGTGCGGCAATCCACGGCCACAGAAATTCAAGCATCAGCGGCCTCCCTGTGGTGATGTCGCACCCAGGTCAGTGCGGCGGCCGCAAACGCATCGACCTGTGCGGGTGATGGATCCGGGTGGTACAGACTATTGCTGTCGATCTTAGCGAAGACCCGCCGGTCAGCCGGTAGCGTGCGGTCCAGGTAAGTCATCCACGCATCGCCCACCAGCGGCGCGACCGATTCGGCCGGATACGCCGCGAGTGCCGTGCGCTTGAGCAGCGCGTTGATCCTCTGTATCTGTTCACTGCCCGTCAGGTCGGCAGCGCGCAGGGTGTGCAGCTCATCCGCCGCCTGGCGTCGGTAGCGATTGCGCCGATGCCGCCGCCAGAGCCACACCGCCAGCGCACACAGCAGGGCCAACACGAGGGCGGCGAGCAGCCACCAGCCCGGCGCAGGCGGCCACCAGCCCACCGGCGGGGGCTCCCGCAGCGGACGCAGCCCCTGCAAAGGATCTTCCGGCGTCATCGCCGCCTGCCCTCGTACAGGTCCCGCAGCAGCGGGAAGGGTGCGTCGTCAGTAGTGGCCATGCGACAGGGGACCCCGGCGCGCTGCAGGGTGTCCGCAATCGCCGCGTGGTAGTCGCTGGCCTCGCGGGCGTACTGCCGACGCAATGCGGCCGCGGTGGTGGCCAGTGTGCTGCGCCTGTTGCCATCGCTAACCGCGTACTCGCCCGGCGGCGGCAGCTGGTGTTCCAGCGGGTCGGTGCAATGCAGCGCCGCGATTTCCACATGGCGGCTGAGCTGGTAGAGATGCTCCCGGGCGCGTGGCTGCAGGAGCCCGTCAAAGTCACTGACAATGATCAGGCTGGCGCCCGGACGCGCAATGCGCCGACATTTGCCCAGCACATCTGCAAAGCCTTCAGCTGCGTCGGCTCCGGGGGCGTACAGGCGGTGATTGAAGTCGACGATGGTAGAGAGCAGGCCGAGCGCCGCGTTGCGGCTGCGTCGCGGCCGGATGTCCCGGTGCGTGTCGTTGCCGAACACCATGCCCCCGACGCGTTCACCACAATTCAGCCCGCTCCATGCCAGCAGCGCCGCGAGGTGCGCCGCGAGCACCGACTTGAAACAGTGGCGTGAGCCGAAGAACATGCCCGCACGCTGATCGACGGCAATCAATACCGGGCGCTCGCGCTCCTCGTGGTACAGCTTGGTGTGCGCGGAGCCCGTGCGCGCGGTGACGCGCCAGTCTATGGCGCGTATATCATCGCCGGGCTGGTAGCTGCGCACCTCGTCGAAATCGATGCCGCGCCCGCGCGCGCTGGAGCGGTTGCCCCCGGTCATCCGGCTCAGCGCGCGGCGTCGCCGGATGTCGATCTGGCGCGCGGGAAAACGCAGGGCGATCAGGGCGTCGAGGTCGGCATAGGCCCCGCTGGCAGGCCGGTTGAAGTCCTCGGCTGGCACGGCGCTACGCAACCGGGACGTGCGCCACGATCTCGTTGATCACCCGGTCCGGCGTCACGCCATTGGCTTCGGCCTCGAAAGTCAGGAGCAGGCGGTGACGCATGACATCTGCAAGCACCGCCTGAACATCGTCCGGTGCCACGAAGTCGGCGCCGCGCAGCCAGGCATGGGCCCGCGCGCAACGGTCCAGCGCGATGGTCGCCCGCGGACTGGCGCCGTAGTTTATCCACTGCGCCAGTTCCTCGCTGTACTGTCCCGGCTGCCGGGTCGCTACCACCAGTTGCACGATGTATTGCTCTACGGGTTCCGCCATGTGCAGCGCCAGCAGCGCCTGGCGGGCGGCAAATACCGTTCCTTGCTCGACGTGAGGGACGGGCTCTGCCGCCGCCGACGCCCTGGCCTCGTGCCGGGTCAGGCGCAGTATGGCGGTCTCTGCCGCGGCATCCGGGTACTCGACGTTGACCTGCAGCAGGAAACGGTCGAGCTGTGCCTCGGGCAGGGGGTAGGTTCCCTCCTGCTCAATCGGGTTCTGGGTTGCCATGACCATGAACAGGTCGGGTAGGGGGTAGCTCTCACTGCCGACGCTGACCTGGCGCTCCGCCATGGCTTCGAGCAGGGCAGACTGCACCTTGGCGGGCGCGCGGTTGATTTCGTCGGCGAGCACCAGGTTGTTGAAGATCGGCCCGCGCTGGAAATGAAAGCCGCCTTCCTGGGGGCGGTAGATCTCGGTGCCGGTGATGTCGCCCGGAAGCAGGTCAGGGGTGAACTGCACGCGATGAAAGGCGCCCTCCAGCCCATCGCCGAGGCATTTGATGGCGCGTGTCTTGGCGAGGCCGGGCGCACCCTCGACCAGCAGATGCCCATCCGCTAGCAGCGCAATAAGCATACGCTGCACCAGGTGGCTCTGGCCTATAACCTGGCTCTCGAGCCAGGACTGCAATGACTGAATGGTCGCCGCAGACACGCTCTCTCCTCTATTTAATCGGTGGTATTCGGACTGCCTGAAGACAGCGCAGAGTCTAGCATGGGTCGCCGCGCCGTCGCTGTCGACCCGGACACGACACGCCCCGCTCGCACGGGTCGGACACAACCGCGACGTCAAAGTTCCATACCCGGGGGCTGCGCCGGTCCGATCGGCAGAAGGTTGGGCGATGCCTTTGACTCATCCGGCGCAGAGAGAGCAGTCGCCGGGCGCTGTAAGTGACGCCCTGCGCTGCGTCAGCGCGGTGTGGCGACCCGCGATATGGCGGGCACGTTGTGCGATGTGCGCATGAGCGCACTGGCTTGGTCGGCGGTGAGTGGCTGTCCGAAGAAAAATCCCTGTCCGAGAATGTTTCGCTGTGCGCGCACAAATTCCGCCTGGTGCGCGTCTTCGATACCGCTGGCGACCATTGACATGTGCAGCGCCTGGCCCATGGCGATTATGGTATTGGCGATGACCACTTCGTCGCCGGCCTGCGGGTTGATTGATTGAATGAAGGAGCCGTCGATTTTCAGTGTCTTTACTGGCAGCGAGCGCAGCTGGCCGAGCGCGGCATAGCCTGTGCCAAAATTATCTACGGCAACGCGAACCCCCAGGGCTGACATATTTCTCAGGTTTTCTGTTGTAACGGCATCGTTGCGCAGAACCAGTTGTTCTGCGACTTCGATCTGCACCCTGGAGGCAGGAATATCCAGGAGTTCCAGCGTGTGCGCAATCTCGTCGCCGAAGGTCGGGTGTGACAGGGAGGCTTCGCTGAAGTTCAGGCTGATATAGTCCGGCGCAATGGACTCATCCAGCCAGTCACGCATGCAGGCACAGGCTGTGCGCAGTGCCCAGAGGTCGAGCTGCCGGATGAGCCCCGACTGCTCCGCGATCGCGATGAATTCCGCCGGCGCAACTGTACCGAGCTCGGCGTCATGCCAGCGGGCGAGTGCCTCGAATGCGACGCAGGCGCCGCTGGCCAGGTCAATCAGCGGGTGGTAGTGCTGCTTGAGGGCGTCGTTAGCCAGCGCCTTGCGCAGGGCGTCGACTACCTGGACGTAGCGATTGGCGGCAGCAGTCATGTCTGGCGTGTAGAAGCGCCAGTCGTTGCGTCCCTGGGTCTTGGCGCGGTACATGGCGGTATCGGCGAAACGCAGCAGCTGCGAGCGATCCTTGGCGTCATCCGGGTAGACGCTGATGCCGATACTGCAACTGATGCGTGCCTCGCGTCCATCCAGGCGGAAAGTTTCCGACAGGCGCTGCATGAGTTTGCTGGCAACCGTCGATGCGCTGCGTGTGTCGGCGAGTTCATCCAGGATGGCGACGAACTCGTCGCCTCCAACGCGGGCCAGGGCGTCGCTGTCTCGCAGCAGTTCCGACATCCGCCGACTTGCCTCTTTGAGCAACTGGTCACCCGCTTCGTGCCCGAGGGTATCATTGACCTCCTTGAACTTATCGAGATCGATGAACATGACAGCCAGCCGGTGCTTGCGACGTCGGGCCCGCTTGATGCCGTTCTCGAGGAGGGAATCCAGCACGCTGCGGTTGGGCAGCCCGGTGAGCGAGTCGTGGTGTACCAGCTTCTGGAGTGCCTCGCGGGCCCGATGCAGCGGCGTAATGTCGTGCGCGCTGACAACGATACCGTCTATTTCGTCGCCGCGCCTGAGCGGCGTATACAGTACGTTGGCATAGAGTGAGTCACCCGATACGGGCTGCGTGCGCCACTCCTGAAAGCACAGTGTTTCGCCCGCGAGGCAGCGATCGAGGCGCTTGCGCGCGGCTGCCGTGAACTGCATCTTGCCGACAGCTGCGTCGACGCGCATGCCGCACAACTGGTTTTCCGGTAGGGCCAGAAAATCGGCGTAGGCAGCGTTCACCATCAGGTAGCGGTAATCCCTGTCAATGACGGCGACGTGATCCTGTGTGTTCGATACAGCGGATTCGTAGATTTTCAGCCGCTCGAGTGCGCTGCGCTGGGGGCTGATGTCGCGCACCAGGCAAACAATATGCTGACCATCGGGCGATGTTTTCAGCCGCGCCTCGAACCACGTCGGTCCCCCGTCGAGGTGCAGCTGATACTCACAGGACTCGAGTTTGCCGGTCTCTTTGCAGCGTTTCAGCGTGGTATTGATAGCGGCGGCAACATCCGGGGGTAGCAGGTCCTGCGGGCGAGCGCCGGGAAATTCCTCGGGGCTACGGTACAGGTGGCTGGCTTCGCCCGCGCGGTAACGCATGATCCTGCCGTCGAGGGATAGCAGGAAAACAAGATCGGGCAGCGCCTCCGCTACGGCTTCCAGTGACGCGGATCCGATTGCTCCTGCGGTCAGATCCGCTCGGTCGGTCAGATCCTCTCCGTCTCGGCCATCCCCTGCGTTCCCGGCTCGGCCCCCCCCTGCTTCAGATGGCGCTGACGTCATGAAATCCCTGTCCCGTCGTGCGGTGTCTGGCCAATTGCCTCTGTCGGGGCGCTTTCTGTGCTATCCGTGCCTTATACGCTGAATGATTCACAATTGCTGCGCAGAATGCAAGCATCGGGTGTGCCCCGGATTGCGAACTGCGCCTTGGGTCGCGCGCATGGCCGCGGCGGCCCGGTGGATACTCAGATTGTCGGCAGGCGGTGCACGCCGGATACGCCGGTCATGCCATCCCACTGGTCAGATCTGCCCTCGCGCCAGCCCGAGATCCAGTTCAACCGCTGTTCCTCGTTTTCATGTGGACAGATATCCATGCTGCGGCCGGCAACGCCGGCCTGATAGCCGCGGTCAAATGCCCGGGTACCCATATCGCGTTTTTGTCTTTTCATAATATCGCCTCTGGTCGTATTCAGAACCACTGGGTCTGGAACGGCCTGAGTGTGGACCCAGTGCTTTGACGCCTGGCAGCCTCTGGCGCAACAACACCGTGCAACCCTGCTCCGGGCGTTCCACTA
>CAYFVJ010000091.1:9102-10355 GCA_964346555.1 uncultured Alteromonadaceae bacterium | reverse complement strand
GTCAGTCGGCCAGGGATTCATCCTGGCGTATTTCCGGCAGATCCGCAGGGTCCTGGTGGATCACCACGTCTGCACTGGGTATCTCATGTCGGATCGCATCTGCGACTTCATCGGCGATGCGGTGTGCCTGACGCAGGGGCATGTCACCCTCCAGCTCCAGGTGCAGTTCAATGAAGTCGATGCGGCCGGAGCTGCGCGTACGCAGGTCGTGTATGCCGTGCACGCCGGCGTGTGCGGTTGCGGTATCGTATATCAGACGGCGCCGGGTCTCGGGCAGCTCGCGGTCCAGGAGCTCATTGAAGGCGTCGGCCATGATGCGTCGGGCGGTAAACAGAATGTAGGCGGCAATACCGCAGGCGAACAGCGGATCCATGCCCGCCCAGCCCCAGTGTGAAAGTAGCAGCGCGAGAATCACCGCGCTGTTGGTGAGCAGGTCTGTCCGGTAATGCAGTGCGTCGGCGCGGATCGCGGCCGAACCGGTGCGGCGAATCACGTAGTGCTGAAGCGCCAGCAGGGCAAGCGTTGCGATAATGGTGAAAAGCATGACCGCAATACCGATTTCCAGCGTCGGCAGCTCGCGGGGATCGCGCAGTCGCAAAATGGATTCGAACAGAAGATAGAGACCCGAAGCGATGATCAGCGTGCTCTGCGCCAGCGCCGAAATCGATTCTGCCTTGCCGTGACCGAAGCGGTGCTTGCGGTCTGCCGGCGCCAGCGCGTAGCGCACTGCAAACAGGTTGAGTAAGGATGCGCCGGCGTCCATCAGCGAATCGATCAAAGACGCCAGGATACTCACAGCGCCCGTCTCGACGTAGGCGACGGTCTTTGCGCCAATCAATACTGCGGCGACGGCCACCGACGCCGTGGTGGCGAGACGCAGGAGGCGTGCGGCCTGATCCGGCTGCAGCGGTGTGTCGGACATCTTCTTATCACAGCCCGTCGGGTAAAAGGTGCATTATGTCATTCTGCGACCGATTTCCCCAGAACGACGACTACGGCCCCCAGCGTATGAAGTCGCGAAGCTGTTGTTCACCTATGATGACCCAGCCGGGTGCTGGTTCGCCCGCGCCGGCGGGCGCGAGCTGCGGATGGCGGGCGACGACGTCGCTTAGAACATCCTCCTGCTCCTCGGCTACATCCACCAGAAGAACGTGACGGTTGTTGCGGACGATCTCGTCGAAGCGTCGAAAGCGGCGATTTTTTTCCTGGAAGCCCAGGAAACCTCCTTCCCAGGTACAGAATCCGAGGACGAT
>CAYFVJ010000091.1:0-9002 GCA_964346555.1 uncultured Alteromonadaceae bacterium | reverse complement strand
TTTTTTCCTGGAAGCCCAGGAAACCTCCTTCCCAGGTACAGAATCCGAGGACGATTAGTGACAGGAAAAGGAACGGCATCCAGCCAATGCTTTCAGCCCAACCCATGAGCAGCGTGGTACCGACGATCAATAGCGCCCCGCACACGCCGATGCCCAGCCCCCACAGCCCGCTGTTGATGACGTCGGTCTTCATGAAGTCGCCGACTGTGTGCAGGTGATGCTCTGCGAGCTCTGATTCGCTGTTGCTGAGTACGTGTATCTGCGGCAGCAGAATGCCGCTATCCTGTAACTCGCGCTCCACGGTTTCGAGGTCATCCAGATTATCGCTGATAAAGTAGTGGCGCTTCATGCACGGCTCCCTTCCTTTTGGCGGGGCGTAGTTGTTTTTACAACCCGGTATTTTCAGCATAGACAACAGAAAAGCCGGGGACAAGGTGACAGGCATCGAACTCGGCGGGCGCGTCATTTGACGTAGCCGGCCCTGTTCGCGACAGTGCGCAGCTGAACTGCGCTGGCAAAGGAGTTGTAATGAAAGCGGAGACTGTCGACGATCTTCTCAAGTGGACGCGTGATACGCATGGATTTCTGGCTCGCAGGCTGGACCGGCATGCGAACAGGCAGACGCAAACCCGGACTGAAATGCTGATGCACTATCTTGCCGAGCACGAGTCTGCGCTGGAGAGAATGGTTACCGAGTACGAGGGTCGAGCAGATTTGGGTACACTCGGGACCTGGGTTTACGACTACTCTTCCGAGTACCCCCTGAAAATTAACGTCCTGGATGACGATGTGTCCAGCAACCTGAGCGTCGACGATATCAGCGCCACAGTCTTCGGGGTACATCAGCAGCTGATAGAGCTCTATCGATATCTGATGGGGCGAGCCGATACGCCTGAGCTGCGCGAGCTTATAAGCGAACTTCTCGACCTGGAGCAGCACGAGGCAATGCGGCTGGCGCAGCAGGTGGATCGCCTAAAAGATCTGTAGATGCGCGAGCAAGGTGCGAGCGATTGCAAGCTGTAGTGCTTTCAGACCGGGGAGTCGAACGCCGTGTATATTGACCCGGAATTGTTGCCACCGTGGCTGCCCGGTCTGGTCATGCTGGCCATGCTGCCATGGCTTGCCTGTGCGATCTGGTACGCGCCCTGGCCGGCGCTGCGCATGACCCCTTCCAGGATACACCTGCTGGCCGGTGGCAGCGTCGCCTGTCTTTTACTCTGGTTGATGAACGTGCGTGGTATCGAGGGCCTGGTATTTCACCTTCTCGGCATGACCACGCTGACCTTGATGTTGGGCTGGAGCCTCGCGACTATCGGAGGCAGTGTGGCGCTTCTTGCGTCCATGCTGTTTACGGGGCTGTCCATTTCCGGTTATCCGAGCGCGTGGATTTTTACGGTGGGCCTGCCCGCCGCGATAACCTGGTGTGTCGGACGACTCCTCTATCGCCCGCATTTGCGTAACCCGTTCTTTTTTATTTTCGGTGCCGGCTTTGGCGCCGGCGCCCTGGTGATCCTTGTCGATACTCTGGTAGCGCTGGTTCTTTTCAGCGCTGTGGGGCTCGACGCGTGGACGTCACGAGTCCTGGATGCGTTTCCGGTGATTTTCCTGGTCATGTTTTCAGAGGGGTTCGTGAATGGCATGTGCGTAGCAGCATTGGTCGTTTTTCATCCCTCGTGGATGAAAACCCTTGATGAGCACTTCTACTTCGGGGAGTGAGCGGAATTGCGGCTTGAATCCGTGTGGTCGGAGCCATTATTCCCGTGGCCTCGCAATGAAACCGGGAGCGACTCCCCTGACCGCTGGCCCGGGCAGCCAGTACGTGCCGGCGTGCTCAATCCGAGCGTTCAGGCGCGTCGAGGCGCTCTGATTGCCGGGCATCCTGCTCCAGGGCCCGGTCACTGTCCCGGTCGCGGGGGTACAGCTGCATGCCGGAAAGCGTCACAATCTGGCTGGGCGCCGGCCGTGGGTGCAGATAGCTGTAGAGCCAGACCCCGAAGATACCCGCGACCAGCGCCAGCAGGACGCAGCCGCCCAGCAATAGGGCATAGGGTGGGCCGATCCGCTCTGCCTCGGGGTTGGGCCAGTCGATGACCGACACCTGTGGATACCTATCCACCTGGCTCACGGCTATCTGCGCCTGTCTTGCCTGGGTTTCCCGGTTGAGTTCTTCCAGCCGCGCGAGATCCTCCACCAGCGCCTGGTGCCTGGCATAGGTAGTGTTGAAGGCGGAGACCGCCGACTTGTGCGCCTCGAGCCTCGTTTCGAGATCGGCAACCGTCTCCCGCGCTGTTCGATAGGCGCGCTCGGCGTTCGCCAGCTCAGCCTGGCTGCCCTCTGCGTAGGCCTCGCCCAGCTCGTCCTCCAGCTGTGCAATCTGCTCTGGAATCTCGCGTAGCTGAGGCGCCTTGCGGATGTAGTCCTCTGTGTAGCGCGCACGCAGCTCCTGGAGACGGGCACGCGTCTCCTGCAGCTGTCGCTCCATGACTGCTACCTCACTGCGCTCGCTCTCGGGCACCACCTGTGCCCCCTGTGCCAGGGATTCCCTCAGCGTCTCCAGGTAGGCCTTACTGCGTATTTCGTCCTCAACCGCCCGATTGCGTGCGGAGTTGAGTCCATCCAGCTGTGACAGAACGGCGTTTTCCTGTCGCTCCATGGAGATGATTTCGTTTTCCTGCCGGAAGTTTTCCAGCGCGTCACGCGCCGCCTCGAGCCTCTCGGACAGCCCGGCCAGCTCGTCCGCGACTTCCGTCAGGGTCTGCGTCTTGCGCTCTTCGATATCACGCGCTCGAACACCGCGATATACTTCTATCCAGCCTTCGACAATGGCGGGCAGTTGCTCCGGGTCTGACCCGACAGCCGCCAGCTCGAGCAGGTTGGTGTCGGGAACAGGCCGCACCTCAAGAATAGAGCGCAATTCGAGCGCCGTGCGCGTGATCCCAAAGTCCGCGGCCAGCACATCGGCCAGGCGACGCGTGATCTCGCCGCCGGTAAGAGTTCGCCTCTGAATGGCGACTCCCTGAACATTGGCCTCGACCACTTCCTGCTGGTCGATGGCGGTTGGCGCAGTCATGAGTACGGTGGCGGTGCTCTCGTAGCGTGTTGGCTGGAAAACGGTGAAAACCAGGCCTGCGATCAGTGCGCCGAGCGTCGCCCGCAGGAAAACCCGGCGACGCATGCGGCCGTGCCAGGCCATGTCGCTGTCGGCTGTCAGGGTGGCGCTGCGCGCACCCTCTCGCGCAAAAGCCATGAGAGTCACCTTGTGGCTGGCATCAAAGGTTTGAGTTTAGGTCATTGCAGAAGCGGTGGCACGGGGGCGAGGACAATTTGACAGTAACTGCTCCCGCCTGCCGCTGGCGCTGTTGTCTGCGCCCTGGCTGGTGCCGTGGCGTTATCCTATACTCGGTCGCGTTAAATCGAACACCCAGTTACTGATCCGGCGTCATGACGACTGCAAATATAGACGACTTTTATTTCGTGACATCCGAGGTGCTGTGCCAGCTCTACTCGGTCTTTCCCGTGCGCCACCTCCTGCTCGTCGAGGATCTGATCGGTCCGATACAGTGGGATATGACAGGATTGCCCGATCGCAAGTCGCAGGCCTGCTTTGAAACCCTCATCTGGCATTCCGCGCACGAGTTGCTGACATTTCGAAGCATTGAGCCTGGAAATGTCGGCATAGAGGGTGCGGTGCTCACACAAAAGGCGTTTGTTCTGCTTACCGGGACAGTTGTATGGGAGGAAGGTGGCGTTGTCAGCCGTGTCGACGCGTTGCGGGAAGCGCGGCACAAGCGGGCTTACAGTGATCTGGCCACGATTATCAACGATGTCTTGCGGGCTAATTGTCAGTGGAGTGCACCGTCGCCGGGATCACCACTGATGAAGTCAGCATCGTTTTCCGTCGTCGATGAAGATTAGGTCTGCGCAGAAAAATATCAGGCAGCGGGTTTCCAGATTCCCCAAGGTCGGTGAAAAACTTCAGTTGCGTGGTGATCGGCTATCTACTGGTATTGCACTAGGGGTAGTACCTGACGTAATGGGTTTCCGGGTAACTCGCCAGTTCATAGTGGCTCTCCAGAAACGCCACGAGGTCAATCAGGTCTGTAACGGTCATAATGTCATTATAGTTACGCATCTTGGATTCGCCGGCTTCATCGGTCAACTTATCTGCTGAATAGCCGCTGGCAATCCTGTGCGATGGATTGATGACACTCGTAACGAGTTCGGCGTAAGTTTTCACGCGGGTGACTTTGCCGCCCAGTGAAACAGGTTCCTCCAGCTCGTCTGCGTCGAACTCCGCGTCATAGTCAGCGAGCTGGTGGCAGGCGAGACAGTCGTAACTCAGGAATACCTCCTCACCTCGCTCTACGTTGCCGACAGGCAAGCTGAAGCCACGTGGTGAATCTACCCCACGGTCGCAGGCGACAAGTAAAAAAAGTGCAGGAACTGCAATTAGGAATCTCATAAATAGTGCCCCGATGCTCGCTTCAATAAGACATTGACACCGCCAGCATAGACCCGGGAGCTGACCGCGACAGAACGTTCTCAGGAATATAGTCCAAAAACTTGATTCAGCTCAAGTTATAAGACGTGTTCAGGCTGTCGAGGACGCCTTGAGTATTATTTTATCAGCGGCTGCGAATCGGTTCAGGTAACGGACCATGCCATAAACGCGATACCGATGACACCACGCAAAATGGGCAAAACAATACGTGCTCGCGTCAGGCCCCTGATCGCTGACACCAACAGGGCGATGCCGATAATCATGAACGTCCAATCCAGAATTCCACCCAGCCCTGCCCCTGCGCCGATGCCGCCGAAAAAATTACTGATCGCGGGTGGTATGCCCGCCAGCAAACCGCCGACACTTTCACCGATCGAACGCAACAGATTACCGGCGTCTGCTGACTCACTCACCAAGCCACCTTGCCCCGGTCATACCCGGCGCTATGGCTGGCATAGCGTTACCCAGCCTGCCGGCGCTAATCACATACCCCTCACGCGGCAGCCTGATCTGATTTTTCACCGACTTCGGCGTCAGAATCAGCCGAGTTCGCTTCCAGCTCCGCCAGCCGCCGCTGCAGCTCCGCATTTTCTTTCCGGGCCTGGCTAAGCGATTTCTGCAGGGTCTCGTTGTCCTTGGTTTTTTCTGCCAGCTTGGTCTTACTGGCGTCGAGATTTTTCTTCATACGGGCCGGATCGTACTGCGTCAGGGTTTTGTTCTGCTCTTTTACTTCCGCCAGATCTTTCTGCAGGGATTTCACGCGCTTCTTGAGCTCGGCGATTTCTCCCTGCAGGTTTTCCGCGCGGTTGTGAAGCTCGCGATTACGCTGCTCGACTTTCTGGTTCTCGGTGGCTTTGCCGGACAGGTCGGTCAGCGACTCCAGCTGCCTGTCGATAGTGGCCTGAAGTTCAGCCTCTCTGGCGAGAAGCTCGGTTTCTCTGGCGAGGAGTCGGTCAATTTCTTTGGTTTTACCGTCCAGTTCTTCCTGATACTGGGCGCGGAGATCGTTTTCGAGCTCCATGATTTTTTCGAGTCGGTTAGCTGTAAGCATAGTTTCCTTGTATCTCGTTGCGTTGGGCCGGGTGAGAGTCCTACCGGGTTTGTTGTGAGGACCGTTGAAAAAACGCCAATATTCTACCTGAGTCAATGAATAGCCACCATATTGTTGTTATCTTGTTGTCGTATTTTTGGGCGGCGCAAATTTCGTCGCAAGTAACGCCCTACCTGTATGCCATTGCCTGATGAGTTTTGACATTTCCGCGATCGAAGAATACGTCTGGTGGATTGCCGCTGCCTCCACGCTCGCCGCGCTGGCCACTGTGCTCGCCATCCCGTGGTTGGTAACCCGCTTGCCGGAGGATTACTTCGACCATCGCCAGCGTGAAAGCTGGCGTCAGTCCGACAGCCTACCGCTCGCGGCTCTGGTGCTCGGTGCGATCAAGAACCTCGTCGGAGTCCTGCTGCTGGGGCTGGGCCTTGTGATGCTGGTGACTCCCGGGCAGGGCGTGCTGACGATCCTGATAGGGCTGTTGCTCATGAACTTCCCCGGCAAGTATCGCCTGGAGCGCTGGCTGGTGACGCGCCCGGGCGTACTCAAGAGCCTGAACGCCCTGCGTAGACGCCGCGGCAGACCGCCTTTTCGAGTGCCGTGACATGTTGCAGCGCGGTCGCGCAGGGAGTAACAAGGGCGCTTTCATCCGCTGGTAACCCGACGATCTCCCTTATTCTGAACGGCTACCACTCCAGCGGCTCGCCGCTGGAATGCCAGAAACTGCCGGTCTGCGAGAGTTCAAGTCGATCCATCTGCTGGATCAGACCGGCCGCGGAATCAGCAGCTTCCATGTGCCCGGTGTGGCCGGTCATATCTGTGCGCACGTAGCCCGGGTGCAGCAGAAAAACAGCGATGCCCTGCGGCTTGAGATCGTGTGCCAGGTTGACACCGATCATGTTCACCGCGGTTTTTGACACGCGATAGGCGTAGTTGCCGCCGGAACTGTTGTCGGCGATGGAGCCCACGCGGCTGGATAGAATGAAGACCTTGCTGCCCTCGCGCAGCCGATGGCGGAGCTGTTTCACCGCAGCCAGAGGCGCAAGCGCATTGACCTCAAAATGACGTCGCATGCTATCGGGGCTTACGTTCTCCAGGTTGTCGCCCTCCAGTATGCCGGCGACGAAGAGCATGACATCAACAGCTTCATCGCCCAGGCGATCGTCCAGGGTTTCCAGGCACGCAGCGTCGCTGAGGTCGATGCCGCTGATGATATCCACTGGCAGTGCAGACAATGCTTCCGATTCGCTGCGGCAGACCGCGATGACCCGGTCGCCCCGGACACTCAACTGCCGTGCGAGCTGCAAGCC
This sequence comes from uncultured Alteromonadaceae bacterium, assembly GCA_964346555.1. Taxonomy (GTDB): domain Bacteria; phylum Pseudomonadota; class Gammaproteobacteria; order Pseudomonadales; family Halieaceae; genus Chromatocurvus. The sequence goes on along the minus strand of CAYFVJ010000091.1, from coordinate 2,143 downwards.
AATGCCGCGGTTTGCACCCAGTAAGAGATAGTTGGCCATATACTTTGCCTCCTCACGCCAGACCGGCGCTGCCCGCATAATTGAACGCGGCGAATTTAGGACTTCCGGGAAGATACCCGGCGTCCATCGACTTTATACGGAAGCCGGCCTGCTCAATCAACTGATCGGGTCTGCGAGTGAGATGGCACCCTCCCGCGATCGGTTTCCATACCGGCTCAAGACGCCGTTGCCACTTTGCAACATGCGGATCGGGTGCTGCACCGTGCTCGGAGAACAGCAGGCGACCGCCTGTCTTCAACACGCGACGCATCTCGGACAGCGCAGCTTCGATGCCGGGGATGGTGCACGCAGTGTAGGTGAGTACGACTGTGTCCACACTGCCGGCCTCCAGTGGAATTTCCTCGCCCGGCAGGTTCAGCCACTCGATCTCCAGCGCGCTCCGCGCGACCGCGGACCGCGACCTGGTGCGCATGGCCGGCGAGGGTTCCAGTGCGAACAGGCGTTCGACCCTGTCTGGATCGTAAAAACCGAGATTAGTGCCCGACCCGAAGCCAATCTCCAGCACGCGTCCCTCGGCTGCGGGCACCAGCTGGCTGCGTTTTTTTATTATCTGCGGCTGTGAGCATGCATAGCTTATGAGACAGGGCAGGATATGATTTTCATAGAATGACATGGGAATTGTGTTGACTCCTGCTTAATAATCTCGAAATTTTACGTCCGTCGAATCACTGATCCGACTCCAGAACAACCTGTGTTCCAGCGGGTTTGAATAGATCGGGGTCTTTGTTAGCCGCGTTTCCCACAGCACGGTTTACCGGGTTGAGCCGAAGATTGCATTTCAGTACCGGAGCGAAAATGCGGTCGTCGGGCTCGATGGCCTGATCGTTATCCAGCCAGCGGCAGCATTCATCCGCGGTCAACATGACCGGCATTCTGTTGTGCCACGGCTTGAATGAATCTGCCGCTTCCGTTGTGACGATAGTGCAGGAGAGCAGTGGGCCGCTGTCGCCCTGCCAGATATCCCACAACGCCGCTACGGTCAGGGTGTGGTCATCGTTGGTGATAAGCCAGGGTTGCTTCTGGCCTTGTTCAATACGCCATTCGATGAAGCTGGACATGGGCACGACACCCCGCTGCCGGCGGAACGGACCGCGAAAGGCAGGACTTCTGGTCAGTGATTCCGCCCGGGCGTTGAACATGCTGTACTTGGTACTGATCTCTTTTGCCCATGACGGCACCAGCCACCAGCGCGCGAAGTCCACACTGCCACTACGCAGCAGCGGGATGTCTTCGGTCGGGGCGACGTTGTACATTGGTCCAGGTAGCTGGAGGTGTATATCCAGTCTATCCAGTAAAGGCTGCAGACCGGACAAATCTGTAATGTTGAATCGGCCACACATAAATTACGCCTTGACCATTGAACAGCTTCAGTCGGAGCGTGCGCAGGCCTGGTGGATGGCAGCGGCTGGAATACGCCCCTCGCGAGGTCTAAAACCACGCCTCGTTGCGGTCCCATAGGCGGGCTCTGAAACGTTGCGAATTTATGTATCGCGGTAATAGACTGCTCCTACCCTTTGTTATGGAGCAAGTACGCAATGAATACAACCTCCAGGTCGGTGATGAATAGCGACATCGCTCCGGTGGGGCCGGTTGCCCTCCCGTCTCCACGCACCGTATTGGCGGTCGGGTTGCTGGTCGCTACAGCGGCAGGGCTAGTCGCCAGTCAAGGCGCTGGCGGCTACGTCGGTGACGCGGAGTTGGTACTGCTGTTGCGCTTTATGGGCGTCATAAAGCTGGCTACCGCGGCAGTTGCCGCCGCTCTTCTCGCCTGGCGCCTGCGATTGCCCCTGAGTCGTGGGTTGCGTCTTGTGGCCATCGTCGCCAGCTGGTGTCTTGCGCTGGGCGCGACGCTGATTACCTGTCTGGCCTATATCATCCCCGCGGCGGGGCTGTTTCACCTGGGGCTTCTGGCGCTGTTCGTCGTAGCTCTGCTCGAGGGACGGCCCGTCCGACGCTGAAAAACCCGGGCAACCGACCGCTGCCTGCCCAGCCGGCTCTCCGTGCGGATAAGTCGGGTCGTCATCGACAAGCATTGATACCGGTATAACCAGCAATAAATTTGGAGACCAGTTTTATGAAAGAG
>CAYFVJ010000090.1:7321-10373 GCA_964346555.1 uncultured Alteromonadaceae bacterium | reverse complement strand
GGAGCTTCGCATGCGCCAGAAAGTCACCTTCAACAGCAGCTCCTCATCGGTCACAGCCTTGGCGGGGCAGCGGTACTTGCGATTGCCGAACAGGTGGCCGAGGTTCGCGCCGTTGTGACTAGTGGCGCGCCGCACCGAGCTGATCATGTTGCTGATAATTTTGTTGCCGCCAATCTGGAGACAATCCGCCGCGATGGCTAGGCAGAGGTTACCCTGGCCGGGCGCAAGTTCCTCATCAGGGAGCAGTTCATTGACGATCTCGAGAGACATGGCGCCGGTGAACCTTTCCCCCTGCGCAAGCCGCTGCTGATCATGCACGCGCCGCTCGATAATACGGTCAGTATCGAGGAGGCTGAAAAAATTTACCGCGAAGCGAAGCACCCGAAAAGCTTTGTCAGCCTCGACGATGCGGATCACCTGCTCACGCGGCGGGCCGAGAGCCGCTATATCGCCACCGAGTCCGAGACGGCGACGCGCCCGTCGGTGCGCCGGGGTCACGTGCGTGTCGAGGAAAAAGACCTGCAATTTACGCAGCACGTATACAGTGACAGCCATCACTGGTTTGCCGACGAACCACAATCCGTCGGCGGCGCCAACAGTGGCCCGGATCCCTATGAGCATCTGCTTGCGGCACTGGGTACCTGCACGGCAATGACGCTGCGGCAGTATGCTAAGCGCAAGAAGCTATCCCTTGAACACGTCACAGTGGAAGTCCGCCACGATCGAGATTACGCTATCGATTGCGAGGATTGTGGGGACAAACCCGCGCAGATTGAAGTCTTGACCCGGGAAATTACCTTGTGCGGTGAACTTTCTGACTCGCAGCGCCAAAGGCTGCTGCAGATCGCCGACCGGTGCCCGGTGCACCGCACTCTGCATGGGCGGCTGGAAGTTCATACGAGCCTCGCTGCGAAGTCGGCTCGGTAACGACTGCCGCCGCGATCGCGCTCATGTGGTGTCGGCATGCTGCCTGAAACGTGGATCGAGGCCCTGCTTAAACGCCCATTCAAGAAACTGCGCCTTCGGTACCGGCTTGCTAATAAGAAATCCCTGAATATGATCGCACTCTCGTTCCTGCAAAAATTTTTCCTGACTTAGTGTCTCCACGCCCTCTGCCGTCACGGTCATCCCCAAAGCGTGAGCCAGACTGATAACAGCAGAAGCTATCGCGTCGTCATCTGGGTCGATTGTCAGATCGTGCACGAAGGTCTGATCCAGCTTCAGAATATCCACCGAAAATTGCTTGAGGTAGGACAGCGAAGAATACCCCGTTCCAAAGTCATCAATCGCCACTCTGACGCCCAATTCGTTCAGTGCCAATAGCGCGGCCGTGCCGCCGCGATCGTCGAGCAGCACACTTTCCGTCACCTCGATCTCCAGAAGGTCTGGCGCCAGGCCTGTGCGCGAAAGTATGTCTTGCAGGCTGTAGACAAAATCCGGCTGGCGCAACTGGTGCACTGACAGATTGACAGCGACTCGCACGCCGGCAAGTGAAGTACGCTGCCATTGCGCGGCTGCGCTGCAGGCGTTTTCCAGCACCCACTGGCCTACCGGGTTAATCAATCGGAGGTCTTCCAGCAGTGGTATGAATTCTGCCGGGCTTACGCTGCCGCTCGCAGGGAACCAGCGCAATAAAGCCTCGGCACCGCTCAGTTGTCCGGTGTCGGCACGCAGCTGTGGCTGAAAATAGAGCTCGAACTCGTTTTGCTCCAGCGCGCTGCGCAGGCCGTGCTCCAGTTGAAAACGTCTTTCAGCCAGTTGGTTGAGCTCCGCAGTATAAAACTGATAGCCGTCTCGCCCTTGCTCCTTTGCCTGATACATCGCCGAGTCAGCGCACGTCATCAGGGTCTCGAGGTTGTCTGCGTCGTTAGGGTAAATTGCGATGCCGATGCTTGTTGACACCGAGATCCCGCGATCACCCAGTGTGAATTTCTCGTTGAAGGCTTTTAGAATCTGCCTTGTGATATGGTGCACCTGTGCGCTGTGCTCGAGATTCTCGAGAATGACAGTAAACTCGTCCCCACCCAGTCTAGCTACCGTATCTGACTTACGCAGGTTGCAGGAGAGCCGCTGTGCAACCTGCTGCAGAAGCCGATCTCCCGCCGCGTGCCCGAGCGCATCGTTGATCCACTTAAAGCGGTCAATGTCAAGAAAAAGCAGGGCGACCTGATTGCCGCTACGGTTGGACTGGGCAAGAGCATGCTGCAGTCTGTCCTGGAAAAGGTACCGGTTGGGCAAGCTCGTCAGGTGATCGAAGTTCGCCATACGTGCCAGACGTTCCTCAATGAGACGGCGCTGGGTGATATCGCGCAATGTGCCAACGGCTCGGTGATCGCCGGTTTCTGAATCCACGAAGTGCTCACCGTGGAATTCGAGAAAGCGTCGACCCCATTCGCTTTCCTGAGTTTGCAATTCGAGCGTCTGTGGCGGATGGTCAGTTTTTGCTGAAAAGAACTCCCGAAGTGCAATTTGCGAGTCGGGATCAAACGCGTCAATGATTACAGTGGTTGGCGCCTCGGCCACTATCCCGTCGATTTTCAGCAGGTCGTTCAACTGTGACGACCACATCAGTGTTCCGCTCCGGGCGCTCCATTCCCAACTTGCCAACCCTGCGATACGCTGGGCTCGCATTAGTGCCCGTCGGTTCCGCCCCAGATCCTCCGACATAGCTTCAAGCAGGTCCAGCACGATCCCGATACCTTGATATCGGCCCTGGTCGTCAACGAAAATGAAGTCCTCGGTGATCGGGTACTGTACGCGGCTTGTGACCCGGTCAGCCGCTTCTTCGATACTCAGTCCAAGGGGGACCAGCAGGGGGCTGGTGTTCATCACATGGGACACTGCCCGACGCCCCCAGAGATCACGACCATAGCGTTGCAGGAAGATGTCCTGTAGCTGATAGCGGCTGACCATGCCCAGTGGGTTGCCGCAGGTATCGACTATCGGCAGTGATAGAAACTTAATGTTGTCCGATAAAAGAATCTTATCTGCAACGTCAGTAACAGTCATCTCCGCGGTGAGCGTTTCAGCGGGCTTGAGCAGATCGGTGAGC
>CAYFVJ010000090.1:0-7221 GCA_964346555.1 uncultured Alteromonadaceae bacterium | reverse complement strand
GAACTCTACGCGCGCCTGGAAACCGTCAATCAACAGGATCTGCAGCTTTACCGCGAGGTCTGTGAGCGACTGGGTTAAGGCGGCAACGACTGTAGAGCCGCGCAGTTTCCGATATAATCCGGGTTAAAGCCACGCAACGGGAGCTAGTATGAGCGAGGCAACCCTGATCCCCGCAGTGAATGTCAGCAGCGGGGAAAAGTTCGTCAATCCACGCGGTATGCGGGTTATCAAGGACGGCATCAAGGCGTCGACGACCCAGTCCCAGCGACTGGCCAAGCCGAAGTGGCTGCGGGCGCGCGTACACGGCGGCCCGGTATACGAACGGGTCAAGGGCATTGTGCATGAGCACGGCTTGGCGACTGTCTGCGAAGAAGCCAAATGCCCTAACATGAGCGAATGTTGGAGCGCGGGTACCGCGACCATCATGTTGATGGGGGATGTGTGCACCCGCGCCTGCCGGTTCTGCGCCGTAAATACGGGTAATCCGCGCGGCTGGCTGGATCAGGACGAGGCCGACAAGACTGCGCGCTCGGTTCAGCTCATGGGCCTCAAATATGTCGTGCTGACATCGGTTAACCGCGACGATCTGGCGGACGGCGGGGCCGGGCACTATGCCGAATGCGTGCGCAAGGTCAAAGCGCTGAATCCCGATACCGCGGTCGAAGCCCTGACGCCGGACTTTCTCGGTGTGTTGCGGGACGTGGAAACGGTGGTCGATTCAGGCATCGAGGTGTTTGCCCAGAACGTGGAGACCGTGCGCCGCCTGACCCATCCGGTACGCGACCCCCGCGCCAGCTACGAACAGACGCTCGCCGTGCTGGCTCACGCCAAGGCGCATCGTCCTGATGTGCTCACCAAGACCAGCCTCATGCTGGGCCTCGGCGAGACCGACGACGAAATCTGCGAGGCAATGGATGACCTGCGCGCAGCCAATGTCGATATCGTGACGTTTGGCCAGTACCTGCAGCCGACCGCGCATCACTACCCGATCGATCGCTATGTCACGCCGGAGGAATTCGCCAGTTACCGCGAGTGGGGGCTCGAGCGTGGCTTTCTCGAGGTGGTGTCCGGGGTCATGGTGCGTTCGAGCTATCGCGCTGAACAGGTACTGCAGAAGGACAACGTCGGACTCGGCTGACAACTGCACCAGCGGTTTACATCGGCGACCATGGCCAGCCGGTTGGGGCGACAAAAAACCGTCGCAGTTCACGGCAGTCTTCGTCCAGCGATGCAATCATAAGTGGTGCGTTGCGGGCGGCGAAGCGCGAGCCCAACGCGGTCCGAAGCGCCGCACTTCCCGAAGGTGCATCTTGCATGTTGCAGAGCGCAGCGGGTGCAAGCGGCGCCAGCCAGTGTCGACGTGGCAGGATAACCCAACCGGGCGATTGGCACTCGCTCTCAATTTCACTCTCGCTCCGTTCCAGTTTATCGACGTGATACCAGGTGAGGAGCGATTGCGCGGGATTGAATCCGGTGGGCGGCGGGGCAGGCCGATCGCTGCGTTGAAACAGCCGGCCCTTGACGGCGACCTCCACCCGGTCGGGCGCCAGACCGCGATCTCGTAACAGCTGCTGCGCTGCGGGTTGACCGGCGAGACGCGTCTGGTGCGTGGTAAGGTGATCCAGCTTGCGGTCCAGGCGATCGCGGCGACCGGGGCCCAGCCAGTCAGCGCGGTCGTCGCCGGTGCCAGAATTGCCGCCGCCCGTGTGCAGGTAGAATTTTACGGCCAGCTCCAGGTGCACAATGTCGCCGCTATCGCGGCAGCGGTAAAGGCAGTCAAATTCTCCCAGCGTGCGCGTGGCGTCGCGGACGGGCAGGTTGTGCGCCAGCAGGTCTACCTCGGCATCGTTGTCGAGGAAAAAATGCCACAAGGACTCGAAGTACAGGCCAAGGCGTTGCCAGATGCTGTCCTCAACATGCGCGAGCAGCGGGCCCGGCGCGCGGTCCAGCGCCTGCAGCCAGGCCAGGCGTGTGGGGGTCAATCGAGACAGATTGCAGGCCAGCAAGCGGTGTGTTTCTGATCCCAGCGATCCGGCGAGGATCAGGTCTTCGGAAAAAACCGCCCACGCCAGATCTCTTACCACGGGATGCTCAAGCTGCTCGAGTGGTTGCATTGTGTCTTCCGGAGGGATGGCACGTACAAGGGTAGCACGCGCGTCGCCGGGTCGGCGGTTAGCATGCGTTCGGGTCGCCATGGCAGGTATACTCGGCCGCGGTAACAGGGGAGCAGGGCATGCCACAGAAATTTCAGCGCGTCGGGCTTGTCGGCCGCAGCCGCCAGGAGGGCCTGCAGGGTGTCGTCGACGAGATTATCTCGCTGCTGGTCGAGCGCGGCATCAGTGTCATGCTGGAAGACCGCCTGGGCGCTGTCGCCAGCGAGGATTGCCCGCTGCTTTCCCGGGACGAAATCGGCGAGCGCGCGGACCTGGTGATTGTTATCGGCGGCGATGGCAGCCTGTTGAGCGCTGCACGGACGCTGGCCCGCTATAACACTCCGGTGCTCGGCATCAATCGCGGGCGCCTGGGTTTTCTCACGGACATCAGCCCGGATGAACTGGCGCAGCAGGTGCCTACCGTGCTGGATGGCGAGTACGCCGACGAGAACCGCTTCCTGCTGGACGTGGCCGTGCAGCGCGAGGATCGCAGTGTCGCGCATGGGGATGCGCTGAACGATGTGGTGGTTAACTCGGGGACGTCTGCCCAGATGATCGAATTCGAGTTGTCCATCGATGGCGAGTTTGTCTATCGCCAGCGCGCCGATGGCCTGATCGTGTCGACGCCCACCGGTTCCACCGCGTACGCGCTGTCCGGCGGGGGGCCGATCATGCATCCTTCGCTGGACGCGATCGTGTTAGTACCGATGTTCCCGCACGCGCTCAGCAGCCGGCCTATTGTCGTCGAGGGTAGCAGCGAGATCCGCCTGGATATCCTATCGCGCAACCGCATCCATCCGCCGGTGACCTGTGACGGTCAGGTCAATATGACAGCTCGCCCGGGTGACGCGGTGGTCATTCGCAAGAAGCCAGAGCGGCTGACGCTGCTGCATCCGCTCGGACACAGTTTCTATGCCAGTTGCAGGGACAAGCTGCACTGGAGCAACGCGCTGGTGGAGTAAGCATGGCGGATCTTCTCGCGGCCCTGCGGCCGGTGCCGGTAACGGCGGCGCTGTTGCTGCTCTCTTTTGCCGGTTTTTTCCTGGTGTATTTCAATATGCCCCTGCGCTGGGTATCCGGGTTGACCTACCTGCCATTCAGCGTGGGACGCGCGGGCCCGTCCTTTGCCGCCATGAACGGTGAATACTGGCGGCTGATAACGCCGGTTTTTCTGCACTTCAGCTGGCTGCATATCGTGTTCAATGCGCTGTGGACCTGGGAGTTCGGACACCGCATCGAGAGCGCCCTCGGCAGTCGCTGGCTGCTGCTGGTGTTTTTTGTCGTTGCCGTGATTTCCAATACCAGTCAGTTTGTTGCCGGGGGGCCGAGCATCTTCGGCGGCATGTCGGGTGTGGTCTACGGTCTGCTCGGATTCAGTTGGGTGGGACCGCAGCTGCAGCCGCGCTGGCAGTTTGCGCCGCCACCCGGTCTGATGGTGTTGATGATCGGTTGGCTGCTGGTATGCCTGTTCGGCGTTATCGAAGTGCTCGGCTTCGGTGCGATCGCGAACGCGGCACACGTCGGCGGTCTGGTGGCCGGCGCTGGTCTCGGTGCCGCTGCCGGCCTGGCGTCCGTCCGGTTCGGCAAACCCTGACTACGGCCGCTATAATTCGCCGGTTTGCCCGCTACGCACGGATACAGCATGGAAGAGTACGACAAGCTGGTTGACAGTCTGACGCCCGCGATCTACGAGCGTCTCAGACTGGCCGTCGAGACCGGCAAATGGCCGGATGGTCGCGAGGTCACGCCCGCACAGCGCGAGCACTGCCTGAGCGCTATCATTGCCTGGGGCGAGCGCAATCTACCGCCGGAGCAACGCGTCGGTTTTATCGATCGGGGAAGGAAGGGTGGCACAGCGCAGCTCGGCGCCTCGCGCGATGAACCCTTGCGCTGGCACGATGACGGGTCGCGTGGCGATGAGTAGCACACTGGCGATCGGCGGTGTGCGCAAGATGCGCACGCGGCTGGCGGAGACGGTGGAGTACCGGCTACCCCTTGGCGATGCCGAAATGCCGCTGAATGACTGGCTCGGCCACAAGCTGCAGCTGTCCTTCCGCGGTGAAATCCACTGTATTCACTGTGACCGCAAAACGCGGAAGAGTTTCAGCCAGGGCTACTGCTACCCGTGTTTCACGCGTCTTGCGCGCTGCGACAGCTGTATCGTGAGGCCGGAAAATTGCCATTTCTTCGCCGGCACCTGTCGTGAACCGGAGTGGGGTGAGGCCAACTGCATGATTGAACACATCGTTTATCTGGCCAACACCTCAGGCGTCAAGGTCGGGATTACCCGCGGCAGCCAGGTGCCCACGCGCTGGATGGACCAGGGTGCCACCCAGGCCCTGCCTGTTTTCCGGGTGAGTAACCGGCTGCAGTCAGGGCTGGTGGAGGTTCTGTTCGCCCGCCACGTGGCGGACAAGACCCACTGGCAGGCCATGCTCAAGGGGCCCGGCGACGTGCTCGATCTCGCCGCGGCACGTGATGCATTGATGGCTGAGTGTGCCGCCGACATCGAGACGCTACAGGCGGCGCACGGCCTGGCAGCGATCCAGCCACTGCCGGACGCTGCCGAGACGACGATCCGCTACCCGGTACTCGAGTATCCGGTCAAGGTAAAGTCATTCAATCTCGACAAGACGCCGGACATCGGCGGCACACTGCTCGGCATCAAGGGGCAGTACCTGATGTTCGATACCGGTGTTATCAATATGCGCAAATATGGCGGCTACCGCCTTGAACTGACCACAACTACGGAGATCTGACCCGCATGCGCGATGCCCAGCCCAAGGCCATCTTTCTCAAAGACTACCAGCCACCCGAGTACCTGATTCCGGAAACCCGGCTGCACTTCGAACTGTACGAGGAGTTTGCCCTGGTGCACGCCACCCTGCGCCTGGTCCGGCGTCCGCAGGCATCCGCTACAACGCTGCGCCTGCACGGCGAGCAGCTCGAGCTGCTGTCGATTGCGCTTGACGGCGCGGCACTCGCGCCCGGGGACTACCGTCTCGACGACACCGGGCTAACCCTGAAGGACCTGCCCGAGGCCTTTGAACTGCAGACCACGACGCGCATCCGGCCGCAGGAGAACACTGCGCTGGAAGGCCTGTACAAATCTCGAGCCATGTTCTGCACCCAGTGCGAGGCGGAGGGATTCCGCAAGATCACCTATTTCCTAGACCGGCCCGACATCATGTCCGTGTTCAGCGTGACCATCGATGCCGATGTCGATCGCTACCCGGTGCTGCTCAGCAACGGCAACCGCACAGCGCAATCCGGCCTGGTGGACGAGCGTCATCGGGTGGTCTGGGAGGACCCCTTCCCCAAACCCGCCTATCTGTTCGCGCTGGTGGCGGGGGATCTCGCGCACACCGAGGACACCTTCACCACGATGAACGGGCGCAGCGTATTGCTGCGTATCTATGTGGAGGAAAAAGACCTCGGCAAGTGCGGACACGCCATGCAGGCGCTGAAGAATGCCATGCGCTGGGACGAGGAGGTTTACGGGCGCGAATACGACCTCGATATCTTCAATATTGTCGCGGTCGACGATTTCAACATGGGGGCGATGGAAAACAAAAGCCTCAACATCTTCAATACGTCCTGCATTCTCGCGAGCCCTGCGACCACCACGGATACCGGCTTCGAACGTGTCGAATCCGTGGTGGCTCACGAGTACTTCCACAACTGGTCGGGAAACCGGGTCACCTGCCGCGACTGGTTCCAGCTCAGTCTCAAGGAAGGCTTCACGGTGTTCCGCGACGCCGAATTCTCCGCGGACCAGGGCGCGCGCGACCTCAAGCGCATCGAGGATGCGATGCTGCTGCGCACGGCACAGTTCGCCGAGGATGCCGGCCCCATGGCGCATCCGGTGCGCCCGGATTCGTTTATTGAGATCTCCAATTTCTATACGCTCACCGTGTACGAAAAGGGGGCGGCGGTGGTGCGCATGATCCATACGCTGCTCGGCCCGGAGCGCTTCCGTGCCGGCTCCGACCTGTATTTTGAGCGCCACGACGGCCAGGCGGTCACCTGCGATAATTTTGTCGACGCCATGGAGGATGCTTCGGGCGTTGACCTGACCCGCTTCCGGCGCTGGTACTCCCAGGCGGGCACGCCCGAGTTGACGGTCAGGGGGGAATACGATGCCGGGGCGCGCACCTTCTCGCTCCATGTGTCTCAGTCCTGTCCGCCGACGCCCGGCCAGCCGGAAAAAGAGCCGCTGGTGATTCCGCTGGCCATGGGACTGCTGGGCGAGGCGGGCAACCTGCGGCTGCAGCTTCAGGGCGAGGCAGCGCAGTCTGAGTCTCCGGACAATACGCACCGCGTCCTGGTGATAGACGCACCCGAACAGACTTTTACTTTTACCGACGTGCCCGAGCGGCCGGTCCCGTCACTGCTGCGCGGGTTCTCGGCACCCGTGCGCCTGGAGTACGATTTTTCCCGTGAGAACCTGTGCGCGCTGATGATGCGCGACGGCGACGGGTTTGCGCGCTGGGATGCCGGCCAGCAGCTGATGGTGCAGGCGCTTGACGAGCTGCAGTTACAGCGTCGCGAGGGCCGTGAGATGGTGCTGGACCCGCTGCTGCCGGAGGCGCTTGCAGGGCTGCTGCGCGATGAGCAGCTCGCGCCGGCGGTCGCTGCTGCCATGCTTGTATTACCGGGAGAGAATTACCTGGCAGAGCTGGCCAGTCACGCCGGTGGCGCGGATGTCGAGGCGATACACGTGGCTCGTGAACACGCCCGCGAGGTGATAGCGCAAGCCCTGGAAGATCAACTCCTCGACACCTACCGGCGTTTGCGCGTGCGCGAGCCGTATGCGCCGGTGGGCGAGCAGATCGGTCGGCGGGCGCTGGCCAATGCCTGCCTGTCCTATCTCGCCAGGCGGGCTGATGCCGGTGTCTCCCTGGCTCAGACGCAGCTTGGCGAGGCAGACAATCTTACGGACCGCCTGGCCGCCCTGAGGGTGCTGGCCGAGGAGGGCGATGACGCCCTGTGCGAGTCCGTGCTCGCCAAGTTCTACCAGGACTGGTCGCATGAAACGCTGGTAGTGAACCAGTGGCTGCAGCTGCAG
>CAYFVJ010000089.1:0-10442 GCA_964346555.1 uncultured Alteromonadaceae bacterium | reverse complement strand
GCGAGCACGATCTGCTGGATGCCGCTACCGCGTTGATGCAGCAGACCCAGGTGCCCCTGCCGGTGGACGTCGTCACCGCCACGGCGTTTGACGACAGTGCCCCCGCAACGGTCAAAGCGGTGAACGACGTGTCGGACGAGGACATGATTCTGGATATCGGGCCGCAATCTGCGGAGGCGATTGCGCGATTGGTGGCAGGCGCCGGCACGATTCTCTGGAATGGCCCCGTGGGCGTTTTCGAGTTTGATGCCTTCTCTACCGGTACGGCGACCCTCGCTGACGCGATAGCCGACAGTGAGGCCTTTTCTCTCGCCGGTGGCGGTGACACGCTGGCGGCGATTGACAAATACGGTATCGCCGATAAGGTTTCTTATATATCCACCGGCGGTGGTGCCTTTCTTGAATATGTGGAAGGCAGGACTCTGCCGGCCGTTGCCATACTCGCCCAGCGCGCCCGGGAAGGCTGATGCGCCTGCAGCACCTTTCGCACAACGACAGCCAGCAGAGGATAGCAGCATGGCCCTGATCAGTTTGCGCCAGTTACTCGATCATGCCGCCGAGCACGACTACGGCGTGCCCGCTTTCAACGTCAACAACCTCGAGCAGACCCGCGCTATTATGGAGGCCGCGAACGAAACCAACTCGCCGGTTATCATGCAGGCCAGCGCCGGGGCGCGAAAATACGCCGGGGCGCCGTTTCTGCGCGCCCTGATGGACGCGGCCATGAAGGAATTCCCGCACATTCCGCTCGTTGTTCACCAGGATCACGGCGTGTCTCCCGCCGTGTGCCAGCGTTCGATACAGCTCGGTTTCAGTTCGGTGATGATGGATGGCTCGCTCGGCGTAGACGGCAAGACGCCCATGGACTACAACTACAATGTAAATGTGACCCGGACCGCGGTCGAGATGGCCCACGCCTGCGGTGTATCGGTCGAAGGTGAGCTCGGTTGCCTCGGATCGTTGGAAAGCGGTGAGGCAGGCGAGGAAGACGGCATCGGTGCGGAGGGTAGCCTGACCCATGACCAGATGCTGACTGACCCCGAAGAGGCCGCGGCTTTTGTGGCAGCCACAGGCGTCGATGCCCTGGCTATCGCTTGCGGCACCAGCCACGGCGCGTACAAGTTCACGCGGCCCCCGACCGGCGACATTCTGGCAATGGACCGAATCCGCGAAATTAACGCGCGTATTCCCGATACACATCTGGTAATGCACGGTTCGTCTTCAGTACCCCGGGAGTGGCTGGATATTATCAACGAGTTCGGGGGTGATATTCCGGAAACTTACGGCGTGCCGGTGGAGCAGATCCAGGAGGGCATTCGCCACGGGGTGCGCAAGATCAACGTCGATACGGACCTGCGCCTGGCCTCGACCGGTGCCGTGCGCCGTTTTCTGGCCAACAACCCATCGGAGTTCGACCCGCGCAAGTGGCTCGCGCAGAGCACGCAGGCCATGAAGGCGATCTGCTCGGCGCGCTACGAGGCCTTCGGAACCGCCGGCAATGCCGATCGGATCAAGGTTCACTCGCTGGAGGTAATGCAGCGCGCCTACGACGCCGGCGAGCTCGACCCGAAAGTCAATTGAGCCCTATTTTTAGCCGCCGCCGCAGACGCTGAGCTTCGGGCTGCTTGTCTACATCCGCCAGGTAAGGCGCGCGCTGTAGAAGCGACCGAGGAAGTCGTAAATCTGGCTCGTGTTTGTAGAGACTGCCGGTACAAACGGGGGCTGTTCATCCCCCAGGTTCTCTACGCTCACCCCGAACTCCAGACTTTTCCAGGTGTAACTGCCGTAGAGATCGAAGTAATTGACGGCATCAACTGATGTGTTCACGTTGTCGAAACCAATTTCGTCCTCTACGTCCATTTCGTGAAGGTAGCGCCACACCACGGAGGTAGACCAATTGTTCCCGGCGAGAGCCAAAGTCAGCGTGGACTTGTACTCGGGGAACGCGGCGAATGTGCAGACGTCGCAGGCAACTTCGCCATGGAACTCTTCGACTACACCCGTATCGGTGGTTTCGACATACTCATCGAGCCAGTTCAGCAGCCAGTCGGCCGTCACCAGCCCGAGCCCCGTGTTCCAGGAGAAGGCCGAATTCACGTCAATACCGGAGGTTTCTACTGTCGACAGATTCTCAAGCAGAAGCTCAAAGCGGACGACATCGCCGCCGGGGCCGCGGGATATACGCGTACACTCCGGTGCGGAAAGCCCCTCGCTTTCGTAGCAGGTATTGATGACGTTGCTGGCGGACGGGGTGCCGATCGCATTGTCGATTTCCACATCATAGTAGTCCAGGGTGACTCGAGGATTGCCCCAGACCTCGGGCGTGAATACCAGCCCGATGGACAGGTTGTCTGAGGTCTCCGGCTCCAGTTCGAAGTTGCCGCCCTGAGTGATCTTGAGCTGGGCCGCCGGCTGCACAAAATCCGGGGGGACACCTTCGGCGGCACAGTTGGCGGCGACTGTCGGATTGCTCGCCTGGTTTTCGGCATTGCACGGATCGGTTACCCCGCTGAAAGAATCCGAGTCGCCGCCGAACAGCTCGAGCACGTTGGGGGCGCGGAAGCCCGTCGATAGCTGCCCCCGTAACGCGATCGCCTGTACCGGCTGCCAGCGTCCGCCTACTTTCCAGGTGGTTTCATCAAAGTCGCCGTAGTCCGAGAAGCGCAGGGCAAGCTGGACACTCAGTTCCTCGGCGAGCGGTGCCCCGGAGAGCAGCGGCACGTCGCTCTCGACGTACAGCTCATAGAGATCGTACTCGCCGTCCGTCGCTTCGGCGAAGTTGCCGCCACTGTTGCCATCCGCGACAATGCCGGAGGGCGTTACGCTTCCGGATTCCTCCCTGTATTCAATGCCGGCAGCGATGCCGAGGCCACCGGCGGGCAATTCCAGCACGCTGGGGTTGCTGATCGTGGCTGCCAGGTGCCACATTTCGTACTCCGTCTTTTCCTGATCCTCGAAAAGGATGAAATCCTTCTCGGCCTGCGTTTTCGGACTGCGACCGAAGGGGTCGAACAGCGGATCGCCGTTGGGTTTCTTCGGGCAGTTCGTGATCACCGCGCAGCGGGCGGGGTCGGTGGCAATCTGGAGCGCACCGACGTTGAGCTGCCCGAAGGTGACTTCCGACAGCCGCGACTGGCCCCAGGTGCCCCAGCTGTCGATATTCCAGGTGCTGCCGGCAAACTCCAGGTCGCCGCGGAAGCCGAACGTGGCCTGCAGCGTATCAGCATCGTACTCGAACCTGCGGTTGCCGAGGTCGAGACCCCGATAAAAGAGCTGGAAGGACTCCGCATCCGGGCCCAGTGCCGACTGGATCACGCTTCGCGCGTCCGACGGCAGGTTGGGATGGTCGATCGGTACCTGAATCAGGTCTGTGAAGCGGCCGGCAGCGCCCGCGACAGGCAGGGGCGTGAAGTTCAGCCTCCCCTCGCGGTGTTGCGCCAGCATGCTACCGAAAGCCTGCCAGCTGTTGTTCAGTTCGACTTCACCCAGTGCCGCTACATTGAAAATGCGTGCGGGATTGATCAGGCTGACGCCGTCACCGCCCGGATCGTTGTAATTGAAGCGGTGCCCGGTGTCGAGGATGGATTGTATGCTGCCATCTCCAGCCGATCCGTTCAGACCGCTGAAACCAAATGTATCGTAGGGCTGGAAGCTGGCTCCCGTGGCGGGGTCTTCCTTGAAAATAATACCTGCGGCAGGTACCCGCCCCTCGGGCGGAACACCGCTGCCTATCAGATTGAGTGTGGTATCGCCGTCGCGATTCTGCCCCAGCAGGGGAATCCGGGACCACTCGCGGTCAAGAAAGTCGACGTTCTCCGTCTCGGTGTATGTGCCGGCCAGCACAAAGTGGCTGCGCGCGCCACCGCTGCCGAAAAGGAAGCCAACGTTCTGAGACTCACCGCCGGGATCCGAGGGAGAACCGGTACCCGCGCTGAGCTCGAATCCTTCGAAATCTTTCTTGGTAATAACGTTGACAACACCGGCAACAGCATCTGAGCCATAGACCGACGAGGCGCCGTCGGCCAATACTTCAACGCGATCAATGAGATTGACGGGGAAAGACTGCAAATCCACCGCCAGACCCGCTGAGTCTCGAATGGTGCTGACTGAGCGACGCCCATCCATCATAACCAGCGTACGCTCTGAGCCCAGGTTATGTATCTCCACGAAGTTGGCGCCGCGGCCCCCATTGGAATTGTTGCGATTGGTCGCGCCGCCGCTATTGGTTACTGACGGTAGTCGCTGCAGCAGATCGATCGTGCTGTAGGTACCAAGCTTCTCTATGCTGTCTCCTGACGCGATCGTTATGCTGGCAAGATAGTTTTCAGGATTGCGGGTGATGCGAGAACCGGTGACAACAACCTCTTCTATCAGGCGTTGCTCCTGCGCAAGGGCATTAAGCGCCGGGATTGTCAGTCCCGATCCAAGAGTGACAGATATTGCCGCAGCAAGACGATGCTTTTTCAACATGACATCAATCCCCTCTTTTTCTCCGATAAACAACACACAGAGGTGTATAAAATTGTTACAGATCGACCGTATTTCTAGGTGATCCTATGTTATCACTAACGTCTCTTACACTCTGTGCGACCCGAGTTTACTATGCAAAATTTACGCAATCGCGTGTAGACACATACGATTGCTAGATTTTTATTCGCTCATGTGAGGGATCAGGCGAGCGCGCAAAAAAAGTAGGCGGGCCTCCGGCGGGAGGTACGCCGACGCCGGGATCTACTTTCGCTGTTATCTTTCCCGGCGGACATCCACCCTACGGCCTGTAGTGACCTTCACGCCCGTGTTCTTGTCAGTAAAGAACCCGGCATCGGATGGTGCTGTCGATAGCGCTGAGTTTCTCGTGAGCGATGTCCGAAGAGGCGGTGTCCACATCCATCACCACGTAACCGATCTGCGCGTTGGTCTGCAGGAACTGGGCACTTACGTTGAGGTTGATTTCCGAAAAGACGCGGTTGATGTCGCTCATGACGCCGGGTACGTTGTGGTGTACGTGCAGTATGCGATGGCTGCCCTCGTGCGGGGGCAGCGCGACCTCGGGGAAATTCACCGACGAGGTGGTCGTGCCGTTGTCGCTGTACAGGGCGAGCTTCGCGGCGACCTCCATGCCGATATTTACCTGGGCCTCCACCGTGCTGCCGCCGATATGCGGTGTGAGGATCACGTTGTCGAAGCGGCGCAGAGGCGACACGAACTCGTCTTCGTTGGAGCGCGGTTCCACCGGGAACACGTCAATCGCCGCGCCGGCGAGATGTCCGCCCTCCAGCCGCGCGCTCAGAGCGTCGATGTCCACCACCGTGCCGCGGGAGGCGTTGATCAGTATTGCCCCCGGTCGCATCTGCACGAGCTGCTGGTGCCCCATCATCATGTGGGTAGTGTCGGTCTCGGGGACGTGCAGTGTAACCACGTCGGAACTGCTCAGGAGCTGCGACAGGCTGGCGACCTGGCGCGCATTGCCCATGGGCAGCTTGTTGACGACATCGTAAAACTGTACCTGCATGCCCAGCCCTTCGGCGATGACGCCAAGCTGAGTCCCTATGTTGCCGTAGCCGACGATACCGAGTCGTTTGCCGCGAATCTCGTAAGCGTTGAGAGCCGTCTTCTGCCACTCACCGCGGTGTGCCGCCGCATTTTTTGCCGGTATACCGCGCAACAGCAGAATTGCCTGGGCGATCACCAGCTCTGCCACGCTGCGGGTGTTGGAAAACGGCGCATTGAACACGGCAATGCCGCGTCGGGTGGCGGCTTCGAGGTCAACCTGATTGGTTCCAATGCAAAAGCAGCCGATCGCGGTCAGCCTGTCCGCATGTTCGAGCACCTCGTCGGTGAGCTGGGTGCGCGAACGGATGCCGAGGAAATGCACGCCCTTGAGTGCAGCTTTCAGCTCCTCGGTCGGCAGGGCTTTTTTGTGTTGCTCGATGACGTGGTAGCCGTTCTTGTGCAGGGATTCCACCGCTGACGGATGCACACCCTCCAGCAGGAGAAAGCGAATTTTCTTTTTGTCCAGAGAGTTCCTTGTCATGTGTCTCGATGCATCCTCGGCGCCCGACATAACCTAAACAGCGGTAGATCTATCCAGAAATGGTATCATACCCCCATTTATTTTTCGCGGGAGTAACGCGTGACCACGCTGGACAAAGCACTACAGATTGAGTTGGAAAACATCGTCGGCCCGGCGCACCTGCGCGGTGATGCCGAGTCACTGGCGCACTACGGACGCGACTGGACGCGCGCCATCGACCCTGCGCCGCTGGCCGTGGTGCTCCCCGGCAGTATCGACGAAGTGCAGTCAATCGTCCGCCTGGCGGCCGAGCGCGGGCTGGCCATCGTGCCCTCGGGCGGGCGCACCGGACTGTCCGCCGGCGCCGTTGCTGCCCGTGGTGAACTGGTGCTTGCACTCGACCGCCTCGACACCATCAGCGATTTTTGCGCCGTGGATCGCACCGTGCGCTGCGGTGCCGGCGTGGTCACCGGCCGGCTGCAGGCGTTTGCCGAGGAGCAGGGTCTGTTCTATCCCGTGGACTTCGCCTCCAGCGGCTCCAGCCAGATTGGCGGTAATATCGCGACCAACGCCGGGGGCATCAAGGTCATCCGCCACGGCATGACCCGCGACTGGGTCGCGGGCCTGAAGGTCGTAACCGGCACGGGCGAACTGCTCGATCTTAATCGCGGGCTGATCAAGAACAATGCCGGTTACGACCTGCGTCACCTGATGATCGGCTCTGAGGGAACGCTGGGACTAATTGTCGAGGCGCTTATAAGCCTGCGCGAGCCGCCGGACGACCTCGCGGTTATGGTGCTCGGTGCGCCCGATATGCCGGCGATCATGCGGGTGCTGAACGCCTTTCGCGCCGATCTGGAGCTGCATGCGTTCGAGTTTTTTTCCGAGGAGGCGCTGGCCAAAGTGCTGGAACACCAGGGTCTACAGCGGCCGTTCGCTACCACCTGTCCCTACTATGCGCTGCTGGAGTTTGCCGGCGGCGACGAGCCCGCCCTGGAACGCGCGATGGCGCTTTTCGAGTCCGCCGTTGAAAACGGCTGGGTGCTGGATGGCACCATCAGCCAGAGCGTGGCGCAGGCCCGGACCCTGTGGCGGCTGCGCGAAGATATTTCGGAAACCATCTCGCGCTGGACGCCCTACAAGAACGATATTTCCACCATCGTGTCACAGGTACCTGCCTTCCTTGAGGAGGTCGAGGAGGTTGTCAACGCCAATTACCCGGACTTCGAGATTATCTGGTTCGGTCACATCGGCGATGGCAACGTACACCTGAACATCCTCAAGCCCGACGGGATGCCGATGTCTGAGTTTCAGGCCCGCTGTGGCGAGGTCAGCCGCTGGGTATTCGAGATCGTTCAGCGCTACGGCGGCAGCGTGTCGGCAGAACACGGCGTGGGGCTGCTGAAGAAGGACCACCTGGCGTTTTCCCGCTCATCGGCGGAGATCGAGATCATGCGGCAGATCAAGCGGGTGTTCGACCCGGCGGGCATCATGAATCCGGGGAAGATTTTCGACCTTTAGCCATGCTTCTTTTGGAGCGCCGCCCCCGCCTCCCCGGCCTAGATTCAGTGGGCGCACGCAGTGTGGGACCATCTCTGAACACCGCGGCATCCGCCCCGCTCATGCGTTCAAGATACGATACTTCGATAAGCGCAAGTAATGTCATAACCTCGATTCTCCTCCCGGGTACCACTAGCCTTCCCACACCTCCGCAGTCAGGCCCGAGAGCCGGTCAGGCCCTCGCCGAACCGTGCGCGGCCAAGGATGGCCGCGCCCGAGCCGCCAGGGATGGCGAATTGGCGTGTTCGGCGGGGGCCTGACCGGCTCTCGGGCCGGGACCGGTGCAACACTATGGATGGCGAATTGGCGTGTTCAGTGGACGTGAGACCGGCGCCTGGGCCGGGATCAGTGCAGAGGTTCGCGGCTATTCCGAGCCATTCCCCAGATAAAGCTCATACGCCGGATTCCCCGACTCATCCCAATAGGGATAGCCGATCTCATCCAGCACCTCGCGCATGGCCCCTTTCTGTCCGGGCGGCACTTGAATACCCACCAGGATGCGTCCGTAGGCGGCGCCGTGGTTGCGGTAATGAAATAGCGAAATGTTCCAGCGCTGACCCAGTGCCGACAGGAATTTCAGCAGCGCGCCGGGCCGCTCGGGAAACTCGACACGGTAGATGCGCTCCGGATCCATGTTGTGCGGTGCGCGCCCGCCCACCATGTAGCGGATGTGTAGCTTGGCCATCTCGTTGTCGGTCAGGTCCTCGGCGTCGTAGCCCTCGCGGTTGAGATCGCCCAGCACTTGCTGCAGATCTCCACCGCCGGGGACTACTGATAGACCGACGAAGACCCGGGCAAAGCGATCAGAGACGTAACGGTAGTTGAATTCCGTGATATTGCGTCTGCCCAGGGCGCTGCAAAAGGCGCGGAAGCTGCCGGGCTTTTCCGGGATAGTGACGCTGATAATCGCCTCGCGGCGCTCGCCGATCTCCGTGCGTTCGGATATGTAGCGCAGGCGGTCAAAGTTGGTATTGGCGCCGCTGATTATGGCGAGCAGGTGCTGGTCGCGCACGCCGGATTCCTCGACGTACTTTTTCAGCCCGGCCAGCGCCAGAGCGCCCGCGGGCTCGGCAATGCCGCGAGTATCCTCGAACACCTCCTTGATCGCCGCGCACATCTCGTCGGTGGACACGGTAATGACATCGTCGACAATGTCGCGGACGACCCGGAACGGCTCCTTGCCGATCTGCGCCACGGCGCAGCCGTCAGCGAACAGTCCGACTTCGGGCAGGCGGTCGCGGCGACCGCGCTGCAGGGCCAGCTTGAGGCAGGCGGCGTCCGCCGGCTCGACGCCAATGATCCGCGTATGGGGCCAGACATAGCTCACGAAAGCCGCCACGCCGGCGAGCAGTCCACCGCCACCGACGGGTACGAACAGGGCATCCAGCGGCGACTGATGCTGGCGCACGATCTCCATGCCCACCGTGCCCTGGCCGGCAATTATGTCCGGGTCGTCGAAGGGATGCACATAGGTCATACCCTGCTTATCCACCAGTTCCTGTGCATGCGCGGACGCCTCGTCGAAGGCATCGCCGTGTAGCACGACTTCTGCCCCCCGTGCCCGCACGGCATCCACCTTGATCTGTGGTGTCGTGCGCGGCATGACGATCACCGCCTTCACGCCCATGCGCTGTGCAGCCATGGCCAGGCCCTGGGCATGATTGCCCGCGGATGCCGCAACTACACCGTGGCTGCGCTGCTCTTCGCTGAGCTGCTGCATCTTGTTGTGGGCGCCGCGTAGCTTGAAAGAGAACACCGGCTGCAGGTCTTCGCGCTTGAGCCACACGCGGTTGCCCAGCCGTGCAGACAGCAGCGCGGCCTCGTCTATAGGCGTCTCGCGCGCCACATCGTACACGCGCGCATCGAGAATGCGTTTTATATAGCTCTTGGGCATGGATATCCACTCATTGCGAAGCCTGCATGGTAAAGGAGCGGACCTGCGTTTGCAGCACGCTGACGCTCTGACAGGCATTTACATCGTGCATACGCAGCGGCGAGGCGCGGGGATCGATTGGGCCGACCCCCGCGCGCCGCGGTACACTGCTACGCGGATTCACAAAAGCAGCGGCGCGGGAGATACGCCATGGAGACGGACACATTGAAGCGGGCAGTCGCCGAAGCGGCTCTCGATTACCTCAAGCCACGACTGGAGAAGGACACGGTAGTCGGCATCGGCACGGGCTCAACCGCCAACTGCTTCATCGATTTACTGGCGCCACTTCGCGGTCGCTTTGCTGCCACGGTGGCCAGTTCGGAAGCTTCATCAGAGCGCCTCAAATCGCATCGTATACCAGTTCAGTCGCTGACCGGCGTCGATCGTCTGGACTTTTATGTCGACGGTGCGGATGAGGCAAATGCAGCGTTGCAGCTGATCAAGGGTGGTGGTGGTGCGCTGACGCGTGAAAAGATTGTCGCAGCAGTCGCCGGCGAATTCATCTGCATAGCGGATGACAGTAAGCTGGTGCACACACTTGGCCGGTTTCCACTCCCGGTGGAGGTCGTTCCGATGGCTCGCAGCCATGTCGCGCGGGCTCTTGTCCGTCTCGGTGGGGAGCCTGTCTACCGGAAGGATTTTGTCACAGACAACGGCAATATCATCCTCGACGTGCACCGTCTGAGCATTCCACAACCCCTGGCGCTGGAGGAAGCGATCAACAACATCACCGGGGTCGTGTGCAATGGCCTGTTCGCCCACCGGCCGGCGGATCTCCTGCTGTTGGGAGGTGACAGCGGGGTCCGGGAACTTCGCGCGGCGTGATCGCCGCTGGGCTGTCTCACGAGATAGTGACCACACACCGAGTCGGACCGGTCAAACGGGTTGCAACACGGTTTATTCCGTGTAAGCTTGTGAAAAATTAACAACACAAGA
>CAYFVJ010000088.1:0-10455 GCA_964346555.1 uncultured Alteromonadaceae bacterium | reverse complement strand
ATCCTAGGCGACACCGAGCGCGGCAAAAATCCGGTCGCGGGTTTCCTCGACTCCAGCCATCCCCTCAATGCGGTGATAGGCGGGCGCGGCGTCATCCTCGAGCGACTGGTAAAAATCCACCAGGGGCGCCGTCTGCTCGTGGTAGACGGCAAGGCGCTTGCGCACAACTTCCTCGCGATCATCGTCGCGCGCCACCAATGCCTCACCGGTCAAATCGTCGAGGTCTGCAACCTGCGGCGGGTTGTGCTCGATGTGATAAATGCGACCTGACGCCGGGTGCACCCGGCGTCCTGCCATGCGCCCGACGATGGCCTCGTCGTCGACGGCGATCTCCACCACGTGGTCAATGACGACGCCGGACTCGAGCAGGGCACGCGCCTGGGGAATCGTGCGCGGGAACCCATCGAACAGAAAGCCCCCGGCGCAGTCCGGCTGCTGGATACGCTCTGTCACCAGGCCTATGATGATGTCGTCGGACACCAGGCCACCGGAATCCATGACTTCCTTCGCCCGCATCCCGAGTTCCGTCTGTGCCTTGACCGCCGCGCGCAGCATATCACCGGTGGAAATTTGCGGGATATCCAGATACTCCGTAATAAACTGGGCCTGTGTGCCTTTTCCGGCGCCAGGGGCACCAAGGAGAATCAAACGCATGCAGTAATACCTCGACAGTGGCCTGGGACCGCCGCATTCAGCGCCCCAGCTAGATCTCCGGCACCTTACACAGGCGAGTAAATGAGTACAAGGGGGCCTTATCAGGGTCGCGCAAAGTCTCAGCCGCCGGCTTTGGCGGTCTGCCAGAGCGTGTCAAGTTCACGCGGATCGAGTGAGGCCAGCGTTTCGCCGCGTGCGCTAGCGAGCTTTTCCACCGCGGCAAATCGACGTTCAAATTTGCCCGAGGCGCGCCGCAGGGCGCGCTCTGCGTCAAGCTGCAGCCAGCGCGCGAGGTTCACACAGGTAAACAGGACGTCGCCCACTTCGTCCTCGATGCCTGCGGTGTTCCCGGCACCCAGGGCGCCTCGCAGCTCCGCAATCTCCTCGTTGAGCTTATCCAGCACACCGGCCTGGTCCTGCCAGTCAAAACCCGCATGCGCGGCGCGCTTCTGCAGCTTCTGGGCACGCTGCATTGCGGGCAATGCCACCGGCACATCCGCCAGGGCATGGTGCTGGTCGCGGGCACGACGCTCCTCGCGCTTGATGGTCTCCCACTGCGCCTTGACGTCGGTTTCGTCTATCGCGCCGGGATCGACACGCTGCTCCAGATCCCCCGGCACGAACACATGGGGGTGCCGCCGCACCAGTTTATCCGCGAGCCCGTGCACGATAGCGTGAAAATCAAACAGCTCGCACTCGCTGCCCAGCTGCGCGTAAAAAATGACCTGGAACAGCACATCGCCCAACTCTTCCGCAACGTGCGGGTAATCCTCCTGTTCGATGGCCTCCGCCAGTTCATAGCACTCCTCGATCGTGGACGGCACTATACTCTGAAAGTCCTGTTTCAGATCCCAGGGGCAGCCGCCCTCGGGGTCTCGCAGTCGCTGCATGATGCGCAGCAGATCGTTGAGGTCGTATCGGCTATCGGTCAAGGTGCATCCCTCAGCTGTTTATCCGCTCGGCGGATATCACGTTTTTCAGTCGATTCAGTCGAGCGAGCAGCCTGGACAGCGAATCCAGATGAGTAATTTCCACGGTCAGGCGCATGGTCGCTGAATGTGACTGGCGATTGGACAGGGTATTGATGGCCAGCACGTTGATACGCGCACTGGCAAACATTTCCGTAATGTCGCGCAGCAGTCCCTGGCGGTCGTAGGCCTCGATAGCGATATCGACCTCGAAGCGTTCGTCAGGGTCTGTACCCCAGTCCACCTGAATAATTCGTTCCGGTGCATTCTCCTGGCGCTCTACCAGGTGCCGACAGTCGGCCCGATGGACGCTGACGCCGCGCCCCTGGGTGATAAACCCGACAATGCTGTCGCCCGGCAGCGGCTTGCAGCAGCCGGCCATGTGCGTGAGCAGATTGCCCACACCCTGCACTTCGACGCGCCCGTGGCGGCGCTCGCTGGCACGGGCTACGCGCAGCTGGGGCTGGGGCTTGTCACCTATCAGGGTCTCCGCCGCATTGAACACCTGCGACGACGACAGATCACCTGCACCTACGGCAGCGTACATATCGTCGACCGTCGACAACTGAACCTTCGCGGCGATGCGCTTGTAGTCGACGCTGGTCAGCGCCATACGCCGGAACTCGCGCTCCAGCAGATGCCTGCCAGCGTCTATGTTCTCTTCACGCGCCTGGCTCTTAAACCACTGAAGTACCTTGGCGCGGGCGCGACCGGTTCTGAGATAGCCTAGAGCGGGCTGCAACCAGTCACGCTTTGGCTGACCCTGTTTAGCGGTCAGAATCTCCACCCGTTCTCCGGTCTTGAGCTCGTAGGTCAGCGGCACGATTCTGCCGTCGACCTTGGCGCCGCGGCAGCAGTGGCCGACCTCGGTGTGTACGTGATAGGCAAAATCCAGCGGCGTCGCACCGCTGGCCAGGTTAACCACATCGCCGGAGGGCGTGAACACATACACTCTGTCCTGGGCGACGCTGAACCTGAGCTCCTCGGCAACGCTGCCGGCATCACCGGTTTCCTCGTGCCAGTCGAGAACCTGTCGCAGCCAGGCGATTTTCTCTTCGTAGGTGCTACCCAGGCGTGCCTCGCGGTCGGACCCCTTATAGCGCCAATGTGCACAGACACCCAGTTCGGCCTCTTCATGCATACCGCGGGTGCGTATCTGCACCTCGAGAATCTTGCCCTCGGGCCCGATAACCGCCGTATGCAGTGACCGGTAACCGTTCTCCTTGGGATTGGCGATATAGTCGTCGAATTCGTTGGGAATATTGCGCCAGAGCCCGTGCACCAGCCCGAGGGTCGCGTAGCAGTCCTTGATGTCGGGCACCAGGATGCGCACTGCGCGGATATCGTAGACCTGCGAGAAACCGATGCCCTTGCGCTGCATTTTGCGCCAGATGCTGTAGATGTGCTTGGCACGGCCATACAGGGCAAAGTCGATATCGGCTTTGCGCAGCACCACATCGAGCTGGGAAGACACCTGCTGAATAAAGCGGTCGCGCTCGCGACGCTTGCCATCGAGCAGCCGCGCGATCTTGCCGTAGGCATCCGGATGGGTGTAGCGGAATGACAGATCCTCGAGCTCCCACTTGAGATGGCCGATACCCAGCCGATGTGCCAGAGGCGCATAGACGTCGAACACCTCCCGCGCGATGGGTTCGCGACGCGCTGCATCGTTTTTTACCGCACGAATTGCGCAGGTCCGCTCCGCCAGCTTGATCAGGGCGACGCGGACATCGTCGACAATCGCCACCAGCATCCTGCGGATATTCTCGCGCTGGTCATCGGCCTGACCGAGAACACGGATATCCCCGGTGTTGCGCAGGTCGCTGACCGCCGCCATGCGCAGAACACCCTCGAGCAGGCGACCGGTATCGACACCACACTGGTCGACCACAGCGGAGAGTTCCAGACGCCCCTCGCGCACGGCACGGTAAAGCAGGCCGGCCAATAGACAATCCACGCTGACATGCAGCTCGGCCAGAATCTGCGCCGTCTCGACACCGGCCAGCAGGCAGTCGGAATGGACGCTCCAGTCGCTGGCGTCGAGCCCCGGGCGCTCGCGCGCCTCGCTCGCTATCTGCGCTGCCGCGGCAATGCGGTCGCGGTCGACCGACTCAAGCGCCAGCGGCAGATGCGCCAGCCAGCCGCTGACGTCGACCTGACCGTCGCTGGTGACATGGTACTGATCGCGGACCTGGACCACGGCGGGTATCGCTCAGTCGCGCGGGGCGAAGACGCCGGTGGAAAGGTAACGATCGCCGCGATCGCAGATAATCGACACAATGGTTGCATTCTCGACTTCGCGCGACAGACGCAGAGCACCTGCCACCGAACCACCTGCAGAGACGCCACAGAAAATGCCTTCCTCGGCCGCAAGCCTGCGCATGGTGTCCTCGGACTCCGCCTGCGAGATGTCCATGACGCGATCCACCCTCGACGCCTCGAAGATTTTCGGCAGGTAAGCCTCCGGCCAGCGGCGGATCCCCGGTATCGCGGCGCCATCCTCGGGCTGCAAGCCGATTATCTGTAGCGCCGGCTTCTGCGCCTTTAAATAGGCAGAGCAGCCCATAGCCGTCCCCGTCGTGCCCATGGATGTGATCAGGTGGGAAATTTCACCCGCCGTCTGCTGCCAGAGTTCCGGACCGGTACCATGGTAGTGCGCCAGTGGGTTGTCCGGGTTGGCGAACTGATCGAGGATGCGCCCTTTCCCCTCGCCTGCCATGCCCTCGGCAAGGTCGCGGGCGCCTTCCATGCCATCATCGGCCGAAACCTGGATAAGTTCAGCGCCATAGGCCTGCATGGCCTGCTTGCGTTCGCTGCTGGCACTCGCGGGCATAATGAGAACCAGACGGTAACCGCGGATTGCCGCCGCCATGGCCAGCGCGATCCCCGTATTACCGCTTGTCGCCTCGATCAGCGTGTCGCCGGGGCGAATTTCGCCGCGCGCCTCCGCCTCGACAATCATGCTGAGGGCCGGACGGTCCTTGACCGAGCCCGCCGGGTTGTTGCCCTCGAGCTTTGCCAGCAGCGTATTGCTGGTGCGGCCCGGGAGACGCTGCAGACGGACCAGAGGCGTCTGGCCAATGCAACTCTCGATAGTCGGGTATGTGGGCATGGTGCGCAGACCTTCACTGCAGTTGGCGAGCAGGAGTATAACGGTTGTGGCCGTCGCTGCGCAGTGTATTGACGCCTGGCGGCAGCAGAAGCTGCATATCAGCCGTTGCGGGCGCGCCGGCGCTGTTGCCGGAACAGTTCGCGGCTGCGCAGGGGCCGCTCACCGAGCAGGTCAGCCAGAGCGGCACGTGTCAAGCGCTTTGCCGCCCGGCCGGCCGATCCCGAGTACTCACCGCGGGCAATCGCGCGCAGGTCGGCACCGGCGTAAAGTCCACTGCCGGCGTCGGCGACAGCATTCTGCGGCAGGAGTCCGACGCCGGGGCTGAACCGGTAGTACATTCCCTCGTCGAGGCCAACTCCCCCGCTTGCATCGCCGTCCAGCTCGACCCGATAGCCAAGTGCCTCCAGCAGGCTGAATTCAAAGGCGCGCAGCGCCTCCTCGATAGCGCTGCCGTCCGCCAGCGCGGCCAGGGCCAGTGCATAGGCGCCGAATACATCGCGCTGGGGATCATCGCGGTGTAGCAGACGCACGCTCAGTTCATTCAGGTAGAAGCCACTGAGGAGTGCGTCGCCCTGCAGCGGCGCAATACCGCCACCGGTCTCAATGCCGGTGAGGGTCTTCAGTTCACCGCTGCCAGTGAACGACAGCAGCAGCGGCGCAAACGGCTGCAGCAGTGATCCACTGGAGCCGCCGCGGGACCTGCGCCGGGTCCCGCGGGCCACCAGGCCGAGCCGGCCATATTCTGCCGTCAGCACCTCGAGCAGCTGGCTGCTGTCGCGATAAGGCCGCCTGTGGAGCAGATAGGCCGGCTGCAGGGTGACGCGCATTCAGTCCACCGGGGCTTCAGCGGCGCGCGTCATAGCCCAGACTTTTAAGGGCGCGGTCGTCATCGGACCAGCCCGACTTGATCTTGACCCATAGACGCAGCATGACTTTGCTGTCGAACAGCTTTTCCATGTCGCGACGCGCCTCGCTGCCGATAGATCGCAGACGGGCACCGCCCGCGCCGATCAGAATCCGCTTCTGCCCCTGGCGCTCGACCAGTATGAGCGCGGCAATGTGCAGAATACCGGCGTCCTCGACAAACTCTTCAACCTCTACGGCCGTCGCATAGGGCAATTCTTCGCCAAGCTGCCGCATGATCTTCTCGCGCACGATTTCCGCAGCCAGAAAGCGCATGCTTTTGTCCGTAACCTGGTCCTCCGGGAACAGGAATTCGCGCTCGGGCAGGCGCCCGACAATTTCCTGCTCGAGTGCCTCGATATTCTGCTTGCGCAGGGCCGAGAGCGGCACGAGGGCTGCAAAATCGGCTTTCCGCTCCAGGCTCTCGAGGTGCGGCAACAACTCTGCCTTGTCGCGCAGGAGATCGACCTTGTTCACCACCAGAATGACCGGGGCGCGCGTGTCCGTAAGATGACTGAGCACCCGCTCATCGTTCTCCGTCCAGGCCGTGCGGTCTACCACCATCAATATCAGGTCGACATCGACCAGCGAGGAACTGGCCGCACGATTCATCACGCGGTTGATGGCGCGCGGGGCATCCACTTGCATCCCCGGCGTGTCCACGAACAGGATCTGATAGTCGTCGCCGCTCTTGATACCGAGGATCTGATGACGCGTCGTCTGCGGTTTGCGCGAGGTGATGCTCAGTTTCTGGCCTATCAGATAGTTCAGGAGCGTCGACTTGCCGGTGTTTGGTCGACCGATAATAGCCACCTGGCCACAGCGGGTCGTTGCCAGGTCAGCCACGGCTCAAGCGCTCCAGGGCGTTCCTCGCGGCCGCCTGCTCGGCGCGACGGATGCTGCGCCCGCTGCCCTCTGCCGAGGATTGCGGCTTCAGCAGACGGCAGCTGACACGGAATTCCTGTTCGTGGTCGCTACCGCCGACATCCAGCAACTCGTAGTCGGGCAGTGGCAGGCCCCTCGCCTGCAGGAATTCCTGCAGGCGGGTTTTTGGATCCTTGTCGAGATCGACATCCTTGAGACTTTGCAGACGCTCACCGAGCATGGCGAGTACGCAGCGACGACAGGCGTCGATCCCGCCATCGACCAGTATGGCGCCCGTGACGGCCTCGAGGGCGTCGGCCAGTATGGAATCCCGGTGCCTGCCACCACTCTTCATTTCCCCCGGACCGAGGGCCAGATAATCCCCAAGGCTCAGCTCGCGCGCTACCGCCGCCAGCGTCTCGCCCTTGACCATCTCTGCACGCATGCGGCTGAGGGCGCCTTCCCGGGCGCGCGGGAAGCTCCTGTAGAGATGCTCGGCGACCAGATGGTTGAGTATGGAGTCACCGAGGAACTCGAGACGCTCGTTATTGCGACGCCCGGTGCTGCGATGAGCGAGCGCCTGGGAGAGCAGCGAGCGCTCGGAAAACCGGTAGCCGATTGCTGACTCAAGGGCACCGGGATCTGCTGTCGTGCTCATTCCTCTACAGGGCGCCCCGCCTCGAACAGCAAGTCATCAAACTTTACCACGGCGTCGATGCGCCAGAGCATCGGCACGCGCGCTTCGTAGCGGGCGTCAATCCAGGTCCTGCCGTCCTCCCGGTACACCTCGATATCTTTGTAGTCGATATCGTAGACCTGGTTGGTGTTCAGGGAAGTCGCCAGCTTGCGTCGGGCGTCGGCAATGGTGTCTTCATCGACGTTGAATTCACTGGCGACACGCCCAACGACCTCTTTGACCGTAAGGTATTCTATGTAAGACGGCGCAATACGTATGGCGGCCATCACGAAGAAGCCCACCATGAGCGCGATGATCAGCATGCCCGGCAAAGACATACCACGCTGAGAACCCGGCACTTGCATAGACAACACCACCTTATCCGTCATTAACGCCGACACTCGACATTATCATTACTGAATCAGGCCTACACGGCTGAAACTGGGTATGCTGAAGAGTGAATCCCAATGCATCCAGACGGCGAAAGCCTTGCCCACGATATCGGCCTCTGACACCTGTCCCCAGACGCGGCTATCGCTGCTGTTATCGCGGTTGTCGCCCATCATGAAATAGTGGCCGGGGCGTACGACCACGGAAAAATCACGATCGGGTCGGGAGATATTTTCCTGCAGCAGGTGCCCCGACTCACCAAATTCAGCACGGCTGATCCGATACCGGGCGCGCCCATCGGGAATTACCGCCAATGGCTCTGTCGGCACCGGCTCGCCGTTGACGTACAGGCGCCGATTGCGCTGCGTTACGCTGTCTCCCGGCAGTCCGATCACGCGTTTTATATAGTACGTCTTGTTCATGTGCGGTGGAAAGAAGACCATGACGTCGCCGCGCTCCGGTTCGTTGACATCCACGAACTTGTTGCGCAAGACCGGTAAGCGCAGTCCGTAGGTGAACTTGTTCACCAGAATATAATCGCCCACCTCGAGCGTCGGCACCATGGATGAAGACGGGATCTGGAACGGCTCGACAATGAACGAGCGGAGGACGAAAACCACGAACAGTACGGGGAAGAAAGACTTGGAGTACTCCACCAGCACAGGCTCGGACAGCTCGCCCTCGCCGGCCTGCTTGCGCCGGGCCGGTGCGAGCAGCAATGCGTCCAGGAGCCAGACGCCTCCGGTAAACAATACCGCCAGAACCAGTATCAAGGGAAAATCTATGGTCATCGGGTTCCGTCCCTGTCAGTCAACCTGCAAGACGGCGAGAAACGCCGACTGGGGAATTTCAACGCGGCCAACCTGTTTCATGCGCTTTTTACCCGCTTTTTGCTTTTCAATCAGTTTGCGCTTGCGCGTCACGTCGCCGCCATAACATTTTGCCGTCACGTTCTTGCGCAGCGCCTTGACCGTCTGCCGAGCAACGATTTTCCCCCCCACGGCAGCCTGGATTGCCACATCGAACATCTGGCGCGGAATCAGTTCTTTCATCTTATCAGTCAGTATGCGGCCGCGGTGCTGGACTTGGTCGCGATGCACGATCACCGCGAGCGCGTCCACCCGCTCACCGTTGATCAGCACGTCGAGACGCGCAAGATTCGCCGACTGGAAACGATCAAACGCATACTCCAGCGAGGCATAGCCCCGGCTCACGGACTTCAAGCGGTCGAAGAAGTCCAGCACCACCTCCGCCAAGGGTATATCGTAGCTCAGCGATACCTGCGAGCCGAGAAACTGCATGTCGATCTGTTCACCCCGCTTCTCGACGCAAAGGGTGATGACATTACCCAGGTAGGCCTGCGGGACTAAAATGCTGCAGCGGGCGATCGGCTCCCGCATCTCCTCGATATCGCCGATGTCCGGGAGAGATGAGGGATTGTCGATATTCACGAGATCGCCGGATTTTGTTACCACCTCGTAGATAACTGAGGGCGCGGTCGTGATCAGATCCAGATTATATTCCCGCTCCAGACGCTCCTGGATGATTTCCATGTGCAGCATGCCCAGAAAGCCACAACGGAATCCGAAGCCCAGCGCATCAGAGGTCTCGGGTTCATAGTCGAGAGAAGCGTCGTTCAGGGTCAGCTTGGCGAGCGCGTCGCGAAAATCCTCATAATCATCGCTCGAAACGGTAAAGATTCCCGCGTATACCTGCGGTCTGATTTTCTTGAACCCGGGTAGCGCCGGCACGTCGGTGTGCTGGGCCGGAACCAGGGTATCCCCAACCGGCGCACCGTTGATTTCCTTGATACCGGCGATGACGTAGCCCACCTCACCCGCGCGCAGGCAGCCCGTCTCATTGCGCTTTGGCGCGAAAATTCCCACTCCATCGACCTGATGCTGTTTACCGGTAGACTTGATGACAATCTTGTCGCGCTTGCGCAGCGTTCCCTGTTTCACTCGCACCAGCGACACAACGCCCAGGTAGTTGTCGAACCAGGAATCGATAATCAGCGCCTGCAGGGGAGCGTCGCGATCACCCTCGGGTGGCGGCACTTTCGCCACAAGCTCCTCGAGCATAGCGTCAATACCCATGCCCGACTTGGCGCTGACCAGACAGGCATCGGCGGCATCGATGCCGATGATCTCCTCTATCTCGTGGCGTACCTTGTCCGGGTCCGCCTGCGGCAGATCCATCTTGTTCAGGACCGGCAGTACCTCGAGGCCCTGTTCGATCGCGGTGTAGCAATTGGCCACGGATTGCGCTTCCACCCCCTGACCAGCGTCCACCACCAGCAGGGCACCTTCACACGCGTACAGAGAGCGCGATACCTCGTAGGAAAAATCCACGTGGCCCGGCGTATCGATGAAGTTGAGCTGATACACCTGACCATCGCGCGCCACGTAATCCAGTGTCACGCTCTGGGCCTTAATGGTGATACCGCGCTCTCGCTCAAGGTCCATGGAGTCGAGCACCTGCTCACTCATTTCACGATCGCTCAGGCCGCCACAGTGCTGAATAAAGCGGTCAGCCAGCGTCGACTTACCGTGGTCGATGTGGGCGATGATGGAAAAGTTGCGTATGTGCTTGAGATCATTCACTCGCTATGACTCTACGCCGCGTGGCGCTTTTTTTGTGCGGTCGGGATTTGCACATGACACTTACACGGCGAGCGGGGGCCCGCCGTGGCTCGGGAGGCGGGATTGTAGCGCAGCGGGCGGTCCGCCGCCATGTCGCTCTGATCTCAAGATTACGCGCTTCGTCGTCCGGCCGGTCGCCAGCGCGGGAGGTCGAGACCATCGGCGGCATGGATGTCGGGGGCGGCCGACAGTACGCTGAGCCCCCAGGGATGGGTCAACAGCGTGTACCGACCGCCCCGCCCTGGC
>CAYFVJ010000087.1:0-10579 GCA_964346555.1 uncultured Alteromonadaceae bacterium | reverse complement strand
GCCGGCACGCCCGTGAAATCCTGCATGAGCACGCGTGCGGGGCGAAACTGTATTTCTGTCGTTGAGCGCCGGTCTTCGAGCCAGGCTGCCATGGCGTCAAAATGTGACGGTTCTACCGTGACCCCGTCCTCGTTGCGCAGCAGGTTCTCTAACAGCACTTTCAGCGAATAGGGCAGTCGCGATATGTCGCCGAGCTGGCGCGAAGCGGCGGGCAGGCTATTGTAGGCGTAGGTCTTGTCGTCGACGCTAAGCGAATCCCGGGTGTTCAGGCTGTTCTTGATCGGGGTAGTCGACATGCTGGTCTCCTGTTGGTTCCGATTTCAACTGATAACGCACATTGTACCTGTCCTGGCGCCGGTCTGCTCAGGGCCGTAACCGCCGCCGCCCAGTGCGCCAGTGCACGCGCTCGCCGGCACTCGCCGTCTCAGTCGAGCCGCGCTTGCTACTGCTTGACGGCGTCGCGCATGATGCGCTGCTTCTGGCGCTGCCAGTCACGGTCTTTTTCGGTGTCGCGCTTGTCGTGGGATTGCTTGCCCCGGGCGAGCGCGATGCGCGCTTTCACCAGTTGGCCCTTCCAGTACAGCTGGGTGCACACACAGGTCTGTCCTCTCTGCTGCGTTGCGGCAAGGATTTTCGCCAGTTCCTTCCTGTGCAGCAGCAGCTTGCGCGTGCGTGTCGGGTCGGTGACGTAGTGGGTCGATACAGTGCCCAATGGCGTGATCTGTGAGCCGAGCAGGAATGCCTCGCCATCTTTCATCAGCACGTAGGAGTCGGTAAGCTGGCCCTTTCCTGCCCGCAGCGCCTTGACCTCCCAGCCCTGCAGGGCGACGCCGGCCTCGAAGGTATCGAGCAATTCGTAGTCAAAGCGCGCGCGCTTGTTCTGGACAATGACGTTGCTGGCAGTCTTGGGTTTCTTTTTTGACATAGCGCACATTATACGGACAACGCCGAACGGTGGAACGGCTTTCTCGTCCGTGGTCCGTGCCCGTCGCATCGAAATCGCACTAGCGGGTTGAGCAGGGCGGTTACCAGTTCATGCAGTTGAGCAATCCAATGGGTTACTGGCGCTCGCGGACCACCTTTGTTTTTGCCCTGGCGGCTTCTGCCGCAGGGTTTGGCAATCTGTGGCGCTTCGCCTACCTGGTCGGTGATAACGGTGGCGCGCCGTTCATCGTTGCCTACTGTATCTGTTTGTTTCTTCTCGGCGTGCCCGTGCTCATCGCCGAGGTGGCGCTGGGACGTCACGGCCGGGGTTCTCCCGTCTTGGCGTTCTGCCGGGCGGCCGATCACTCGCGGCTTGGGCGCAGCTGGTCCACCTGGGGCTGCTTCGTCTGCGTGACAGGAATTCTTATCCTCGGCTACTACATCGTTGTCGCCGGCTGGGGGCTACATTATGCCTGGTCCATGCAGGCGGGGGATTTTGCGGCGGTGAGTTCCAGACAGGTAAGTGCGCACTTCCAGGACCTGCTGCAGGATCGGCCGGGCATGCTGGGCTGGCAGACGGCGTTTCTGGCACTGGTTATGCTGATCGTGGGCAGTGGCGTGCGCCGCGGTCTCGAGCCATTTGTCTGGTTTCTGGTACCGACACTGATGGTGCTTGTCTGGCTGCTGGTAGATTTTGCCCTCGCCAATGGTGATATTGCGGCGGCTGGGGATTTCCTGTTTTCCGTACAGTGGCTTGATTTCACCTCCGAGTCCGTGCTCCTGGCCCTCGGTCACGCCTTCTACACGCTGTCGGTCGGAGTCGGCATCGGGATCGCGTACGGGGGTTACGCACCGGCGCGTGTGCCCCTGGGGCGTGCCATCGTGGCAGTAGCGATTTTCGATACGGCGATTGCCGCCGCCGCCGGTGTTGCGATTTTCCCGGTAGTTTTTGCCAATCATACGGAGCCCACGCTTGGCCCCGGCCTGCTGTTTCTCAGCGTGCCCTACGCCTTTGGCAATCTGGCGCAGGGAGAGATTTACGGTGCGCTGTTTTTTTCGCTCACTGCGCTCGCGGCGCTCGGTTCTGCCGTGGCACTGCTGGAGCCAGGCGTCAGCTCGCTGGTCCAGTTCACCCGGCTGCGCCGCCCGTCGGCAACGCTGCTGGTCGGTGCCTTGATCTGGCTGCTGGGGGCCGCCGTGGCCGTGTCGCTCGCCGAGACTTCCCCACTCGCCGGGCTGCTGCCCCTGCTGGACCGCGTGACTGCCGGCTTCATGTTGCCCCTCGGTGCGCTATCGGTCGCGGTTTTTGTTGGCTGGCGTATGCAGACGGCTCTGCTGCGCGACGCGATGGTCCGAGAGTCCGAGGGATTTTTCCAGGTCTGGCTGCTGCTGCTGCGCTGTGTTGCCCCGATCGCAATACTTGTCGTATGGTTCTGGGGTATAAGGCCGGTTGCCGGTTAATGGCGAAAGGCAGTGAGCAGTGGAACTCGATACGGCTCAAGAAAAGACCCTGTCGGTGGAGGTCGCCTACGCCCTGCCAGAGCGGCAGTGCATCCTGCAGATCGAGGTGGCGCCGGGTACAACTGCGCTTGAGGCCGTCAGACAATCGGCGATAGAGGGCGAGTTTCCCGATCTGAGCGTTGACGAGAGCTCCGCGCTCGGTATTTTCGGGCAATCGGTGCCCGCGTCACAGGTGCTGAAAAACGGTGATCGGGTAGAGATCTACCGTCCCCTGTTGATCGACCCCAAAGAGGTGCGCCGGGCGCGGGCGGCACGGGCCAGAGATGAGCGGGATTGAGGAGCCTCAGGCAGCGTTGGCTTGAGCGGTTTCTGCCTCTGTATCTTCATTCTGACCCGGGTTGCGATCGCTGTCGCGTGCCCATGTCGGTTGATAGTCGCCGGCGACGCCGCTCAGTCGGTCACCGTCAAAAAACACGCTGAACTCGCGCTTGTTCACGATGGTGTCACCGCGCCTGAGCACGTAGTGGTAGTCCCAGCGGTCTCTGTTGAAGGTATCCTCTATCAGCGGCGTGCCGAGGATGAAACGCACCTGGCGTCGCGTCATTCCCTGTTCCAGCTTGTCGACATCCTCCTGGGTCACGATATTGCCCTGCTCGACATTGATCTTGTAGACGCCGGGAAAGCCTATAAAGCCGCAGGCGGTCACGGATATCAGCGACAGGAATAATAGGATCGCGCGCATACAGCAGAACTTCCAACTCGATTCACGTAATGGCACTATACGTGGTCGGACCTGACCAGAGAACCCCAACCATGTCTGCTGAAAATCAGGAACTGCGCAATGCCGGGCTCAAGGTCACGCTACCCCGGGTAAAAATCCTGCAGCTGCTGGATGCCGCGGAGGGCAGCGACCAGCACATGAGCGCCGAGGACGTGTATCGCGCGCTGCTGGATGCCGGCGAGGATGTCGGTCTCGCCACCGTCTATCGTGTGCTGACCCAGTTCGAGTCCGCCGGTCTGGTCTCCCGCCACAATTTCGAGACCGGTCACTCGGTCTTTGAGCTTGCCAAGGGGGAACATCACGACCACATGGTCTGCGTCGACACCAACGAGGTGATCGAGTTTTACGATGACGTGATTGAAGAGCGCCAGGCCCAGATCGCGGCGGATCACGGCTACGACCTGGTGGATCACTCACTGGTCCTCTACGTGCGCCGCAAAAAGAAGTGAGCTGACGCGAGGCGCTTTACCGGTCGCTGCCTCAGGTGTCAGCGCCAGCCAGCATCTCCCGGGCATGCGCCAGCGTCTGTTCGGTTACCGTGAGGCCTCCCAGCATTCGCGCCAGTTCGCTTACCCGTCCGTCGGTATCCAGCTGTGTCAGCGCCGTGGTAACGCCGCTGCGATCGCCGGCCTTGCTGACCCGCAGTTGATGATCCGCCTGTGCAGCCACCTGCGGCAGATGCGTAACGCACAGTACCTGGGCGCCGCTTGATAGCCTGCGTAGCAGTCTTCCCACGACTTCGGCGATGGCGCCGCCGATACCCACATCCACTTCGTCGAATACCATGCTCGGCACGCTACCGGCGTCTGCCGTCGCGACCTGTATAGCCAGGCTGATACGCGACAGCTCACCGCCCGAGGCGATGCGCGCCAGAGGCTGGGGCGCGGTACCCGGGTTCGTGCTGATCAGGAACTCGACATCCTCTGTGCCGCCCGGGCGCGGCGTCTCGTCCCGGTGCGGCGTCAGCGCGATCTCGAACATGCACTGGCCCATGGACAGGGTCTCGAGTAGCGATGTCGCTTCGCGCTTGAGCTTTTTTGCGCCTTTTTGCCGCAGTTTTGCCAGCTTCTTCGCCTGGTCGTCCCAGGCGGATTGTTTGGCTGCCAGCTCCTCCTCCAGCGCGACAAGGCTGGCATCACTGCCCGCCAGAGTATCCAGCTCAGTCTTCAGACTGTCGTGAAGACCGCGCAATTCCTCAGGCTTGACCCGGTGCTTGCGCGCAACGCGGTAGATCCGGTCGAGTCGCTTCTCCACATCGGCCAGGCGCTGCGGGTCGATATCGATGCTGTCCAGGTAGGCCTGCAGATCGCTGCGCGCCTCGGCCGACTGGATGGCAGAGGCCTGCAGCATGTCGCGGGCGTTGTCCACACGGTTGCCGCTGTGTCCGCTTGTCGCGAGGAGCTGCACTGCCTGCTGTGCGGTATCCTCCAGCGTGTCGCACAGCGCCAGTGCCTCGCCGGCGGACTCGAGCACTTCCTCAGCGTTGCCAAGGGCCTTCTG
Source organism: uncultured Alteromonadaceae bacterium (assembly GCA_964346555.1). Classification (GTDB taxonomy): domain Bacteria; phylum Pseudomonadota; class Gammaproteobacteria; order Pseudomonadales; family Halieaceae; genus Chromatocurvus. Next base: position 5,913 of record CAYFVJ010000087.1, on the reverse strand, counting down.
TTCAGCTTCGAGTTCCGCGAGCTCGCTGTCGCCGAGGCAGAGCTCATCCAGCTCTTCCACCTGGTAGCTGAGGAGCTGCTGGCGCGAGGCGGTTTCTTCGCCGATGTCGCGCAGGGCGCGCAGCCGCTGCTCGGTATCTGCAAAGGCACGCGCCGCGTCGGCTACCGTTGCCGCGAGCGCATCGGCGCCGGCGTAGGCATCCAGTAATGCGCGCTGTACAGGCTTGCGCAGCAGTGACTGGTGGGCGTGCTGGCTGTGGATATCCACCAGCTGCTGCCCAAGCTCGGCGCATTGCTGCACCGTCACGGGCCTGCCGTTGATCCAGGCACGGGAGCGATCGGCGCTGATGACGCGGCGCAGAATGCATTCCTGTGACTCCCACAGATCCTGGGCCCGCAGCCAGGACTGCGCCGCGGGGATTGCCGCGATGTCAAAGCAGGCCGTGATGTCGGCCCGCGAAGCGCCCGGCCGGATGCTGCGGGGCTCGGCTCGATCGCCCAGGCACAGGCCGAGGGCATCCAGCATGATGGACTTGCCGGCTCCGGTCTCCCCGGTGATCGCGGTCATGCCACCGGCAAGCTCGATCTGTAGATTCTCGACAATCGTAAAATTGCTGATATTCAGGTGTGTAAGCATAGGCACCGGCTCCGACGACAGCGTGTTATACCGCAGTTGATCCACACGTTAAACATCAGCGCCAGCGGTCGGCGGTTTTGACGGCCGCGGTGTCTGTGATACAAGAGGTCCATCCTGGCTGCTGAGGTAATGAGTGAAAGAGACAATTTCCGATCGTGCCAGGACCCTGCTCAGGGTGCTGGTGGAGCGACACATCCGTGATGGGCAACCCGTGGGCTCGCGGACCCTGCAGGAAGAGGCGGGCCTTGCGGTCAGCGCCGCTACGATTCGCAATGTCCTGTCTGACCTGGAGGAGCGTGGCTTCCTGCAGTCTCCGCACACGTCATCCGGCCGTATACCCACCGCGCTCGGTTATCGGCTGTTTGTCGACAGCCTGCTTCAGGTTCGGGAACTGGACGAAGCCGCGGTGGCTGCCATGCGCCGGGAACTGAACCCGGACAAGACGGCGACGGATCTCGTGCAGTCGGCTTCGCAGTTGTTGTCGGCGATTACTGCCCAGGCAGGTATCGTGACGGTGCCCAGACAGGAGACACACCAGCTGCGTCAGGTGGAATTCCTACCGCTGTCCGATAAACGCGTGCTGGTGATCCTGGTGATCAACCAGCGCGAGGTGCAGAACCGGATCATCCACACGCGTCGGGCATTTACTGAGCAGGAACTGCGCGAGGCGGCGCGGCTGGTGAACCAGCGCTACGCCGGGCAGGCGCTGGAGACGGTCAAGCGCTGCATTGTCGACGAGATGCGCGCCGCGCGCAGTCGTATCGACGATTATCTGAGTGCCACGCTCGATCTTGCCAGCCAGGCTCTGCAGCAGGAAAAAGCTGATGAGGACTACATGCTGGCGGGAGAATCGCGGCTGCTGGACAGTGCACGTGCGGAAAATGTGGAAAAACTGCGTGAACTGTTCGATATCTTTGAACGCAAGAAGGACCTGCTGCATCTGCTCGAACGCTGTACCCGGGCCAACGGAGTGCAGATTTTTATCGGCGAGGAGGCCGGTTACGAGGTATTCGGAGATTTCAGTGTCATCACGGCGCCCTATGGCGATGGGCGACAAGCGCTGGGCGTGCTCGGTGTCATCGGGCCGACCCGCATGGCCTATGAGCGCGTAATTCCGATTGTCGACGTCACCTCGCGCATGTTGAGCTCTGCACTGTCGACAGACGTCGCCATCGGGTCAAGTCCGAGCCCGACCTGACGCTACAGCTCACCCTTGAAAAGCGCCACCATGACCCCACATCTCGGAAAATCAAGGAAAGCGCCGCAGTAGACACATTCAAGCGTTCCACTTGGTCTGCGGTGCAGCCTACATCAGAGCGACCAGTACGGAGAAAACCGTGTCCGATAACGAATCCGATAAAGATCAGTCAGCAGTCAACACCGAAAAGCAACCGGGTACTGCCGAGGCGCCTGCGGCAGAGCAGGCAAGCGCAAGGCCGGAGTCGGGTGAGGCAGAGTCTCGGGAAGCCGCCGGCGCCGCGGATCGCGCATCTGAAGCTTCCTCGGCGGGAAGTCAGGCAGAAAATACGACGGAGCCGTCTGCGGAAGAAGAGATCGCCCGCCTGCAGGAGGAAGTCGCGAAGGCCCGGGATACCGCATTGCGTGCCCAGGCTGAGGCGCAAAACGCCAAGCGTCGGGCCGAACAGGACGTGGAAAAGGCGCACAAATATGCGTTGGAGCGCTTTGCCGGCGAATTGCTTCCCGTCGTTGACAACCTTGAGCGCGCCCTCGATTCCGCCGGCGGCGACGACGAAGTTATCAAGCCGATTGCCGAGGGGGTCGAACTGACGCTCAAAAGCTTTCTCGATGTCTTGCAGAAGTACAACATCGAGGCGGTTGATCCACAGGGCGAGCCCTTTGATCCGCAACTGCATCAGGCAATGAGCCAGGTAGAGAGCCCGGATGTGGAGCCAAACACAGTCATTGCGGTCATGCAGAAGGGCTATACGCTAAACGGGCGTCTCGTACGTCCGGCAATGGTAATGGTCAGCAAGGACTCCGGCGCAGCGGGCAAGCTCGACGAGCACGCCTGAGAAGGCAGGCACGTTGGCAGGATCACCGCAAAAAGGCAGTAAAAGCCCTTGAATTGCTGACGATCGGGCCAATATAAACAAGTACTTGAATGAATGAACGGGTTGCCAGAGCGACCCTTTGAGGAGACAGATCATGAGTAAGATTATCGGTATAGACCTCGGTACTACCAATTCCTGCGTGGCGGTGCTGGATAGCGACAACGCCCGCGTTATCGAGAATGCCGAAGGCGATCGCACGACGCCGTCCATAGTGGCCTACACAGACGACGGTGAAATCCTGGTGGGGCAGAGCGCCAAGCGGCAGGCAGTAACCAATCCCCAGAATACATTGTATGCGGTCAAGCGTTTGATCGGGCGCAAGTTCAAGGACGATGTTGTCCAGAAAGACATCGAGATGGTGCCCTACAAGATCATTGCCGCCGACAATGACGACGCCTGGGTTGAAGCCAAGGGCGAGAAGATGGCTCCGCCCCAGGTGTCCGCTGAAGTACTGCGCAAGATGAAACGCACCGCGGAAGAGTTTCTCGGTGAGTCGGTGACAGAAGCCGTCATTACTGTCCCGGCCTACTTCAATGACTCACAGCGACAGGCTACCAAGGATGCCGGCAAGATTGCCGGACTTGAGGTCAAGCGCATCATTAACGAGCCCACGGCGGCTGCGCTGGCCTATGGCATGGACAAGGCCAAGGGTGATCGCACCGTCGCCGTGTATGACCTCGGTGGCGGTACCTTCGATATCTCCATTATCGAGATTGCGGAGGTCGACGGCGAGCACCAGTTCGAGGTGCTGTCGACGAATGGTGATACGTTCCTCGGCGGTGAGGACTTCGACCTGCGCCTTATTGATTACCTGGCAGAGCAGTTCAAGAAAGATAGCGGTATCGATCTGCACAATGACCCGCTGGCGCTACAGCGGCTGAAGGAGGCGGCGGAGAAAGCCAAGATCGAGCTGTCCAGTTCCCAGCAGACCGAGGTCAACCTGCCCTACATCACGGCGGATGCCTCAGGGCCCAAGCACCTGGTGGTGAAGCTGTCGCGCTCCAAGCTGGAGTCGCTGGTAGAAGAGCTCGTGTCGCGTTCCATGGAGCCGGTAAAAGTGGCCCTGAAGGATGCGGGTCTCAGCCCCAGTGATATTGATGAAGTGATTCTGGTCGGTGGCCAGACGCGCATGCCGATGGTGCAGAAGCAGGTTGCCGATTACTTCGGCAAAGACCCGCGCAAGGACGTCAACCCGGATGAGGCGGTAGCCGTTGGCGCGGCGTTGCAGGGGGCAGTGCTTTCTGGCGACGTCAAGGATGTGTTGCTGCTGGACGTTACCCCGCTGACGCTGGGTATCGAGACCATGGGCGGCGTGGCCACACCGCTGATCGAGAAAAACACCACGATTCCGACCAAGAAGTCGCAGGTGTTCTCGACGGCGGAAGACAACCAGACGGCTGTGACGATTCATGTTGTGCAGGGAGAGCGCAAACAGGCGTCCCAGAACAAGTCCCTGGGGCGTTTCGACCTGGCAGATATACCGCCGGCAGCGCGCGGCACGCCGCAGATTGAGGTGACGTTTGACCTCGATGCCAACGGCATCCTGAATGTGTCGGCCCAGGACAAGGCAACCGGCAAGGAGCAGTCCATCCGCATCACGGCGTCCAGCGGCCTGTCCGAAGAAGAGATCGACAAGATGGTGTCGGACGCCGAGGCGAACGCCGAGGCCGATGCTCGCTTCGAGGAACTGATCACCGCCCGCAATACGACGGAAGGTCTGGTCAATGCAGCGCGCAAGACGCTGGAAGAAGCCGGCGAACATGCGACAGATGAGGAAAAGGCAGCGATCGAGTCAGCGATCAGCGAAGCGGAGGAAGTGCTCAAAGGTGAGGACAAGGACGCTATTGAGGCAGCCGCGACCAAGCTGACGGAAGCGACGGGGTCGGTGGCACAGAAAATGTATGCGGCGCAGGCCTCTGCTGCCGAGGGTGCCCAGGGCGACGCTGACGGCGCCGAGGCCAGTGGCGAGAAGACCGGGGACGACGCGGTCGACGCTGAGTTCGAAGAAGTCGACGACAACAAGAAGTAGCTGGCTTCTCGCGCCGCGTTGGCCGGATGGCCGCGCGACCAATGGGACTTCGACACGCGGGACACAGGTGCCCGCGTAGTCGTTTCAGGGCACACGGTTTTACCCGGGACAGCACATGGCAAAACGCGATTACTACGAAATACTGGGCGTCGCTAAGGGCGCCGACGACAAGGACATCAAGAAAGCCTACCGGCGGGTTGCGATGAAGTACCATCCTGACCGCAATCCGGACGATCCCGACGCTGACACCAAGTTCAAGGAGGCTACCGAGGCCTACGACATTCTCATGGACCGCGAGAAGCGCGAGGCCTACGACCAGTTCGGTCACGCTGGCGTCGATCCGTCCATGGGCGGGGGAGCCGGTGGCTTTGGCGGCGGTAACTTCAGCGATATTTTCGGTGATGTATTCGGCGATATCTTCGGCGGCGGCCGCGGCGGACGCGCCGGTCCCCAGCGCGGGTCTGACTTGCGGTATACCCTGGATATTTCTCTGGAAGATGCCGTGCGCGGTACGACCGTGGACATTCGCGTGCCGACGCTCGCTGCCTGCACCACCTGCAATGGCTCCGGCGCGAAGAAGGGCAGCTCGCCGACGACCTGCGGCACCTGTGGTGGCATTGGCCAGGTGCGGATGCAACAGGGGTTCTTTCAGGTGCAGCAGACCTGTCCGACCTGCCGCGGTCGCGGTACCACTATCTCCGATCCCTGTCCCGCATGTCGCGGACAGGGTCGCGTGGAGAAGACCAAGACGCTGTCGGTCAAGGTGCCGCCGGGTGTCGATACCGGCGATCGCATCCGCCTTTCCGGCGAGGGCGAGGCGGGACCCGATGGCGGCCCCGCCGGCGATCTGTTTGTGCAGATGTCGGTGAAGGCCCACCCGATCTTCGAGCGCGATGGCAGGAATCTTTACTGTGAAGTGCCGATCACCTTTGTCGACGCCGCGCTCGGCGGCGAACTCGAGGTGCCGACGCTCGATGGTCGCGTCAAGCTCAAGATTCCGGCGGAAACGCAGACCGGCAAGCTGTTTCGCTTGCGCGGCAAGGGTGTACAGCCGGTGCGCGGTGGCGGCGTCGGTGACCTGCTGTGCCGCGCCGTGGTCGAAACGCCGGTCAATCTGGATAAGCAGCAGAAGGAACTGCTGCGTGAGTTCCGGGAGAGCCTGGGCGAGGGCGGTCA
>CAYFVJ010000086.1:0-10670 GCA_964346555.1 uncultured Alteromonadaceae bacterium | reverse complement strand
CGCCTGCGCGTGACTGCCGGCCTGTTCTACGACGAGATCGAACTCGAGAGCGTTGGACGCTTCAAGATCGCCTCCACCGACAGCCCACAGTTCCAGGATCTTGGGCGCACACTGGTTGCCGGTTCCACGGATGGTCAGAACACCAATGGTGGTCCCTTCGGCCCGGAGATCAGTTTCGTGAACGATGTGACGCGGACCACGGAGCAGATTGCCGTGTTTGGTCAGGTCGATTTCGACATCACGCCCGATTTTACCGCCTCCTTCGGCGCTCGCTGGTATGAGATCACCGAGAACTACGAGGGGGCCACGACCACCGTCAACGTGACAGATCGGCTGGCTGCCCAGGGTAGCGGCTCGCTCGAGGAATTACAGGGTGCTCTCGGCGACGCCGGGGGGCAGGCACAGTTCGACGCCATCCAGAGCGGGCAGCTCGACGTGAGTGACCTGGACGGCGACGGCGAATTGCAGGTGGATGACGTTATCGTGCGAGCTGCGCTCAACTGGCATGTGACCGAGGATATTATGATTTTCGGCACCTACGCACAGGGTTTTCGCCCGCCGGTAACTAATCGCGTGGGCGGAGATGCGGCCAGGGCAGCATCGGGCGCGTTTGAGGATTTCCGGGTTCCGATATACTCCAATACGGACGATCTCGATAACTTCGAGCTGGGTGTAAAGGGAGACTTTTTCGACCAGAAGTTGCGCCTGAATGCCACCGCCTACTACTCGGAAATCACCGATCTGCAGACCTCGCGTTTCGACCCCACCAACATCAGCTTTCTGTGGTTTGTGGATAACGTGGGGGAAGCGGAAATTACTGGTATCGACGGCGACTTCACCTGGCTCGCCACGCAAAACTTGACCGTCAGCGGCGCCTTCAGTGTGCTCGATACCGAGATCACCGACCTCAACCCTGAGCTCGAGGGTATCGCCGCGCCGGAGGGCAGCGAACTGCCATTCGCCGCGAATTTCTCCGCAAACCTGCGGGCGCGCTACGATTTTGATCTTACCGACGCGACCAGCTTCGGGGATCTGCGCGGATACCTGACCGGCTCCGTGGTGTACACCGGCGAAAGCCTGGCGGGACTCAAGATCGATGCCTTTGTCCAGGAGGACACCTTGCAGCGTGTGTATCGGGTGCCTGGCTCTGGCCTGAACATCCAACGCGAGGGCGGCACCTTTGAAGGCGCTGCACCGGGCACCGAGTTGCTGAGTGAAGAGGGCGTCCCCGGCGGCCGCTATGAGATGGGTGACTACTTCCTGGTGAATGCCGCCTTCGGTGTCACCAGCGGTGACTGGAATACCGAGCTGTTCGTGGATAACCTCGCGGATGAAAACGCCGAGGTGTATGTGGATACGCAACAGTTTACGCCGAAAGTGGTGACCAACCGGCCCAGGACAGTCGGCCTGCGTGTCAACTACCGCTTCTAGCGAGCCCGCTACCTCCGACCCCGCCGATGAGCTGAGCCGTGCGCGACAGCTCATCGGCGCCGCACGTTTTGCCGCTGCGCAGGAGACGCTGGAGGCGCTTCTCGCCGGCGAGCTCGATACTGCAACGCGGTGCGAAACGCTGTACACCATGGCCGTGGCAAAGCGCTACGCACGGGACTACCCGGCAGCGCTGTCCACCCTGGATGCTTTGATTGCAGAGTCTCCCGAGTACGCTCGTGCCTTTCAGGAGAAGGGCCACGCGCTTGTGGCCAGCAATAAGCCCGCCGAGGCCATCGGCGCCTTTGCCCGCGCGGTAGACCTCAACCGGGGACTGCACGCGAGCTGGAAAGCCCTGACGCGGCTGTATCGCCAGGCTGGCGAGGAAAATCGTGCACGCTTTGCCGCCCAGCAACTGGCATTCCTCGAAGCACTGCCGAAAGACCTGCTGCACGTGACCGACCTGATCGGCGAGGGCAAACTGTATAAGGCCGAGAAGCTCTGCCGGAATTTTCTGAAGGGCAAGCCCGACCACGTCGAGGGCATGCGTCTGCTCGCCGATATCGGCATGCGGCTGAAAATCTACGATGATGCTGAATTTCTGCTGGAGAGCTGCGTCGCGTTCGAACCGGAGAATCTGCGCGCGCGGGCTGATTACCTGAAGATCCTCAACCGTAAAGGCAAGTTCCAGCTGGCGCTGGAGCAGGCGCAGTTTCTGTATAAACAGGAGCCGGGCAATCCGGTATTTCAACTCGCACTGGCCACCGCACTCACCGGCCTCGGCCGCTTTGACGAGGGTATTGCCCTGTATGAACAGTGTTTGCAGAAGGCCAGGGACCGCGCAGGTACTCTGCTGCTGCTGGGGCATGCGCGCAAGGCGGTGGGGGACATCGATGGTGCGGTGGACAACTACCGGCAGGCAGGACGGGAGCGGCCGGACTACGGCGACGCCTACTGGAGCCTGGCCAACACCAAAACCTACCGCTTTGACGAGGCCGAATTGGATCACATGCGCGCCTGTGAAACGGATACCGCGATAGCAGCCGACGACCGGGTGCACTTCAGCTTTGCTGCCGGCAAGGCATTGGAAGACCGCGGCGAGTATGCTGAATCCTTCGCGTCCTATGCGCGCGGCAATGCCTTGAGGGCAGAGCGCAGCGGCTATAGCGCCGATGCCACGACGGCAATGGTAGACGCGCAGATCGCCCACTGCACGCCTGAGCTCTTTGCCAGTCGTGGCGATGCCGGCTGTATGGCGCCCGATCCGATTTTTATTGTCGGCATGCCACGCGCCGGTTCCACGCTGCTGGAACAGATACTCGCGTCGCACTCACAGGTGGACGGTACACTGGAGCTGCACAATGTGCTCGGTCTTGCCCAGCGGCTGCGCGGCCGGAGTGTCGCTGAAGAGGCGCGCTACCCACGCAACCTCGGCGAGATCGATGTGGGCTACCTGCGCCGTTTCGGTGAGCAGTTTATGCAGGATACGCGGGTATACCGCCAGAATGCGCCATTTTTCATTGACAAAATGCCGAATAATTTTCTGCACATCGGACTGATCCGGCTGATTCTGCCCAACGCCAAGATCATCGATGCGCGTCGCGAGGCAATGGCGTGCTGTTTCAGCAACTATAAACAGCTTTTCGGCGAAGGACAGGATTTCAGTTACGGTCTCGAGAGCATGGGCCGCTATTACCGCGACTACGTCCGCCTGATGCAGCACTGGGACGACGTGTTGCCAGGCTTCGTGCTGCGCGTGCGCCACGAGGACCTGCTGGAGAACCTCGAAGACCAGGTGCGACGAATGCTGGATTTTTGCGGCCTGGCCTTCGAAGAACAATGCCTGCGCTACTGGGAAACAGAGCGCGCGGTGCGCACGCCGAGCTCGGAGCAGGTACGCCAGCCCATCTATCGCCATGCTCGGGAACAGTGGCACAATTACGCCGAGTGGTTGGAGCCTCTCAGGCAAGCACTGGGGGACTCATTGGCGCCGGACAAGCCGATGCCCGACACAGGCCCACAGGACAGACAATAGCAGGACCTCGTTCCCATGCCAGAACTACAGAGTGACGTCCTCGTGGCACTGCGGCGCATCATGCGGGCCACCAGCCTGCACTCGCGCAAGCTCGGCAAGTCCGTGGGCATTACCGTGCCACAGATGGTGGTGATTCGCGCCGTCGGCGGGCGGGGTCGACTCACGGCGAGTGAAGTGGCGCGTGCAGTCAGCCTGAGCCAGGCCACGGTAACCACCATCCTCAACCGCCTGGAGGAACGCGGATTGCTGACCCGCGAGCGCAGCGCGGTGGACCGTCGCCGCGTCAATCTGCAGCTCACCGAAGCAGGCCAGAAGATCTTTCACGAGGCGCCCCTGCCTTTACAGGACGTGTTCTGCAGGCGCTTTGATACACTTCCACAATGGGAGCAGCATCAGGTTGTCGCAGCCCTGACCCGCGTTGCCGAGATGATGGATGCCGAAGATATCGACGCGGCACCGCTATTGTCGAGTGAGGATGTTGTCTGACCGGTAGGCAAGTCATCCCGTCCAATTTATTGCACGTATACTTAACGCCTTGTCAACGTGATGCGAGCCCCAGATGACTGATTCTTCCGCCGCCCGCACGACAGGTCACCCCGGTCTCTGGCATTACTTTCGTACCATTCTCGGCCCCGAAACCTCCTTTTACTGGCTGGCTGCAGTCTACGGTATCGGTATCTCGCTGCTGTCTCTGGCGACGCCGCTGTCGGTTCAGATGTTGATCAACACCGTTGCCAATATCGGCCTGACAACGCCACTGGTGGTTCTTTCGCTCAGCCTGTTTCTGCTGCTTGCCCTCGCCAGCGGCCTGAATGCCATGCGCATCCACCTGATGGATATCTTTGGCCGGCGCTTCTACTCGCGCATGGTGTCGGAGATTGCCCTGCGCGCCATTTATGCCCGCAATGCCTTCTTCGAGGACAACCGCAAGGGTGCGCTGTTCAACCGCTATTTCGATATCATGATCATAGTAAAGCAGCTGCCCGACCTGCTGGTGGGCGGCTTCACCATCGTGCTGCAGGCGGTGGTCGGATTTGTGCTGGTATCCTCATATCACCCGCTCCTGCTGGCATTCAATGTCATGATCGGGCTCCTGATCTGGCTGATCTGGGTCATCTGGGGACGCCGCGCGATTCGCAGTTCCGTCGAGCTATCCCATCGCAAGCATGCGCACGCCGCATGGCTGGAGAACGTGGGCCGCTCCAACGATTTCTACAAGAGTGAGCGCCATATCGATGCCGTGCTGACCCGTACCGATGAGATGACGCGACGCTATATCGACCAGCACCAGACGCATTTTCGTCACCATTTTTCGCAGACGCTGGCGTTTATGTTCATCTACGCGGCGGCAAGCGCTGTGTTGCTCGGTCTGGGGGGTTGGCTGGTTGTACAGGGGCAGCTGTCTCTGGGGCAGCTGGTGGCGGCAGAGCTGGTTCTGTCGGTCGTGTTCGTCGGTCTGTCGCAGTTGGGTATCTACCTGAGCTATTTTTACGATGTGTGCGCCGCCGTCGACGAGCTGAGCCTGTTTCTCGAACTGGAGCAGGAACAGCCGGTAGGCCCTCATCAGCGCCTGTCGGGTCCGCCGACGCTGTCGTTTTTCGAGGCGCGCGTCCGTGAAGGCGGGCAGTCGGTAATGCTGCACTGCGAAATACCGGCAGGTGCCCGCGTCGGTGTCTATTCCTCGGGGCCCGCCGTGCAGCGTCTGGTCATCGAGTTGCTCAAATCCCACGCGCGTCCCGAGAGTGGGACCATCACACTGGCAGGCAAGGATATCCGGACCCTGCGGGCGTTTGAGCTTCGTCAGGAAATCATTGTGATCGATCGCCCGACGGTGGTGGAGTCCAGTCTGCGCGAGTTCCTGGATCTCAGTGCGACTGACGACAGAGACGTCGACGCGCTAGCCGTGATACGCACAGTGGGTCTGTACCCGACGGTTGCGCAGCTTCCCGATGGACTGGATACCGAGGTCGCATCCACCGGGTGGCCGCTGGGCATCACGGAGACGCTGCAGCTGGCGCTGGCCTCGGCCATCATCGCCCGCCCGCGTGTGCTGGTGCTCAGCCAGGCATTCGATGCAGTACCCGAGGCCGACCTCATGGCCGCGCTGGCATTGCTGCAGGGCGAAGCGCAGACGACTGTACTGTATTTCTCGAGCAAGCTGGCCGATTTCGGTTTCACGCATTATCTGTATCTGGGCGCCGCGTCCCAGCAGCTGTACGCTGATTACGCCGCTATGTGCCGCGATCAGGGTCTCGCTACGACCGCAATGCGCGCACCCACAGAAGGTGGCGGCCTGCTGCCGCGTGACGCCGGCGGCGAGGCGTCCGCAAACAGGCAGGCAGGCTGATGTCATCCATCGAATATCACGCCACAAAGTTCACGACGCTGAACTCGATCCGCCTGCCGCGGGTTATGCGCCGCGTCGGATTGTTGATCGGGTTGGTACTCGTCGCACTGCCTCCCATCATGCTGTACGTACCCTGGGTACAGACGGCGATGGGCACGGGAAGCGTGACTGCTATCAATCCGAATGATCGCATGCAGGAAATCAACGCGCTCGTTCCGGGCAGGATCCAGGAATGGTATGTGCGCGATGGCAGCCACGTGAAAGTAGGCGACCCGATCGTGCGTATCGTCGACAATGACCCGCAGCTGATCGAGCGCCTGAAGGCTGAGCGCTCCCAGGTTGTGGCACAGCTCACGTCTGCAGAGACCGCGCTGGAAATCGCTCAGATCGACCGGCGGCGGACAGAAGAGTTGTACAACGAGGGGCTCGCGGCAAGACGCGATCTCGAACAGGCCCGTATCCGCATAGAGGAACTGCGCTCGGAGGTCGCGGCGGCATCCGCCGAGGTGAGTCGGGTCGATGTGCGCCTGTCCCGTCAGTCTATGCAGATTGTGCGGGCACCGCGCAATGGCGTCATTATGCGCGTCAACGCCGGCGACACCGCGACGCTTGTCAAGGCGGGGCACGTTGTCGCGACCTTTGTTCCGGATGATGTGGAGCGCGCTGTCGAGCTGTTTGTGGATGGACGCGATGTATCGCTGGTCCGCGAAGGAGCGCCAGTGCGCCTGCAGTTCGAGGGCTGGCCGGTTGTGCAGGTGAGCGGCTGGCCGTCAAAGGCGGTGGGCACCTTTGGCGGTCGCGTGGTGGCGATCGACGCCTCGGCGCAGCTCAACGGGCGCTTCCGCGTTCTGGTGAAGCAGGACAAAGATGATGAACATGTCTGGCCGGATCGCCGCTACGTGCGTTTCGGCGCGAAAGTGCGTGGCTGGGTACTCCTGGACGAGGTGTCAGTCGGCTATGAGGTCTGGCGTCGCATGAACAACTTCCCGCCGAATTTCCCCGGAGACGGACAGGCACAGGCCGCGGAGGGCGGCTGATGAAACGGTTCGGAAGGACGCTGCTTGTGCTTTGCGCGGCGATGTGTGCGGCGGCGCAGGCACAGGACGGCGCGCGGGTGCCGCTGAAACCGGGGGATGTGCTCGCGGCCTCGGCGCAACATTTCCCCGGGATTCTCGAGAGCCTGGCCCAGCGGCGGGTGGCCGCCGGTCGCGTGCTCGAGGCCAGAGGGGCATTCGACCTGGTATTTTCTGCCGACGGCTTCCATCGCGCCGCAGGCTTCTACGATGGCACTGTGCTGGAAGGTGGCGCCAGGAAAAACCTGCGAGCGCTGGGGGCCAGTCTCTACAGCAAGTACTCCATCTCGGATGGTATACTGCCGGTGTACGAAGACCAGTATTTCACCAACACTGGCGGGGATCTCAAGGTCGGCATCCTGTTCAGCCTGCTGCGTGACAGGCATATCGACGCGCGGCGTTTTGCGGAGACCGACAGCGAACTCGCGCTCGAGCAGGCCGACCTCGAACTGCTGCTGACCCGCGTTGGTGTCCAGCAGCGGGCGCTGGCGGCATACTGGCACTGGGTTGCCATGGGGCAGCAGTTGAAGGTCTATCGCGACCTTCTGGAAATTGCTGAAAAGCGCGAGACCGCCCTGCAGACCGAAGTGCGCAGCGGCCGACGCGCCAAGATTTTCCTGACCGAAAATCGCCAGAACATCACGCGGCGGCAAACGCTGGTGACGCAGGCCGAACGTGATTTCCGTGTCGCGGCGAACCGCCTGGCATTTTTCTTCCGCGGTGACGACGGCCAGCCGCGGACGCCTGATCGCGAACGCCTGCCCCCCGACGAGATTGTCAGGGATGTGCCGGATCCCGTCGAGGCGCCGGCGATTGAAGTCGGCTCGATTCTGGCAAAACGGCCCGAGCTCAATATCCTCGAGACCGCCATGCAGCGCGCAGCGCGCAAGATCGAACTCTCTGAGAACAATCTTCTGCCGCGGGTCGACTTGAGCTTCGAGCTGGCCGAGCCCTTCGGCAGTGTCGGCGAGGGAGGCGCTTCCCGGGATACCCGGGACGCCATTGTCGGCTTCACTGTTTCGGTTCCCCTGGAACAGCGCCAGGCGCGGGGACGTCTGTCCCAGGCCCGGGCGCAGATGGAGGCGCTCGAGCAGCAGCGGCGCAAGGTCGAAGATCAGATAGCGGTGGAGCTGCGCAATATTCTGCTGGAACTGAACGTCGCGCGTCGCCTGATGCAGCTCGCGGCGCTGGAGGTGCAGCAGTCGGAGACGATGCGACGCGCTGAGCAGCGCCGGTTCCGGCAGGGCGCCAGCGACTTTTTCCTCGTCAATGTGCGCGAAGAAACCGCCGCCGATGCCCGGGTGCGGTATTTTGACGCCTATCGTGCCGCTCAGCTCGCGCAGGCCGCATTTCACGCTGCGACGGTGAATCTGTCTCGCCTTGGCCTCGAGGAATAGCGGCGGGCGCGGCTGCGGGCTTTGCTGCCCGCGTTACTGTTCACATGGCCAGCCTGGCTGCAAGCGAGGGCGACACCGTGGAGGTACAGCGCAGCAGGGTGTATCATCTGACGCAGGACGGTGGTGGAAAGGTTTCCAACGTGGCCTTCAGATTCGTCATTATTAGCACTACAGGAATGGATTGAGAACTGGTATGCAGGATGGTGTAAAGAAGGCATCGACAATGGTCACAATGACAAGAATGGCTCTGCTGCTGCCCCTGGTGGCGCTGCTCGGGGCCTGCACCAATCTGAGTGAACGGCAGATGGAGAGCTGTGTGGTCGGCCTGGCAACTGCCGGTGGTGTTATCGGTGGCGCATCCTCCGGCGGCAGCGGTGTGCTGCCGGGCGCGGCGATCGGTACCGGCCTGTCGATGCTCACCTGCGAACAGGGCAAGGAAGCGCCCGCATCGCGGCAGAGCGTGCCTGTCGACAGTGACGGCGACGGTATCGATGACAACCGTGATCGCTGCCCGCGAACGCCCGCCGGTGTCGATGTCGACAGTCGCGGCTGCCCCCTGGACAGCGACGGTGACGGTGTCGCCGATTATCTGGACCAGTGCTCGGGTACCCCCGCGGGCGCAGAGGTCGACGAGACCGGTTGTCCGGTCAAAGACGAGGTGGTGCTCACGATCAATCGTCTGGGCTTTGCGTTTGACAGCGCCGAACTCGACAGGTCATCCAGGGCGGCCCTGGATCGCGCCGTCGATGTGATCAAGTCGCATAGTCAAGCGGTCAACCTGGATGTTGTCGGCCATACCGACAGCCGCGGTAGCGATGAGTATAACCAGAAACTCTCCGAGCGCCGCGCTGCCGCGGTCGTGGATTACCTGGTGTCAAAAGGGGTCAGCCGCAGCAGCCTGAGCTCGTCTGGCAGGGGCGAGTCGGAGCCGATGGCCAGCAACGACAGCGACGAGGGTCGCGCGCAGAACCGACGTGTGGAACTGGTGGTCCAGTAGGCGCAGCGTCCCGCGGGCAGCTGAACACGCCTGCCGTGGATCCGCCTGCCTCCCGGCGTTGAATGCGGGGTGGGCAGGCGTCAGGCTCGTATTGTCGTTGCTGTTGGCGTCGGCGATGCTGGCACAGCCTATGGCGGCAGAGACAACCGTCTATCGCTCGGTGAATGCGCAAGGCGTTGTCGTCTTCAGCGACCAGCCCCCCGCGGCCGATACTGCCACAGACGTGCTGCATATTGCGGTGAGTCCCCAGGCTGCCGCCGACGCGAAGGAGCGTCTCGAGACCCTGCGCGCCAGCAATGACAGACTGGCCAGGGCCCGGCGCGCGCGCGAGGCGGCGCGGGCCGACTCCGCTGCCCCGGCTGTCAGCTACACCGCGCCCCGCGGCACCCCGGCGCCGCCAACAGTGGTAGTGCATGGGTCGCGCTACCCGGTCTGGCCGCTTGCCCCGCCCCGTACGATTTACCGCGGTCCGCTGCGACATCAACCCGGCGCCACGCCGGCACCTCCTCCGGGCTTCAAGGTGATTCAGCCGGGTAACAGGCAACTGATGCGGCCCATCGTTTCATCCCGCGACTGAGGCGCGGGGTCAGGCGAAGCGGTAAAGCTTTTCGACGTAGTCTCTTGCCGCATGTTCCCAGGGGAAACGTACCGCCGCGGCGGCCTCGCGCAGCTGTGCGTACATTTCCGGTTGGCGGCGCAGGCAATACAGGGCCTGCCGCAGACGCCTGAGCAAGGCCTGCTCCGCGGATGTCCGGTCACAAGCACTGAAAACAAAGCCCGTCACGCCGTCATCGACGGTGTCTGCCAGCCCGCCGACCGCGTTCACCAGACAGGGCTGGCCCGCGCGCATGGCCAGCATCTGGCTGATGCCGCAGGGCTCGAAGGTGCTCGGCATGAGGAACAGATCGCCAGCGCTGTAGAGCAGGTCAGACAGGGTGTCCGAGTAGCCGCACAGGAACAGCAGATTGTCGCGTTCTGCCGCTACACCCGCTATTGCGAGTTCCAGTTCAGGGTCTCCGCTGCCCAGCATTACGCAGAGGCCGTCGTTGCCGAGTTCATCCAGCGCGTGGTCCAGACACAGGCGACCATCCGGCAGGCGTGCGCAGAGCAGTCCGACCTTCTGGTCCGTGAGGCGTCCGACCGAAGTGAGCAGCATGCGCGGTCGCCGGGCATTCACCAGGAGGCGCTCGAGCCGATGCAGCGCGAGGACGTGAGCGCCCTGCACCTCGCGCGAGCGGGCGATCCAGCGCAGGACGTCGCGTCGTGCCAGTTCTAGAAATTGGCGAAAGTCCGGGGCAGGCGCCGCGGCCGTAGCGTAGTCGCAGCCATTGAGAATACCACTTAGACGCCCCGCATCGCGCGCCGCACTGAGGTCTGGCTGAAGCCCACAGCC
>CAYFVJ010000085.1:0-10697 GCA_964346555.1 uncultured Alteromonadaceae bacterium | reverse complement strand
TGCTGGCCGCGTCCACGACGTTGAGCAGGAGATCGGCGCTGCGCGTCTCTTCCAGCGTGGCCTTGAACGCCTCGACCAGCCGGTGCGGCAGGTGCGAGATGAAGCCCACCGTATCGGCCAGGATCACCGCTCCCGCGTGCTCCAGTTCCAGCCGGCGCAGGGTCGGATCGAGAGTGGCGAAGAGCTGGTCTGCCACAAATACGCCGGAGGCCGTCAAGCGATTGAAAAGCGTCGACTTGCCGGCGTTGGTGTAGCCGACCAGCGCCACCGTGGGGACCTCCGCCCGACGCCGGGAGCGCCTGCCCTGGTCGCGCTGCCGGCGCACTTTATCGAGGCGACCGAGAATCGACTTCATGCGGGCGCGCAGCAACCGCCGGTCGGTTTCGAGCTGTGTCTCGCCCGGCCCGCGCAGGCCGATACCGCCTTTCTGCCGTTCCAGGTGAGTCCAGCCACGGACCAGCCGCGTGCTCATATGGTCCAGCTGCGCGAGCTCGACCTGCAGCTTGCCTTCATGGGTCCGCGCACGCTGGGCAAAAATATCGAGGATCAATCCTGTGCGGTCGAGAACACGGCACTCGAATTCCCGCTCCAGATTGCGCTCCTGGCTGGGACTCAGATCGTGGTTGAAAATTACAATCTGCGCCCCGTGCTCCTGCCCCACCCGGGAAATCTCGGCCCCCTTGCCCGCCCCGACGAAGGTACGCGAGTCCGGTGCCTGACGGGTGGCCATAATGTACGCCACGGGATCGCCACCCGCCGACAGCACGAGTTCCTCGAACTCACGCGGATCCTCGGCTTCACTGCCGCGACCGAAATCGATGTGCACGAGTACGGCAACCTCGCCCGACGCGGGTCGCTCAAAGAACATGTCGAACGCCTCTCTGCACTACGACAGCAAACATTCGGCGACCGTACGCCGCCGGGCAGGTATCAACTTTCGTCATCATCCTCGGGGGGGTTCTGCATGGGCAGGCGTACGACGCGGCCCGGCACCACCGTTGAGATCGCGTGCTTGTAGACCATCTGGCTGACGGTGTTTTTCAGCAGGACCACGAACTGGTCGAACGACTCGATCTGGCCCTGCAGCTTTATGCCGTTCACCAGGTAGATGGAGACCGGAACACGCTCCTTGCGCAGGATGTTCAGGTAAGGGTCTTGTAGCGTGTGCCCTTTTGACATGGCTTTTCTCCTTGTGGGCCCAAACCGGACCAAAAAAAACGATAAACGACTTTCGCCGAGCGAGGTTACTACATGAGGTCATACGCAAGATAGTTCAAGAGCAGATCGGATGCAGACGCGTTTTCTCTATCGGGAAAAGACACAGGAAATGTATGGTTTTGCGGCTCGCCACGGGCGTCGGTGTGGATCCAGTGAAGATCAGGCCATTTGCGCAGCCAGGTCAGCTGGCGCTTGGCGAGCTGGCGGGTCGCAGCGATAGCGCGCTCGCGCGCCCAGGACAGATCGCCGTCGCCCTCGAGGTACTGCCAGATCTGCCGGTAACCGACGCTGCGCATCGACGGCAGCCGCGGATCCAGGTCGCCCCGCGCACGCAGCGCAGCGACTTCTGCCACCAGCCCGGCGGCGAGCATGGCGTCGAATCGCGTCGCGATACGTCGATGCAGGCACTGGCGCCGTGCGGGGCACAGGGCAACCTGCACAACGCGATACGCAGACGCCAGTGGCGGCCGCGTCGGCGCCGCGTGCCAGTCGCTGAGCGCGACACCCGAACTGCGGTAGACCTCCAGCGCGCGGGACAGACGCTGGGAATGCCGTGGGTGAATCCGCGCCGCCGCACGCGGGTCGACCCGGGCCAGCTGCGCGTGCAGGGCAGGCCAGCCGTGCGCCGCCGCCTCCGCCTCGATGGCCGCGCGCACCGCCGGGTCTGCCGGCGGCATCGACGCCAGGCCGTGCAGGAATGCGCGAAAATACAGCATGCTGCCACCCACCAGGATCGGGATCTGACCGCGAGCCGACAAGTCCTCGAGAAGCGGCGCCAGATCATTCAGAAAGCGCGCCGCCGAGTAGGTTTCTGCCGGACTGCAGATGTCCACGAGGTGGTGCGGAGTCGTCGGCTTGGCCGCGCCGATATCCAGGCCCCGGTACACCAGCGTGGCATCCACGCTGATCAGCTCGCCCGGCAATCGCCGCGCCAGCGACTCGGCCAGCGACGTCTTGCCCGCGGCTGTCGGCCCCATGATGCACAGCAGCAGTGGCCGCCGCCCCGTCATCCGTCAGCGACCGCGCAGGAACAGGCGATCCAGCTCCGCCAGAGACAGACGGGTCCAGGTCGGGCGGCCGTGATTGCACTGACCCGAGCGTTCAGTGGCCTCCATGTCGCGCAGCAGTGCATTCATCTCGGGGACACTGAGACGGCGGTTGGCGCGAACGGAGCCGTGACAGGCCATAGTCGACAGGATGTCGTCCTCGTGGGCGGTGACGCGGCTGGAGGTACCGTACTCGCCGAGATCGGAAAGCACATCGCGCAGCATCTGCGCGACATCGGCATCGCTCAGACTGACAGGCACCTCGCGAATCACCAGCGATTCACTGCCGCCGCGCTCGACACGGAAACCGAGGCGCGCAAAGAAATCCGCCGAGGCCTCGGCAAGGTCCGCCTCGCGCTGGCTGACGGCCACTCCCTGCGGGACCAGCAGCGGCTGGCTGCGAATGCCATCGGCATCGCGCGCGGTTTTCAGGCGCTCATAGGTGATGCGCTCGTGCGCGGCGTGCATGTCCACCAGAACCAGACCGTCGGCATTTTCCGCCAGGATATAGATGCCCTTGAGCTGCGCCAGCGCATAGCCCAGCGGGGGCAGCTCATCGCCATCGTCGTGAAACGCTGGCTCCGCCACCTGTGTCGACGGTGGCGATCCGTACAGGCGGTCCAGACTCCGACGCTGGGCCGCGGACTGGCGCGGCGTCCCGCCGTGCGCGTCGAAAGTCCCCGTTGGCCTTGCGGACAAACCCAGCCTGCCCTGGGTCATGGACGCGTCGCTGCGCACCTCCTGTGCGAGTGCCTGCGGGTCCGCCTGCAGCGTCGCAGCCTCCGTCGGTGCTGCCGAATGACCCGGGCGAATCTCCGCCAGTGCATTGTGCAGCGTGCTGAAGAGGAAATTGTGCACATCGCGCCCCTGTCGGAAACGCACCTCGTGCTTGGTCGGGTGCACGTTGACGTCGACCTGCGCCGGATCTATTTCCAGGTACAGCACGAACGCCGGATGCCGCCCGTGATAGAGCACATCGCGATAAGCCTGGCGCACCGCGTGGGCGATCAGCCGGTCGCGGATAATGCGTCCATTGACATAGAAATACTGCAGGTCGGCCTGGCTGCGCGAGAACGTCGGCAGGCCGACCCAGCCCCAGACACGCAGGCCCGGCACCTCGCGCTCGATGCCCACGGCCTGCTCCATGAACGCGGGCCCGCAGACGCCCGCGACCCGCCGCGCCTGCTCTGCGTCGGAGACCGCGCTGCGCAGGCTGTGCACGGTTTTGCCGTTGTGCCGCAGCTGGAAACCGACGTCAAAACGCGACAGAGCCAGCCGCTTGACCACCTCCTCGACATGACCGAACTCGGTCTTGTCAGTGCGCAGAAATTTGCGCCGCGCCGGCGTGTTGAAGAACAGATCGCGCACCTCCACGGTGGTACCCTGCGGGTGCGCCGCCGGCTTCACGCTGACCGCCATATCGCGGCCCTCGGTAAAGGCGCAGACACCTGCACCTTCCGTTGTCGCGTTACTGGTCAGGGACAGACGCGCTATCGAGCCGATACTCGCCAGTGCCTCGCCGCGGAAACCCAGCGTCGCGACCGCCTCGAGGTCATCCAGGTCAGCGATCTTGCTGGTCGCGTGGCGCGCCAGCGCCAGCGGCAGATCGTCCGCGTCCATGCCGGCGCCATTGTCGCGGACACGAACAAGACGCGAGCCGGCGCCCTCGACCTCGATCTCGACGCGATCAGCCCCGGCATCCAGGCTGTTTTCGAGCAGCTCCTTGATCACGGAGGCGGGGCGCTCGACCACCTCGCCGGCGGCAATCTGGTTGGCGAGGCGCGGCGACAGTTGCTTGATTACAGGCATGGCATTGCGGACTCCTCCAGGCAGCCGCTCAAAGCGCCGGAATTTTCAGCGTCTGGCCCACCAGGATGCGGTTGTCCGCCAGCTGGTTAAAGCTCTTGAGATCGCTCACGGACACGTTGAAGCGCGCGGCGATGCCCGACAGGGTATCGCCGCGGGCAATCCGGTACTCGCGACCGCCGCGGCGCTTCTCGTACGCCAGCAGCGTGCCCGGCGGCGGATGACTGAGGAACCAGCTGCGTATGCCGCGGTGGATCGCCCGCGCCATACGGCGCCGATAGGCGGGATCGGCCAGCTTGCGCGCCTCGCCGGGGTTGGAGATAAATCCGGTCTCGACCAGGATGGATGGAATATCCGGCGACTTCAGCACCACAAACGCCGCCTGCTCGACCTGGCGCTTGTGCAGCCGGGCCACGTTGTCCATCTCGCCGAGAACGCTGCCTCCCATGTTCAGGCTGGCATCGAGGGTCGCCGTCATGGACAGATCGGCGAGGACGCCAGCGAGCATTTCATCCTTGTCGCCGAGGCGGACACCGCCCACCAGGTCGGTGGCATTCTCGCGCTGGGCGAGATAGCTGGCCGTGGTGCTGGTGGCGCCGCGCGTCGATAGCGCATACACCGACGCCCCATTGGCTTCCTGGCGATGAAAGGCGTCCGCGTGAATGGACACAAAGAGATCGGCCTGCCGCTCCCGTGCCAGGTCCCGGCGTCCCTTGAGGCTGACGTAGTAGTCGCCGCTGCGGATCAGGGTCGGCGCGAAGCCACGATCGCGCTCGAACAGCGCCCCGAGTTCCCTGGCGATGGCGAGCACCACGTCTTTCTCGCGCAGCCGGCCCGGCCCCAGTGCGCCGGGATCCTCGCCGCCGTGACCGGCGTCAATGGCTATGATGATATCGCGCCGGTCGCCGTCGCTGATGGCGCGGGCAGGGGGGGCATCATCGCGCGGCGCAGCGTCATGCAGATCGAGGACCAGCCGGTCACCGGTCTTGGCATTGGCCTCCAGCGCAAAGCTGCGCGGCGTCACCGCGGCACGCAGGTCAAAAACCATGCGCAGGTCGCTGCCGTCACGTATGCCCGACCGAATGCGCCTGATCGGCGTGTCCTCGAGATCGAGGCCGGCAATTTCAGAGCGCAGCGCCGTGTCGCTGACGTCGAGCACGATGCGCGCGGGATTCTGCAACACCAGAACGCGGTGCTGCGCCGGTGCGCTGAGATCGAGAACGATCCGCGTATGATCCGGGGCACGCCAGAGGCGGACATCCTTCACGGTAGCGGCATGCGCCTGCGCCCACAGCAAACAGCACAGCAGAAGGATGATCCGGACCAGCCAGGGAAGCGGCAATGCGCCAATTGCGCTGTGCATCTATGTCACTGCTCCGGTTGGCCTGCTGTTAAAACCGGCAAGTGCCTGTTCAGCACGCGGGCTGACGGGCACCAGGCTGGCCTCGCGAGCGAGACCCTTTAAGTTGATAGTAATAATTAAGTCCGCGGGGGGCAAAACCCCATCGCCACGCTCTGGCCACTCCACCAGACACACATGCCGGCTGTCGAGGTAGTCGCGCAGCCCGATATCCTCCAGCTCGGCGGGATCGCTGACCCGGTAGAGATCGAAGTGGTACAGGGGTGGGCTGGTCTCCTCGTAGGGCTCCACCAGCGTGTAGGTAGGGCTCTTGACCGCACCGGCGTGACCCAGGGCCTGCACCAGGCCGCGGCACAGGGTGGTCTTGCCGGCGCCGAGATCGCCCCGCAGAAACACCAGCATGCCGGGCGCCATGACGCCGGCAAGCCGGGCGCCGAGCGCAACGGTTGCCGTCTCATCGGGCAGCGTGACTGGGGTTATAGAGACGCTCATCCCAGCAGCCGTCGCAGAGGCTGCATGAGGTCCGATGCCAGCAGGCCGCGCTGGCCATCGGCGGCCGCCGCCGTGTCGGCGGCGACAGCGTGCACGCAGGCACCGAGGCGGGCAGCCGCGGTGCCCGGCAGGCCCTGGGCCATGAGACCCGCGATAACGCCGCTCAGAACGTCACCCATGCCACCGCTGGCCATGCCCGGATTGCCGCGGTGGCACAGACTGTTGTCGTCGTCTGCACCGGCGACAAGACTGCCGTTACCCTTGAGCAGAACCGTGGCAGCGTAGCGCTGTCGCAGCGCCAGCGCCGCGGCGAACCGATCCTCCTGTACCGCCGCGGTGCCCTGCCCGAGCAGCCGTCCGGCCTCACCCGGGTGCGGCGTCAGGACACTGTGCGACGGCAGGCGTGATGCCAGGGCAGCGTCCGCCGCGAGCAGGTTCAGGGCGTCGGCATCCACCACGAGTGGCTGCGCGCTTTCCAGCACCTGCAACAGCAGCTGCTGGCCCCAGGGTCCGCTACCCAGGCCGGGGCCGACGACAATCACCGAGGCCGTCTCCAGCAGGGGTGCCAGCTCGTGTCTCGAGTCCACGCCCGCAGCCATGACTTCCGGCGTCCGCGACAGCAGTGCAGGCACATGCTTCGGTCGCGTTGCCGCGCGCACCAACCCGGCGCCACTGCGCAGCGCGGCCTCGGCCGCCAGCAGCACCGCGCCGCCCAT
This sequence comes from uncultured Alteromonadaceae bacterium, assembly GCA_964346555.1. Lineage (GTDB taxonomy): Bacteria > Pseudomonadota > Gammaproteobacteria > Pseudomonadales > Halieaceae > Chromatocurvus. Next base: position 4,059 of record CAYFVJ010000085.1, on the reverse strand, counting down.
GCCGTGTTCGCCGCCGACGACGAGCACCTGGCCGTAGCGCCCCTTGTGCGATGCTGCCGGCCGGGGTGAAAGCTGCTCGAGCTCTCTGGACGGATCGAGTCGCTGCCAGCACTCGCGCTGTGGCACCCGGGCAAAGACGCTAACCGGCACGTCGAGAGCGTCGAACACACACTCTCCCGCGCAGTCCGGACCATCCAGTGTGTACAGGCCGCGCTTGCGGCCGATAAACGTGACGGTTACATCCGCCACCACCGCCGCACCGAGCCGGCGGCCACTATCCGAACACAGGCCCGACGGTATATCCACCGCCAGCACCGGGAGATCACTGGCGTTGACCTCGGCAATCGCGCCTGCGGCATCGCCGCGAACGTCACCGCCCAGGCCCGTGCCCAGCATCGCATCCACGATGACGCCCTCGGCGCCGTGCAGACAGCCCGAGCGCCAGGGCTGTGAGGGCACAGCCTGCTCCAGCGCCATCTGCCGCGCCCGGGCGGCATCGCCACGCATGCGATCGGGGTCACCCAGCTGATAGACTGTCACCTTGCCGCCGCGCCGCTGAACCCGCTCGGCAAGCAACCAGCCATCGCCGCCGTTGTTGCCGGGCCCGGTCAGGACGTGCACGTGGGTAGCCTCCGGCCACTGCGCCACCAGCTGCCGATACAGCGCATCTGCGGCGCGTGACATAAGTACGTGCCCCGGGATCCCGGCCGTGTCGATGGCTGCGGCGTCCAGCGCCCGGGTCTGTGCAGCGGTGTAGAGTAAATCCGATGGCATGTCGATCCTCCTGGCGGGCGCAGCTGACGCCAGCGCGCCTTGTCTGCGATTATACGCAGGTCGACAACGACTTGGGGATGACCGGGTGACGCACGCGATCGACAAGACACAGGCAAGCGAACTGGCGGCACGCATTCGTGACTGGGCGCTTGAACTCGGCTTTGCGCAGCTTGGGATCAGCGATATCGACCTCTCTGAACACGAGGGCTATCTGCAGAAATGGCTGGACGCTGGCTATCACGGCGACATGCAGTGGATGGCCAGTCACGGCACGAAACGCTCGCGTCCCGAGGAACTGATACCCGGCACCTGCCGGGTCATCTCGGTGCGCATGGACTATCTGCCCCACGGCGCCGACCCGGTACGGGTGCTGGCCTCCCCGGACCGCGCCTATATCTCGCGCTACACGCTGGGTCGCGACTACCACAAACGCCTGCGCAAGCGGCTGGCGCAGCTGGCAAAGCGCATCGCCGATGAGGCCGGTGGCGGCGAGTACCGCGCCTTCGTCGACAGCGCGCCCGTGCTCGAACGCGCCCTGGCTGAGCGCGCGGACCTCGGCTGGATCGCCAAGAACACCATGTTGATCAACGAGCGGGTCGGTTCCTGGTTTTTCCTCGGCGAGATCTACACCGACCTGCCCCTGCCTGCGGATGTGCCGCGCAGCAGCAAGCACTGCGGGACCTGCCGCGCCTGCCTGGATATCTGCCCGACCAACGCCTTTACCGGCCCTTTTCAGCTCGACGCGCGGCGCTGCATCTCCTACCTGACCATCGAGCACAAGGGCAGTATCGACGTCGAGCTGCGTCCGCTCATGGGCAACCGGATCTTCGGTTGTGATGATTGCCAGTTGGTGTGCCCCTGGAACAAGTTTGCGCAACCGGTGGATGACCCCGACTTTCAGCCGCGACACGGACTGGACGACTGTGATCTGGTATCGCTGTTTCTCTGGGACGAGGCCACCTACGAAGCGCGCACCGAGGGATCGGCGCTGCGCCGGATCGGGCACGAACGCTGGCTGCGCAACCTCGCCGTGGCCCTCGGCAACGCGCCCACCGCGCAGGCCGTCGTCGACGCCTTGGAAAGCCGCCGCGAGCACCCCTCGGCGCTGGTGCGCGAACACGTGGCCTGGGCACTCGCGCGACACGGCCGCTGAGGCCGCTTTCGGCGCGCAAGAGCGGCTCGCGGGCTGGACCGGCGCCGAGGCTGCGCATCAACCGATAACGGGTGCCTCCAGCTGCAGGAAGTTATCGCGATAAAAGCGCAATTCCGCGATCGAGTCACGGATGTCCTCGAGCGCGACGTGCGAGGACTTCTTGTTCAGCGCAGCCGCGAGATCCGGGCGCCAGCGCTGCACCAGGATTTTCACGCTGCTGACGTCGAGGTTGCGGTAGTGGAAGAAGGCCTCGAGTTCCGGCATGTGGCGCGCCATGAAGCGCCGGTCCTGGCAGATCGAATTGCCACACATGGGTGAGACACTTTCACCCACCCACTGCGACAGAAAAGCCAGCGTCTCGCGCGCGGCCGCGGCCTCATCGAATTCACTGGCAGTCACCCGATCGACGAGTCCCGAGCGGGTGTGGTGAGTGGTATTCCACTCGTCCATCGCCTCCAGTACCGCGGCCGTCTGATGCACGGCAATCACCGGCCCCTCGGCGAGCAGGTTGAGGCTGCTGTCGGTGACAATACTGGCGATCTCGATCACCCGGTCACGCTCCGGATTCAGCCCGGTCATTTCCATGTCTACCCACACCAGGTGGTTGTCGTCGCGCATCACCGGCTCCCTCTACCCAGATATCTGCGAGCTTAGCATGAGCAACCGCAATTACTCGACTTGCCCGGGCGTGCGTTGTCTAATGCCGGGCATGACCAAACGCACACTCAGCCGGCAGCAGGCCCGGCGCGTCGAGAAGATTCGCGCCGAACGCGCCCGCCGCGCGGCGCAGAGATCAGGCCCGGATTGTCGCGATGAATTCCCTGCGGGATCTGACCCCGAAACTCCTGCAGCAGAGCGGCGTGGCCGGATCGTTGCCCACTATGGCAACCAGGTTGATGTCGAGGCATCCGACAGGAATGCCGCCCGCGTTATACGCTGTCACCTGCGTGCCAACCTCGACGGGCTGGTGACCGGCGACCGCGTCGTGTTCTGCGCCGGTCACCCCCTGGGGGTTGTCGTGGCAAAATTACCGCGCGATAGCGAGCTGCAGCGACCCGATGCGTACGGCCGGCTGAAGGCCGTCGCCGCGAACATCGACCAGATAGCGATAGTGATTGCCCCGTTGCCCGCGCCCCACGCGAACCTGCTCGACCGTTACCTGGTGGCTGCGCAGGCGACCGGAGCGACGCCACTCATCGTGGTCAACAAGTGCGATCTCCTGCAGGATCCGGACGTCGCTGCCCCGCTCGAGGCGCTGCTCGAGATCTACCCGCCACTGGGCTATCGCATTCTGCGCTGCTCGATACACGACCCGATTGCACAACTCGACGCAGCACTGCGCGATCGAACCAGCGTATTCGTCGGTCAGTCAGGTGTCGGCAAGACGTCACTGCTGAACGCGCTGGTGCCGGGATCGACCCAGCGCACGGGTGCGCTGTCTGTAGGTTCTGATAAAGGCACCCATACCACCACCACATCGTCGCTGTTCCACCTGCCAAACGGCGGGCAGCTGATTGACTCGCCGGGTATTCGCGAGTTCGGACTGGGGCACCTGGGCCGACACGCGGTCGAGACCGGCTTCCGGGAATTTCATCCCTACCTGGGGCGCTGCAGATTTCGTGACTGTCGCCATGAGAGCGAGCCCGGCTGCGCCCTGCTCGCAGCCGTCGACGCCGGCGCAATACCGGCACCGCGGCTGGCCAGCTACCGTCACATCATTGCCTCACTGGATTCGGCATAGGTGCCCAGGGATTCACCCATGCGCGTTGCCGCGCCCGGCACATACGCCGGGTCGAGGAGCGGCCCCCGCGGCGGAAACAGGAGAACAACCGTGGAACCCAGTATGAAGCGGCCCATTTCCTCGCCGCGCTGCAGGCTGACAGGCGCGGGTAGCGCCGTGTAATCCGTCGTTACCTGCCGACGCGGCGGTGGGGCCACCTGCCCCGCCCAGACGGTCTGAATTCCCGCCACGATCATGGCGCCGACCAGCACCATCGCGAAGGGCCCCCGCGGTCCGTCGAAATAGCAGACCAGGCGCTCATTGCGCGCGAACAGCCTATTCACCCCTGCAGCCGTGGCGGTGTTGACTGAAAACAGGCGACCCGGGATGTAGCTGGTGGCGGTGAGTCTAC
>CAYFVJ010000084.1:0-10775 GCA_964346555.1 uncultured Alteromonadaceae bacterium | reverse complement strand
GCTTGATCTCCACGTTGACCACCTTGATACCCCACTCCTCGGTCTGGGCGTCGATGATCGTCTGGATATCCGAATTCAGCTTGTCGCGCTCGGACAACATCTCGTCCAGGTCGTGCTTGCCGAGCACCGAGCGCAGAGTGGTCTGGGCCAGCTGGCTGGTGGCTGACCCGAAGTCCTCGACGCGTATGATCGCGCGTTCGGGGTCGACCACCCGGTAATACAGCACGGCGTTTACATGCACGGTGACATTGTCCTGGGAAATAACGTCCTGACTGGGCACGTCCAGAGTGATCACGCGCAGATCGACCCGGGTCATCTGCTGCACACCGGGAATAATGATGATCAGACCCGGCCCCTTGACGCCCTGGAAGCGCCCGAGAAAGAACACCACGCCGCGCTGGTATTCCGGCAGAATGCGGATGGCGGCGGCGATAATGAAAACCAGCACCAGCAGTGGCGCAAGATAGGGGATCAGCTGTTGCATGGTAAAAACTCCCGTTGTCGATCGCTAGAGGGATTGTTCATTCAGTTTCAGCATCCGCAGTCACGTGGGCCGTCAGTCCCTCAACGTGGTGAACGCGGACCGGCACGCCGGCAGGCACCGGTGAATCACTCTGCGCCTCCCAGCGCTCGCCCGACATCATCACATGGCCGTGATAGTGACTGTCGACACCGACGCTGAAGGTGTCCAGGGCGCGGGCTTCGTGGCCCGGCAGAGCCTCCATACCAACCACGGGGCGGCGGCGGCGAAAACCCATCAGCCGGGTCATCATCCACAGCAGGAACGCCGCGGCGACCGCAGCGGTACCGCCAATCGCCGGCAGGGAAACCGCCTGGTTGGTCCCGTCCATAAGGATGATTGAACCCGTCACGAAAGCGGCGAGGCCACCGATGCCAAGGACCCCGAAGCTGGGCGCGAAGGCCTCACCGACAATGAACGCAATGCCGAGGAATATAAGCCCCAGCCCGGCATAGTTCACCGACAGCACCTGGAATGCATAGAGCGCCAGAATAAGACAGGTCGCCCCGATCACTCCGGGGACCAGGCTGCCCGGATTGGCGAGCTCGAAAATAATACCGTAGAAACCGATGAGCATGAGAAAAAATGCGATGTTCGGATCGGTAATCACCGACAGCAATTCGGTGCGCCAGTCCGGGTCGACGCGCACCAGCTGCAGCTCGCGAGTGTCCAGCGTCGCGGTGCCGCGCTCGAGCTTGACCTCGCGGCCGTGCAGCTGGCCGAGCAGATCCTCCGTGTTGTCGGCCATGACATCGATCACGTCCATGGCGAGGGCCTCCGACGCCACCAGATTGGCGGCATCGCGCACCGCTTTCTCGGCCCAGTCGGCGTTGCGACCGTGGCGGTCCGCCAGTGAACGGATCAGGCTGACCGCGTCCTCCAGTACCTTGCGCTCCGAGGCTGTCCCAGGGGCTTGCTGCGTTTCGCCGTCTTCTCCTTCCTCTTCTTCATCGGAGGACATGCCCGGCAGACCGCCCATTTGCACCGGGGTCGCCGAACCGAGTGTTGTTGCGGGCGCCATGGCCGCGACGTGGCTGGCGTAAAGAATGTAGGTACCGGCGCTGGCGGCCCTTGCACCCTGCGGGGCCACGAAGGAGACCACGGGTACCGGGGAGGCCAGGATGGCCTTGATAAGTTCCCGGGTGGATGCCATGAGCCCGCCGGGTGTGTCCATCTGCAGGACCACCAGCTCGGCGCGTTCCTCCGCCGCGCGCTCGATACCGCGGACCAGGTAGTCCGTGGTCGCCGGCCCGATGGCGCCGTCGATCTGCAGCAGCAGCCCTGTATCGCGCGGCGCACTGTCCTGGGCGACGCTCAGTGCAACCGCCCCCCACACCGCCAGAGCGGCGAATACGGCGAGTCGCAGCCGGCGCGGGATGCATAGCAATCGCATCAGCAGCTCGCCACCGGATCACCACGCAGCGCCAGGGCGGCCGCATAACCGCTGCGATAGTCCGGATATTGAAGCGCGTAGCCGCTCGCGCGGAGCCGCTCATTGCGCACGCGCTTGTGGCCGCGACTCGCCCCTGAACTGGCCTTCGCAGCACTGTCGGGTATCGCGACGCGCATGGCGGTGGCCAGCCAGCGGTCTACCTCGTGCTGCGGCGCAGGGTGGTCGTCGACCAGGTTGTAGCAGGCTAGCGGCGCGTGTCCGCTTTGCTCGCGCTCAATCAGCCAGGCAATGAAGCCCGCGGCATCATCCCGGTGTATACGATTGGCGTAGTGGATGGGCTGTGCGGGACTCAGTTCACCGCGGGCGATGCGCTCCAGCAGCATGCCGCCGGCCCCGCCGTAGAGGCCGGCACAGCGCAGCAGCGTGGTGGGGTGCCCGGAGTCCAGCAGGGCCTGCTCGGCGGCGGCGATCATGCCCGCCGGCGAGTCATCAGTCGCCACCGGCGCGGATTCGTCCACCCAGTCGCCGTCGCTTTCGCTATATACGCGCGTCGACGAGACAAACAGCAGGCGCCGCGGACGGTGGTCGCCGAGCGCAGCCAACAGCTGCTGTACCGGCGCCAGAAACCCGCGACGGTATGCGCCGGCTTCGCGCCCATCGGGCTTGAGCGTCAGGACAACGACATCCGGCGCCAGCGCAGCGAGCGTTGCAAACGCCTCGCCCCGGGTATAATCGCCCGCTACGCCCTCAAATCCTGCGGGCAGCCGGTCGGGGTGCCGACACAGCCCTATACAGCGCGCCGGCTGCGTGAGCGCCGATGTCGTTCTCGACGCCAGATCGCCGCTGCCAACGAAAAGAATCGTCTGTGTCGCTTCACGCCTCACCGCAAACCTTCTCCCTGACCCGCTGTACCCTGAACGGGTATCATATTATTCCACTATAGCGCGATTGCGATAGCGGGATTCTCAGAGTACGTGAGCCGGCACGCGACGCAAACAGAAACAGACCGGGTCCAGCATGGCACTGATACCCCACAAACTCACCGAGCTGCACGGCGTCGGCCCAAAGCTCGCGACACGGCTACAGGACTACGGCATCCACGGCGTGGAAGACCTGCTGTTTCATCTGCCGCTGCGCTACCAGGACCGCACCCGGATCACACCGGTGGCGGCGCTGCAACCGGGTCAGGAAGCCGTAGTACAGGGCACCATCAAGGTCTGCGACCTAGCGATTGGCCGCCGCCGCAGTCTGGTGGCCATGCTGCAGGACAGCAGCGGCACGCTCGCCCTGCGTTTTTTCCACTTCAACGCCGCACAGCGCAACCAACTGAAGCCGGGCGCGCAGCTGCGTTGTTTCGGTCAGGCGCGACCGGGCCGCAAAGGGCTCGAACTGGTGCATCCCGAATACCAGCTGGCGGCAGCGGCCGCGGCACCCGCGGAGGCCACCCTGACACCCATCTACCCGACTACCGAGGGCATCGGCCAGCCGCAGTGGCGCAAGCTCTGCAAGCAGGCTCTCGCCCTGTTGCGGCGCCAACCCCCTGCGGACCTGCTCGACGGTGTCTGTGACCTTGAGTTCACGCTCGCCGGGGCGCTCGTCTACCTGCACGCTCCACCGCCGGATGCGCCACTGGGGCTGTTGCAGGATGGCGCCCACCCGGCACAGCTGCGCCTAGCGCTGGAGGAACTGCTGGCACATCATTTATCACTGCAGGCTCTGCGGCGGCGCGAGCGCAGCAGCTCTGCCCCCGCCATGCCGGCCGAGGCGACTGAAGTAACGCGCTTTCTCGCGCGACTGCCCTTCCGGCCGACCGCGGCGCAGCACCGCGTCATGCAGGAAATCGCGGCGGATCTCGCCAGCCCGCGCCCAATGCTGCGGCTGGTTCAGGGCGACGTCGGCTCCGGCAAGACACTTGTGGCGGCGACTGCCGCCGTGCAGGCCATCGCCGCCGGTTACCAGGTGGCCATCATGGCACCGACGGAAATCCTCGCCGAACAGCACCTGGCGAACTTCGGTGCCTGGTTCGCCGACGATGATGTCGAAATCGCCTGGCTGAGTGGTCGCGTCAAGGGACGCACGAGGCAGCGGGCTCTGGAACGCATCGCGGGCGGTGTCGCGAAACTGGTCATCGGCACCCACGCCCTGTTCCAGGACGACGTCCGCTTTGCCCACCTCGGCCTGCTCATCGTCGATGAACAGCACCGCTTCGGGGTCCACCAGCGCCTGCAGCTCAAGGCAAAGTCGCGCGAATGGCGCCCGCATCAGATGGTGATGACCGCGACACCGATCCCGCGCACCCTGTCGATGGTGGCCTATGCCGATCTCGACTGCTCGGTGATCGATGAACTGCCGCCGGGGCGCCAGCCGGTCACCACCGTGCTGGTGGACAACCAACGCCGCGACACGGTGATCGAGCGCGTCGCGCACGCCTGCGATGATGGGCGGCAGGCCTACTGGGTGTGTACCCTGATCGAGGAAAGCGACACCCTGCAGGCGCAGGCTGCGGAAGCCACCCATGCAGAACTCCTTGAGACCCTGCCGGCGCTCAGCATCGGCCTGATTCACGGTCGCCTGCCAGCAGCTGAAAAGGCCGCCGTGATGCAGCGTTTCAAGCGCGGCGAATACGACCTGCTGATCGCCACCACGGTGATCGAGGTGGGTGTGGATGTGCCCCGGGCCAGCCTGATGGTGATCGAGAATCCGGAGCGCCTGGGCCTGGCTCAGCTGCACCAGCTGCGCGGCCGGGTCGGGCGCGGCAGCACGGCCAGCCACTGTGTTCTGCTCTACCAGGGTCCGCTCGGGGCCAACGGGCGCGAGCGCCTGCAGGCACTGCGCGAGAGCAATGACGGCTTCTTCATCGCCGAGAAAGACCTTGCTCTGCGGGGACCCGGCGAAGTGCTGGGCACGCGCCAGACCGGCCTCATGGACTTCCGTGTTGCCCGACTGCCCGGGCACGACCACCTGCTCGACGGCGTACAGGCAGCCGCCGCCGCTCTGCTGTCGGGCCACCCGGAGCGGGTTGAACCCCTGATCCAGCGCTGGACCGGCAGTCGGCAGGACTTTGCCCACGTCTGACGCGGTCCTGACGCGATTACCGGGTCGCGGCACCTTGCATGCAAAGCCCAGTTGTCGCATTCTCCCACTTCATTTCCGAACGCTGATACCGTGGCATTGAAACACCCGACAACCGCGTTAGGCCCGCCCGCGAGTGATAAGCGCTGGGCTGTGCTGCAACTTATCCGCTGGGACAAGCCCATCGGCACGCTATTGCTGCTGTGGCCCACCCTGTGGGCTCTGTGGATTGCGGCGCAGGGCGTGCCACCGCTCGATCTGCTGGTGATATTTGCGCTCGGCACATTTTTCATGCGCTCCGCCGGCTGCATAATCAACGATCTGGCCGACCGCAATGTCGATGGCGGGGTCAGTCGCACAGAATCCCGTCCCCTGGTCACGGGTCAGGTCAGCATCAACGAAGCCGTGTCCCTGTTCTGCGTCCTCTGCCTGCTGGCTTTCGGCCTGGTATTGATGACCAACTGGCTGACCGTCGCTCTGTCAGTGCCGGCTCTGCTGCTGGCCTCGACCTATCCGTTCATGAAGCGCTACACGCACCTGCCGCAGATCGTACTCGGGCTGGCGTTCTCCTGCGCCATCCCCATGGCCTTCGCCGCCCAGCTCGGCGAGCTGCCCCGAGGCCTGTGGTTGCTGTTCACCGCAAACGTCCTGTGGACCGTGGTCTACGACACCAAATATGCCATGGTCGATCGCCGCGACGACCTCAGGGTCGGCATCAAGTCACTCGCGGTCCTGCTCGGCGACGCCGATCGCTACGTGGTCGCGTCGCTGCAGTTGCTGTGCCTGGTGGCACTCTACCTGACCGGGCGGCATTTCGGGCTGGGTCTGTACTACAACATCAGCCTGGTTGTGACTGCGCTACTGTTCGGTTATCACCTGTATCTCATTCGTGACCAGGACGAAGCCGCTTGCTTCCGTGCCTTCAGACACAACCGCTGGGTCGGTATGACCGTTTTCCTGGGTATTGCCGCGCACTACGGATTGCCGACCCCCATCGCCTGACGCCGGGAGTACTCTATGCCTGAGTTGACGTTGGCGGCGATAGACTCACTGTCGTCCATTGCCGAAGGCGACTGGAACGCACTGCGACAACACGACTACCCGTTTCTGCGCCACGATTTCCTGCTCGGTCTCGAGAACACGGGCTGTACCACGGCACGTTCCGGGTGGCAGCCTCAGCACCTGCTACTGCAAAGCGGTGACACGCCGGTGGCCGCGGTACCGTGCTACCTGAAGTCGCACTCCTACGGCGAATACGTGTTTGACTGGGCCTGGGCCGACGCCTGGCGGCGGGTCGGACTCGACTACTACCCAAAGCTGGTCACCGCGATACCGTTCACACCGGCAAGCGGGCCGCGCCTGTTGCAGCAGACCGGGCTGTATAGTGCGGCAACCTGGGAAAGCCTGCTCGGCGGTGTGCAGGAGCTGGCGCAGCGCCGCGGCCTGTCGTCCTGGCACATCCTGTTTCCCGAACCCGACGCCGCCGAGGCGCTGGAATCCCTAGGCCTGCACACCCGGCACGCGGTGCAATTTCACTGGTTCAATCGCGACTACCGCGATTTTGACGATTTTCTGGAAACCTTCAGCAGCCGCAAGCGCAAGGCGCTGCGCCGGGAGCGCCGGCGGGTGGCGGAGCAGGGAATTCGTCTGCGGACACTCACCGGCAGTGACATCAGCGCCGCTGACTGGCAGACCTTTCATCGCTTCTATCAGCTCACCTACGCCAAACGCAGCGGTCACGGCGGCTACCTGACCCGGGAGTTCTTTACCCACACCGCGGCAGGACTGGACGACCAGGTAATCATGGTATTGGCGGAGCAGGGCGGGCGGGATGTCGCCGGCGCGCTGTATTTCCGCTCCGCCGACACCTTGTTCGGCCGTTACTGGGGCTGCGAGGAGGAACTCGACTGCCTGCACTTCGAGGCCTGCTACTACCGGGGCATCGAATACTGCATTGAACAGGGTCTGCGACGCTTCGACCCCGGCGCCCAGGGTGAGCACAAGATACAGCGTGGCTTTGAGCCGACACGCACCCTGTCCAGTCACTGGATTGCCCATCCGGAGCTGTCGCGGGCGGTTGGCGAGTTCACTCGCGAAGAGCAGCGCCATGTTGAAGCCTATCGCCGCGAGGCGGCGACCCTGCTGCCGTTCCGGGTCGAAGCGGATTCAGATCAGCGCGGCAGCGCCTGACGCTGCCAGACCAGCAAGCGGTTATTGGCCGGCATGGGATGGTCTGCGCATTGCCGGAACCCCGCCGCCCGGGCGAGTGTGTCGATTTCCTCACTGTCGCGGATGCCGCTGTGCGGCGCACGCGCCCGCAGCGAGGCGTCGAACTGCGCATTGCTGTGCGATGTGTACTGCCCGCCGTAGTTGAAAGGGCCATAAACGGCGAGACGGGTGCCGACCGCAGCCCGTGCACCCAGGGCACTGAAGAACGCGCGTACCGAAGACATGGGCATGATGTGCAGCGTGTTGGCGGTAAAGATGCCGTCCGGGACGGGCAGCGACCACGGCTCATCGCAGACGTCCAGTGCCTTCGGCGCCCGCAGGTTGTCCAGTCCGCTCGCCTCACAGCGCGGCCTCGGTATGGCGAGTGAGGCGGGGATTTCGGTCGGCTGCCAGGTCACCCAGGGCAGGTTAGTGGCGAACCAAACCGCGTGCTGACCTGTCCCGGAACCGATTTCCAGCACCTCTTGAACCTCCGCGAAGATCTCTCGCAGATGCACAAGTATGGGCTCTTTGTTGTTCTCGCAGGCGGGAGAGAAAGGCAGATCGTGCATGCTCACACCGGCGAATCCCGAGTAAACACCCACTCGTGGGCGGTCGACTCCGCGGGGCTGTAGCTGTAGCCCGCCACTCGATATCGTTTCAGCGCCTCGGGTTCATCGAGACTGTTCTCGATGATGTAGCGCGCCATCTGGCCCCGGGCTTTTTTGGCATAGAAACTGATCACGCGGTATTTGCCGCTCTTGCGGTCCTTGAACACCGGCGTGATAACCTCGGCGTCCAGGGTGGACATGGATACGGCCCTGAAATATTCGCCGGATGCCAGGTTCAGCAGTACCGGGCTGCCGGTTTTCTTCAGCTGCCGATTCAGGCTGATCGCGATGCTGTCACCCCAGAACTGGTACAGGGTGTCACCGCCGCGGTTGGCGAACTTCAGGCCCATCTCCAGCCGGTAGGGCTGCATGAGGTCCAGCGGACGCAGCACACCGTAGAGGCCGGATAGAATGCGCAGGTGTTTCTGGGCGAAGGTGAGCTGGCCGCCGGTGAGGGTTTCCGCTTCCAATCCGGTGTAAACGTCGCCTTTGAAGGCCAGCAGCGCCTGCTTGGCGTTATCCAGGTCAAACGGTTGCTGCCAGTTCATAAAGCGGCGGTGGTTGAGATGGGCAATGTTCTCGCTCACGCCCATGAGCCGGCCTATCGCCTGTGGCGATAGCTGTCGCGCATCCTCCACCAGCGTGGCGGCGCAGTCGATAAACTCCGGCTGCGTCGCCTTGCGCGTCGTGGGCGGCGTGTCGAAATCCAGTGTCTTGGCGGGGGAGATTACGGTGAGCATGTCGCGGGTTCCTCGTTACGGGGCCACATGGCCGTCGGCGCCGTCAACGGGCTATGATAACCTCCGCCCGGATAATCAAAAAGGTTAGCGTTTACGATGTCGCCCAGCCGACGCCTCATAAATGCAATTGACACATTCACCGAGTGGACGGGACGGATTGTCGCCTGGCTTGCGGCGGCGATGGCTATCCTTACCACCGTTGTGGTCGTGATGCGCTACGGTTTCGACACCGGCTCGATTGCCGGTCAGGAAGCAGTGACGTATCTGCACGCCACCCTGTTCATGCTCGGGGCTGCCTTCGCGCTGAAAACCGACGCCCACGTCCGGGTTGATATCTTTTACCGCCGATTCAGCCCGCGCACCCGCGCCTGGATCAACGCCCTGGGGGGCATCGTTTTCCTGCTTCCCCTGTGTGTATTGATCGCGACGCTCAGCAGCGACTACGTGCTGCAGGCCTGGCGCATTCGCGAAATCTCATCAGATGCCGGCGGCATTCCAGCGGTTTTTCTACTCAAGTCATTGATTCCCGCCATGGCATTCACCCTTCTGCTGCAGGGCGTTGCCGAGATACTGCGCAATCTGGCGCTACTCCAGCAGGACCCGGAAAACTGATGGAAGGCACGCTGTCACTGTGGCTTTTCGCTGCCGTCTGCCTGCTGTTGATGCTGGGCTACCCGGTGGCCTTCACGCTGGCCGGTACCGCCCTGGTATTCGCCGCCGGCGGCATCATCGCCGGCACTTTCGATGCAAGCTTTCTCAGCGCGCTGCCGTCGCGCCTGTTCGGCACCATGAGCAACCCGACCCTGATTGCCGTGCCGCTTTTCGTGCTCATGGGCGTCATTCTGGAAAAGTCACGCGTGGCGGAAGAGCTGCTGGACAACATGTCGAGACTGCTCGGCGGCCTTCGCGGCGGCCTGGCGCTATCGGTCATCCTGGTGGGCATGCTGCTGGCGGCCAGCACCGGCATCGTCGGCGCTACCGTGGTAACCATGGGTCTGTTGTCGTTGCCGATCATGCAACGCGCCGGCTACAGCCCGGCGGTTGCCACAGGCACCATCTGTGCTACGGGCACTCTCGGCCAGATCATCCCACCCTCGATCGCGCTGGTACTGCTTGGAGATATCATTTCGAGCGCGTACCAGCAGGCACAGCTGTCGATGAACGTGTTCAACCCGAAAACGGTCTCCGTGGGCGACCTGTTTATCGGCGCGATCATACCGGGTCTGCTGCTGGTGTCACTTTACGCGATTTTTATTCTGTTACTCGCCTGGCTGAAGCCGAACCTGATGCCGGCGGCACAGCGGCGGGCCTTCGATGCGCGGGCGCTGGTGAAAGGACTTGTGCCACCCCTGCTGCTGATCGCGGTAGTCCTCGGTTCCATCCTGGCGGGGGCCGCCACCCCGACCGAAGCCGCGGGAGGGGGTGCGTTCGGCGCCTGGCTGCTGGCCTCACTGAAGCGTGAGATGGGCCTGGCTCGCCTGCGCGAGGTGCTGCGCAGCACCCTGGAGATCACTGCCATGGTGTTCATGATTCTGATCGGCGCCGCCGTGTTTTCCCTGGTGTTCCGGGGCTTCGGCGGCGAGGAGCTGATTCATCGCTTCCTGTCGGATATGCCGGGCGGCACCCTCGGTGCCACCATGGTAGTCATGCTGCTGATCTTTCTGCTCGGCTTTATTCTCGATTTCATCGAGATCACCTTCGTGGTCGTGCCCATTGTCGGTCCCGTGCTGCTGACCATGGGGCTCGATCCCGTGTGGCTCGGGATCATGATCGCCATCAACCTGCAGACCTCCTTCCTGACGCCACCCTTTGGCTTCGCCCTGTTCTACCTGCGCGGCGTTGCCAATGAATCGGTATCCACGCTGAGCATCTATCGCGGCGTGATACCCTTTATTGTGATTCAATTGCTGGTAATTACCCTGCTCTGGCGCTGGCCGCAGTTGGCCACCTGGCTGCCAGAGCAGCTGAAGTCCTGACAACGCGAGCGACGAGCAGCCATGAACGACATAGACTCCACGCCGACCCCCCAGGGCGAACTCGCCCTGCGGACGATCGCCATGCCCAGGGATACCAACGCCAGCGGCGATATCTTTGGTGGCTGGCTACTCTCGCAGATGGACCTCGCCGGGGCCATCACCGCGCGGGAAGTCGCTGGCGGCCGCGTGGCCACGGTGGCGATCGAGGGCATGGCCTTCATCACCCCGGTGCACGTCGGCGCGGTGGTGACCTGC
>CAYFVJ010000083.1:0-10829 GCA_964346555.1 uncultured Alteromonadaceae bacterium | reverse complement strand
GCATGCGCAGCAGTCGCGGACTATCGCCCGGCCCGGGCCGCGAGCCAGAAAATGAAAAAGCAGGCGGCAACGCTGACGCTGGAATGCGTGCGCAATCCCGATATCGTCGCGACCGTCGCCGCAATGAACCCGCGCCCATTCACGGTAGGCTTCGCGGCGGAGACCGGGGACCCGCTGGCGCACGCCCGCGATAAGCTGCAGCGCAAGGGCCTGGACCTCATCGTTGCCAACGACGTGTCTCGCAGCGACATCGGCTTCAACAGCGACAGCAACGCGGTGACCCTGATCTGGGCCAATGGCAGCAAAACGTTGGCCCTGGCCTCAAAAACCACCATCGCGGCCGCGATCGTGGCTGAAATCGCCGCACTGCACACTGAGCCCCGGCAGGCTGTGGAAGTTCCACAATCTCCGCCCCCGTAATACACTAAGGAATGCGTCAGATCGCGCGCGCTCTGCGGACTTGCGGGTCACGACACTTGGGAATCGGGGCAACATGCTGAAGAAAGAAGCCAAGAAGCACCAGGGAGCACGTGATACCCACGGCATCACCAGCAGGGGCAACAGCCTGTATCGCATCGTCGCACAGAGCCTTGGCCTGGTCGCTGCCTCGGCGGTGGCCGTCGCCGCATTTCTCGTCGTCATCAGACAACCCCTGGTCGAGCGCGAACTCGTCGCGCTGGTCACTGATGGATTTGCAGAGCAGCGGGCCCAGGCGATTGCGGCGCAGGTCGCCTCACTCAGCCGCCGCGCAACTCGGGCCTCACGGGGCGCGGCGGTCAAGGAGGCGCTGGTCGGGGATTCTGCGGCCACGGTCCGCGGGACCGAACAAGGCCTCGCGGATGCGTTTCCGGGCGCAAAGAGCCTGCGATTGCTGACCCTGTCCGAGATGGGTACGGCTGAGCGCTCGGAGGACGGTTTGGGACTGCGCAATCACATAGAAATCGATCTGGTGCGACGCGCTAACAATGGCGAACGCAGTGGTCCGGAAGCCTACCGGGTGGACGATGAGTGGCTGGTATCACTGGCCGTACCGGGGGCGCAGGCGCCGACGGGGGTCGCGGGCGGCGTGCGACGGGCCATTCTGCTGGTCAGCGTACCGCCGGCCTTTTTCAGTGCGGCGCTCGCCACGGGTGACGGAACATCCGGGGATCTGGCGATCGAGCAGCGCTCTGTCGCGACGGGAAACAGGCGCGAGATTTTTGCCGGCTCCGCGGCGGTCGGCGAAAGCACCGCTCGCGCCGACATCGCCGGCACGCCCTGGGCATTGCTCTTCAGGCCAGCGCCATCGCTGTTAGCAAAGTTGCGCAACAGCGCAGCCGTACCCTGGGTCAGTCTGGCGCTTCTCACACTTGCCGCTGTCGTCGCTCTTTTGCTCATCATGCTGCGCTACCCTGCCCTGCTGCGCCGTGAAGTAGAACGCACCGGCTCCGCGGCCGAGAATCGCACGCCATTCGTCCTGCATGTGCCGGAACTCGTGCCGCTCGCGCGTATGCTTCGCGGGCTCACCCTGCGACGGGCGCGGCCGGGTGCCGCGAACAGCGTTCCCCGTGTCACGCCCCCCGCGGCGGCCGACGGCGAGGCACCTCGGAGTGCTGCGGCGCTGACCAGCGTAAGCGGTGCGGCGAGTTCGCTACCCCGGCATATATTCCGCGCCTACGACATCCGCGGTCTGGCCGAGCAGGAACTCGACGACGAGACCGTATACCGTATCGGCGCCGCCATCGGCACCATCGCCGAGGGCATGGACGAGCAGACACTGGTGCTGGGCTACGATGGCCGCGCCAGCAGCGGACGCATCAAGGCGGCGCTGGAAAAGGCGCTGCTGCAGTCGGGCAGGGATGTGATCGACATCGGCCTGGTGCCGACCCCGGTGCTGTATTTTGCCACGCATAAGAACAGGGCCCAGTCCGGCATCATGATCACGGGCAGTCATAACCCGGGCGAGTACAACGGCCTCAAGATCGTGCTGCAGAAGCAGACACTGGCCGATGGCAGCATCGAGGAAATCCGCAACCTGGCAGTGTCCGGCAAGTTCAGCCGCGGCAACGGTCACACGATCCAGCAGGATATCACCCAGGACTACCTCGATGACGTAATCGGCGACATCGCTATAGCCATGCCGCTGAAGATCGTCATCGACGCAGGCAACGGTGCCACGGGGCATATCGCCCCCATGCTGTTCGAAGACCTCGGTTGCGAGGTGATACCTTTGTATTGTGATGTCGATGGCCGCTTCCCGAATCACCCACCGGATACCGCCAACGAAGACAACCTGCGCGACCTGGCAGACACTGTCGTCAATGAGTCAGCCGATTTTGGCGTCGCGTTCGATGGCGATGGCGACCGCGTGGCCGTCGTCACCGGCAGCGGCCGGATTGTCCGGGCCGACACCCTGCTGATGCTGTTCGCCCAGGATGTCGTGGCCCGCAATCCGGGTGCGGACGTTGTCTACGACGTCAAGTGCAGCAACAACCTCGGCCAGCTGATCACACGGCTGGGCGGGCGCGGCGTACTGTGGAAGACAGGGCATGCGCTGATGAAGCAGAAAATGGTCGAGACCGGCGCTATTCTCGGCGGTGAATTTTCCGGGCATATGTTCTTCGCGGAGCGCTGGTTCGGGTTTGACGACGGAATGTATGCCGCCGCGCGGCTGGCGGAGATTCTCAGCAGCGGTGAGGACACCCTGGACGATCGGGTCAATGCCCTGCCCGGCGCATCGAGCACAGCGGAATTCATCATGCCGGTAGAGGAGGCCGACAAGTTCGCGCTGATCGATGCCTTTCTCGAGCAGGCGCGCTTTCCGGATGGCCGCGTGAACGACCTGGACGGCGTGCGCGTGGACTTCAGCCACGGCTGGGGGCTGCTGCGTGCCTCAAACACTTCGGCTGCCCTGACTGCCCGCTTCGAGGGCAGTGACGATGCCGCCCTGAACGACGTCATGAGTGTGTTTCGCGAGCAGCTCGCCGCCGTACATCCGGACATCGATATCAATTTCTAGCAGGATGAAACACCAGTAGCGGAGCCCGATCAGCATGTCACTGTCACCCGAAGCCGCGATGAATGTCGCCAAGGTTCTCACCGAGGCGCTGCCCTACATTCAGCGCTTTACCGGCAAGACCATCGTCGTCAAGTTCGGCGGCAACGCCATGGTCAATCCGCTGCTGCACGAAAGTTTCGCCCGCGATATCGTCCTCATGAAGCTGGTGGGTATGAATCCGGTGGTGGTGCACGGTGGCGGTCCGCAGATCGGCACCCTTCTGGAAAAGCTGAGCATTCCCAGTGAGTTCGTCGACGGCATGCGGGTCACTGACAACCAGACAATGGATGTGGTCGAGATGGTCCTCGGCGGTCGCGTCAACAAGGACATTGTCACGTCGATCAATCACAACGGTGGCAAGGCCATCGGCGTCACCGGCAAAGACGGCGGCCTGATCCGCGCCGATCGCCTGAAGATCACTCGCGAGAACCCGGCGCTGTCGGCACCGGAGATCATCGACATCGGCCACGTCGGCGAGGTCAGTCAGATCGACACGGAAATGCTCAAGGTCATTCTCGACAGCAATTTCATCCCGGTCATTGCGCCGATCGGTGCCGACGACGCCGGCAACACCTACAACATCAATGCCGATCTCGTCGCCGGCAAGATCGCCCAGGTCATGCAGGCCGAGAAACTCATGTTGCTGACCAATGTCGCCGGCCTCATGGACAGCGGGCAGAACGTGCTCACCGGCCTCAGCGCGGTAGAAGTTGACGCCCTGATCGCCGACGGCACGGTGCATGGCGGCATGCTGCCCAAGATCAGCTGTGCGCTGGAAGCGGTCAAGTCGGGCGTTGGCAGCGCCCACATCGTCGATGGCCGGGTGGCACACGCCGTGCTGCTGGAAATCTTCACCGACGAGGGCCTGGGCACGAAAATCACCCGTCGCGGCGGCTGAGCCCCGCATGCAGGGTCGCCGAAGTTGCGGCCGACCGTCTCCGTGGCTACGCTGTAGCCTCAGCAGAACGAGCCTTTCCCATGGTGCAGAAAAAATCCCAGCGTCGCCAGGACATACTCGAGGCACTGGCAGAGATGCTCGAAGCCAGTCCCGGTGAAAAAATCACCACCGCGAAGCTCGCGGCACGGGTCGGGGTATCGGAAGCTGCGCTTTACCGGCACTTTCCCAGCAAGGCCAAGATGTTCGAGGGGCTGATCGAGTTTATAGAAGATAGCCTGTTCGAGCGCGTCGCCATTATTCTGCGCGAGGAGAGCACGGCGGAGGAACGCTGCAGCAAGATGCTCCTCCTGCTGCTCAGCTTCGCCGAGCGCAATCCCGGCATGGCGAGGATCATGAATGGAGACGCACTCGCAGGCGAGACAGAGCGCCTGCACCAGAGAGTCCAGCAGCTCTACGAGCGCTTTGAAACGCAGATCAAGCAGGTGCTGCGGGAGGCCGAGCTGCGCGAGGGCCTGCGACCGGTGCTGCCACTGCCCGCCGCGGCGAATATCCTGATAGCGACCGCCGAGGGGCGCATAACGCAGTTCGTGCGCAGCAACTTCCGCCGCTCACCGACGGCGGACTGGCCGCTTCAGTTCCAGTACCTGACGCAACACTTTTTTCGGGAGGCGGTGGCCGCGGGCCCCGGGGCGGGGCCGCCCTCGGCGCTCAGGGAATCGACAGGATAGGCATGCCAGGAGGATCTGCGGCCCGGCAGCGAGTCAGCTCTGTCGTCGCCGGATCGCCGGATCGCCGGATCGCCGGGCCGCCGGGCCGCCGGGCCGCCGAATACCGCTGCGTGTCACTCCTGCTCGCCCTGGTCATCCTGGCCGCTAGCCAACGTCCGACGCATCTCCACCAGGTCCAGCAGGCTGGCAAAGCGATCGATGTCCCGCTGGTAGTCTGCCTCCACTGCCGCGATTTCGCTCTGGCGATCGGCAATGTTTCGCTCGGTGGCGGCGATTTCCGACTGCAAATCTGCAATTGCACGCAGTTGAGCATCACTCACGCTGGCACCACGGCGTTCCTGGTCAGCGGCTTCAGCCTGGTAATTCTCCACCTGTTGCTTCAACGAGCGCTGCTTGCCCTTGAGGATGCTGACCCGGATCCGCAGGTCGCGCAGCGCACGATCCCGCGCTGCCTCGATATCTTCAATCGTACTGTAGCGGAGGAGCAGTGATTCATCCCACTCCTGTAGCCGCTCGCGCTCAGCTTCTGCCGCGCTGGCCCGCCGCTGCTGCTCATCCATGTTGGCGCGCGCCTCTTTATCCGGAGTCGGCGGCACAACATCAATCAGCACCCCTTTTTCGTTGAGTACCTCATAACCCTGTGCCACCTGCTCCGGAGGCACCTGATAGGCGACCACACTGTTGCCTTCCTCATTGACATAGCGGTACATCTCACGGGCGATGGCAAACGCCGGAAACGCAATAACTATACAAAGGAAGCTATTGATCAGGATTCTACTCATAGCCACCAATATAGGGCCAATTTGCCCGCCCAGACAACCCAATACCGCCTACACACCGTACTGCGCGCGGTAGTTGCGCATGGATTCCAGTATCGCGTCGCTGCCGGGATCACCCAGCTGGGCGATGTAATCGATAATGTCCGACAGGCTCACGATGCTGAGCACAGGGGCAGCGTGTGCCAGCTCAATCTCCTGAACCGCCGAGAGTGCTCCCTGACCACGCTCCTGGCGATCAAGGCCGATCACTACGCCTGCAAATCGCGCGTTTGAGACCTCGATCATGCGGATAACCTCCGTGACAGCCGTGCCGGCGGTCATTACATCATCGATTACCAGCACGCGCCCCGCCAGCGGTGCCCCGACCAGCCAGCCGCCTTCGCCGTGGTCTTTGCTTTCCTTGCGATTGTAGGCGAAAGGGACGTCGCGCCCGTGGTGATCGGCCAGCGCCACGGCAGTCGCGGCAGCGAGTGGAATGCCCTTATATGCTGGGCCCAGCAGGATATCAAACTCGATACCGGCATCGACAATGCACTGGGCGTAGTGCCGGCCGAGCGCAGCGAGAGCCTGTCCCGATGAAAAAGCGCCGGCATTAAAGAAATAGGGGCTTTTGCGCCCGGACTTGAGCGTGAATTCACCAAACTTGAGCACATCATGCTGGCGCGCCAGCTGGATGAATTCGCGTTGATAGGCTTTCATGGTGAGCGTCCTCGGACTGCGCTCGGCAACTGTCGTCGCCGGCGGCAGTTTGCGACAGCGCTGCACATTAGATAAAGCGGAGTATTCTGGCACGCCGTGATTCGGTATCATAGTGATCGTGCGGTGGGGGAAAGCAAATGCGTGTAATCAGTTTCAGTGCGGACGGCTTGAAGCAGGCGGCGAAACGTGGTCTGTACGACTGGATAGCGGAGCAGGACGCGGATTTTATCTGCGTTCAGGACATTCGCTGCTCGGAATACGACCTGCGAAGCGAAAAATACTTTCCCCCGGAATACAATGCCTATTTCTTCGACGACGTGGACGGCAAGAAAAACGGTGTTGCCCTGTATTGCCGCAAGCTCCCCAAGGCCATCATGACCGGCCTGGGTTTTGCAGATTTCGACATGCAGGGACGCTACATCCAGGCCGACTACGAGCGCCTCAGCGTAGGTTGTCTGCTCGCCCCCAGCGCCGATGACGATGATGATAGCGCACTCGAGCGCAAGTCCGAGTTTTTTGAACTACTGGGCAATCATTTGCAGAAAGTGCGCAACAAGCGCCGCGAGTTCATCATTTGCGGCAATTGGCAGATTGCGCACACCGCGGCAGACCTGCAGTGCGCCGACGACAACGCCGGCAAACCCGGGTTCCTCGGTGAGGAACGGCAATGGATGGACGAACTGTTCACTAATGGTTACGTCGACGCGTTTCGGGAAGTCAACAGCGATCAAGACGAATTTACCTGGTGGCCGCATGACGCCAGCCGCGAGACCGGCGGCTGGCGCACCGACATGCAGGTCGTATCACAAGGTATCAAGTACCAGATCGAGCACGGTGCGATTTACAAGGTACAGGCATTCTCCAGCCATGCGCCGCTGATTATGGATTACGATCTCGAGCCCTGAAGCGGCTACAGCGAATCTGAGCGTTACCGGAATTACCGCGTGGGCCGAGTACCGTGTGTGCCGCGGTACTCCTCAACCGACTGCCAGAGCGGTTTTTTGCACTGCGAAAAGTTGCTCGATGCCGCCCGTCGCCAGGTCGAGCATGGCGTCGAGCTGCTCGCGTCCGAACAGGGCCGCCTCAGCCGTGCCCTGTATCTCGATGAAGCCGCCCGCCGCGGACATCACGATATTCATATCTGTTTCTGCTCGGGAGTCCTCGGCATAGTCCAGATCCAGCACCGGAACACCCTGGAAGACCCCGACAGATACTGCCGCCACCATGTTCTGCAGCGGGTCGGATAGCAGCGCCTTGCTGCGCTGCAACCCGTTCAGGGCATCCACCAGCGCCACACAGGCGCCGGTAATGGAAGCCGTGCGCGTGCCGCCATCCGCCTGAATAACGTCGCAGTCGATGGTGATTGTAATCTCTCCAAGCTTTTTCATGTCCAGCGCTGCGCGCAGCGAGCGACCTATCAGTCGCTGAATCTCCAGCGTGCGCCCGCCCTGGCGCCCGCGACTGGCCTCCCGGGCCATGCGGCTGCCCGTGGATCGCGGCAACATGCCGTACTCCGCGGTCACCCAGCCCTGACCGGTGCCACGCAGGAATCTCGGTACGCCGGGCTCGACAGAGGCGGTACAGATTACCCGCGTCGCACCAAAAGACACGAGAACGGAGCCCTCGGCGTGCTGCGTGTAACCGCGCTCCAGGGTGATTGCGCGCAAATCGTCCGGCTGTCGTCCACTGGGTCGCTGCATATCGGCTACTCCGTTGCCAAAAAGCGCGATTGTACAGAAGCGATCTGCCAGCGTCCGCCCCGCTATCGGATATGGTGTAGCGGCCTGCAATTTATGCGCAGTGGGCTGCGTGGGGTTTGCCGGGCAGGCTGGGGCATGCAATCATGCAATCCGCTAAACAATGGCCAAAAAGGAGAGTTACCATGGGCTTTGCACCTTCAGCGATGCAATTGACTAGCGCTGCATTCCACAACGATGGTCGCATTCCGCAGAAGCACTCGGGCGAAGGCGATGACGTCTCGCCACAGCTTAGCTGGCGCGACGCACCCGAGGGCACCCGCAGCTTCGCCGTTGTCTGCCACGATCCGGATGCACCGCTGATCGGCGCAAGCGGCACCTACGGTTTCGTGCACTGGGTGCTTTACAACATTCCCGCCAGCGTCGACGCACTGGAGGAGAACTGCAGGGAGTTCACTTCGGGCGTCACTGACTTCGGTGGCCCCGGCTATGGCGGCCCGATGCCGCCCGAGGGTCACGGCGAGCACAAGTACTATTTCTGGGTCCTGGCGCTGAACGACGACACCCCGATCGACGCCGGGCTCACCCTATGGCAGCTCCTGAGTGAGATTGAACCCAGGGTAATCGGTATGAACCGTCTTGTGGGCACCTTCGAGCGCTGAGGCTGACGCAACGGGACTTGAAGATGGTCGGCATCCGCAGCATGACGGCGTTTGCACGGAGCGAAAAAACGGGCGAGTCGGGCGCCGTCGTGGTGGAATTGCGCAGCGTCAATCACCGCTACCTCGACAGCCACTTCAAGCTGCCAGAGGAGCTGCGTGTGCTGGAACCACAGATGCGCGAGGGGCTGGCCGACCACCTGAGCCGCGGTAAGACCGACTGTGTAGTGAAACTCCAGGACGCGACGGAAGTTGATACAACCCTGGTTCTGGACGAACAGCTGGTGACGCGCCTGATCGAGGCCAGCGACATTATCGCCGAGCGCCTGTCGCACAGCGCGCCTGTGGACCCCCTGGCACTCCTGCAATACCCCGGCGTAGTGCGTTCCCCGGCGGCGGATAGCGACATCCTGCAGGAAACAGCGATACAGGCATTTACGGCTGCCCTCAACGCCCTCGTGACAGCCCGTGCGCGGGAAGGCTCACAGCTCGCTGTCCTCCTTGAGCAACGTCTGGATGCCATGACTGCCGCAACCCAGAACTTGCGCGGTCAGCTCCCGGAACTGCAAAGACGGCTGCGCGAGCGCCTGCAGCAGCGCCTGGCGGCGCTTGATGTCGAGGTGGACAGTGGGCGCCTGGAGCAGGAACTGGTGTATCTCGCGCAGAAGTCCGACGTGGAGGAAGAGCTCGACCGCCTTGACACGCATGCGGATGCGGTCCGCCAGGCCCTGGACGCCGGAGGACCCTGCGGCCGGCGACTGGACTTTCTGATGCAGGAGCTGAACCGCGAGGCCAATACCCTGTCCTCCAAGTCGACCGATTCGACGTTGACCGCCTGCGCGGTGGAACTCAAGGTGCTGGTCGAGCAAATGCGCGAGCAGGTGCAGAATATCGAGTAGCAACCCGCGTTGTAGGCGATCGCGCCCACTCGAGCCGGGTAAATGTCGCTCAGCGTACTTCGCACGGGTAACACGCACGCATCCTGCGGGCTATACTGAAACCCTGGCTGAAGTCGGATCCGGCTTGGTGCAATCCCGCTAACCATCAGGATATCTCACGCATGCAAAAAGGCCTCGGCACCCTGTTCACTGTTTCCGCGCCGAGCGGCGCTGGCAAGACCAGCCTGCTGGAAGCACTCGTTGCCGGCAGCAGTGACCTTCAGGTTTCCGTCTCGCACACCACCCGGGCCCGCAGAAACGGCGAAACCGATGGCGTCAACTACCATTTCGTCGATCGCAGCACGTTTCAGTCCATGCTCGCGGACAGCGCCTTTCTCGAGCACGCTGAAGTATTCGGCAATTACTACGGTACTTCGGCGCGCTGGGTCAATGATCGACTTGCCGGCGGCATCGACGTCATTCTGGAAATCGACTGGCAGGGTGCAGCGCAGGTAAAAAGGCTGATGCCTGAAACCCGGTCCATCTTCATTCTTCCGCCCTCGCGCGAGACGCTGCACGAGCGCCTCACCGGGCGTGGTCAGGACGACGACGACACTATCGCCAGGCGCATGGCACAGGCGGTATCCGAGATGTCGCACTATGTCGAGTATGACTACCTGGTGGTGAACGCGGATTTCGATCGTGCCGTGGAGGATCTGGCCGCAATCGTTGCCTGCCAGCGACTGCGCATGTCTTCCCAGAGTGCGCGCCATGGCACGCTACTGGAGCGCCTGCTGGAACCCTGAGTGACGGTAGACGCGAAACCCGAGACTTCCTGTATACTGATGGGTGAACCGGCGCCAGCGGCGCCGCGCCTGAACGCGTTTGCAGCGCAGACTCACAACTTATCCACAGGATGACAACATGGCACGTGTAACTGTAGAAGACTGTCTCGACAACGTCGACAATCGCTTTGAGCTGATCATGGTAGCCAGCAAGCGCGCGCGCCAACTGGCTACCGGTGGCAAGGATCCCATGGTGCGGGAGGAGTCCGACAAGCCCACCGTGATCGCTCTGCGCGAGGTTGCGGACGGTTTAATCACCCGCGACCTGCTCATCCGCGAAGAGGAGATGGATGCGGAAGACGAGCTGGCAGAGGTGATGGCACACGACGACACACCCCAGCTGTAAGTGAACGCGGCGGCGGGATATGCAGACCATTGACGCTCTCGACGGGTCGCTGAAAAGCTACCTCGAGCCGGAGCAGACAAGGCAGATTCGCCGCGCGTACTATTTCGCCGAACAGGCACATTACGGGCAGATACGCCGCAGCGGCGAGCCCTACGTCACACATCCCCTCGCCGTTGCAAGAATCCTCGCAGATATGCACATGGACCATCAGACCATTGACGCTCTCGACGGGTCGCTGAAAAGCTACCTCGAGCCGGAGCAGA
>CAYFVJ010000082.1:4835-10936 GCA_964346555.1 uncultured Alteromonadaceae bacterium | reverse complement strand
TGGCGCTGCCTTCCGGGGCGCCGCGTTGGAACACAACCTGCGGCCCGAATGTGTTGTCCATCGGATTGCCGCCGAAGGTGCCGGCGTGCAACGGTCCGCTGACAAATTCCCAGAACGGCGCGAAGTCGCTGAATTGAGCTTTGCCGGGGTCGTAATAATGCGCCGCCGTGTAATGAACATCGGCTGTCAGCCAGACAATATTCTGCACGGCGTGATCCCGCAGGTGCGTCAGCAGCTCGGCGATTTCCAGCTCGCGCCCCGCCGCGGGGCCATCCCGCAGGGCGATGCCCTCGGCGCCGCGCTGCTCGCGCCAGTCGTCGTAGATGACGACGCCCAGCGGCATGTCCGAGGCGATGACCTTCCAGGTCGCCGTGGATTCAACCAGCGCGCGTTTCAGCCAGCGCAGCTGTTGCGCACCGAGAATGCGCGACTCGGGCGACAGTGTCGTGGGCTGGTCGTCGCTGTTCGGCCCGCGGTAGGAGCGGAGATCGATACGAAACACTTCCAGGGCCGGTCCGTAGGCAAAGCGGTCGTAGAGGCGCTCCGGGTCCAGCGGGTGGCGGCGGGTCGGGATGTACTCCTGAAAGGCGCGCATGGCGCGGGCGGCCAGGCGTGCCACCGAAGGCTCGCTATAGCGCGGGTCCTCACTTCTGCGCAGCTCCCAGAACCAGTTGTTGGTGACCTCGTGATCGTCCCATTGCGCGATGACCGGCACATTGCGGTAAAAATCGCGAAAGCCGTCATCGAGCAGGTTATAGCGGTACTGGCCACGAAAATCGTCCAGGCTCTCAGCGACGCGCGATTTCTCCTCGGTAACCAGATTGCGCCAGACCTGTCCATCTTCCAGCGTGACACTGGCGGACAGCGGATTGTCCGCATAGATGGTGTCGCCGGAGTGGATAAAGAAATCGGGCTGCAACCCGGCCATGCGCCGGTAGATGGGCATGCCGCCGATGTCGGGGTTGATGCCCCAGCCCTGGCCGACGTTATCCCCGGACCAGAGAAAGCGGATGTCCCGATCCTGTGCCGGCGGCGTGCGAAAGTGGCCCGTCAGCGACTCGCTGCGGCTGCGGTAGTCTGCCAGATCGAGAAAGTCCACGGCGTAGTGGATTTCCTGCCCTGTGGGCAGTCTGTCCAGGACGATTTTCCCGGTGTAGTCGGTGTCTCGCAGGGTGTGCAGATGCTGTTCGCCGCCGATGGTCGAGAAATCTGGCGTAGTCGACCAGCGCACCCGCATGCGGGCATCGCGATCGGTGCGCGACCATATTACCGCGCTGTCGTCGCGCAGGTCGCCGATCTGCACGCCGCTGTCTGTAGCCGGTATGGACTGGCCGCGGCTGCCGGCAGCGCGCACGAAGGCAGGGGCGCCGGCAAGCGCCGGCAATCCCAGACCGGCCTGGACGATCCGGCGGCGGGTCAGGCCGTCGCGCCCGGATCTGCGTTTACTCATCAGTGCTCCTTTCGCTTGTCTGCTGCCGCCGGGAAGGACGAATTTCCAAACCTTTCTCGCGCTGACTCTAACCGCTTTGCCATGTGCTTAGAAGCGGTAGCGAGCGCCGAGGGTAACTACCCGCGGGGGCAGTAGCTGAAAGCTGGTGACACCCTGGAAGAAGTCATCGGTGTGCACCGAGGCAACCTCGTCGTCATCGAACAGGTTCTGGATGTTCAGCTCCAGGTCCCAGCTGGCATTGGTCGGGAGGAACCGGAAGTTGAGATGCAACAGGTCGTAGGACTTCACCAGGTCCCGTTGAGAGTTGAAAACGCGATTGTAGTAGTCGCCCCTATGCGTGTAGGTCAGGCTGGTTATCAGATCGCCATTCACGCTGCCGGTGTTCAATGGCTGTGTGTAGGTGAGCCGCAGGTTAGACACCAGTTCCGGGAGCTTGGGCAGCTCGTTTCCATCCAGGTTCTGCGCGAGACCGCGAATCGTCTCCTCGATGAGCGCCGGATCCGACAGGCCCGCAGTCTGGTTGATCTGTTCTGCGCGATCCACGGCAGGGCGCCCCTGCTCAATTTCCGAGTCCGACGCACTGAGAGAGAAGTCTACGCGCAGGCGCTCGCTGATATTGGCGATCGCTTCAATCTCCAGACCATAGATCTCCGACTCCGGGAGATTACTGCCGCCGCTGACGCCATTGCCGGTCAGGCTGAGGCCCGCGGAGCTGAAGAGGTAGTTTTCAATATCGTAGTAGTAAGCTGCAAGATTCAGCTGCAAGCCCTGTTCAAAAAACGTGTTCTTGGACCCGATCTCCCACGCGGTGACCTCCTCTTCCTCGAATACCTCCGGGAAAAAACCGGCGCCATCGGGATCTTCGACAAAGCCATTGTTTGATGCCGCGGGTTTGATGCCGGTGGCGACTGACGCGTATAGCATATTTTCGTCGCTCCAGGCGTAATCCACCGCCAGCTTGTAAGTCACATTATTATCGTTTTCGCTGGGTAATGCCGGGGTGCCCGTGCGTCCATCCGCGGTGAGGCAGCCGTTAAAAATATTGCAACGTGTGTCCTCGAACTCGTTCCTGGTCCAGCGTGCTCCGCCGGTCGCCGTCAGGGCATCCGAGAAGCGATAGCTGATCTGTCCAAAAACGGCGGTGGAATCAAAGGAGCGACGATCAGAGTTCTGGAAGTCCCGATCCGGATTGCCAAAGCCGAGCAGCGACGTGTTTACTGGCAGACCGTCTCGATCGTTGTCTACAAAATTGCGTGTATCGCTGTCGACATCGGTAGACAGATAGAAGAGCCCGAACTGCCAATCGAGGGGCTCGGCCTGTGTGTTAGAGACCACGTTGATCTCGGCGGTAACTGTCTCATCGCGTTGGGTCAGTCCGCCGACGTGTTGCCGTATGGGTAATTGCCCCAGCTGCGTGATCTCTTCACCGGGAGGCGTGGGCAGGGGGGCCGGGTCATTGGCGGTGAGGGAGGAGCGGTCGGCGTCAAGCTGGCGGCTCATATCGTAGGTCTGATAACTGAAAAGTCCGCGCAGATTGGCGATGTCCGTTTCCCAGTCCAGAATCAGGCTCCCGTGTTCGTTTTCCACGCTGAAGAATTCAGTGGTGTCGTGGGATACGGTGCGCGGATCATTGGAAACCTGGTCAAATCCACCTTTAAGCGCTGGTCCATTGGTGTCCATGTCAAAGGTCTGCAAGCTCAGTAACGCAGAAAAGCGGTCGGTCGCGTTCCACAGAAGTTGCGCATTGATGGAAGTATTGTTTTCGTCATCCAGGTCGTCAAAGGCCCCGAGGACATTCTCGGGGCTGGCCTGGGGGTTGGGGATGTTATCAGTGAAGCCGTCCCGGCTGCGCTGGGATGCACTGATGCGCGCTGCCAGCGTATCCGAAAAAGGCAAGTTGAAGCTGCCGCGCACGTTTTGCGTGGAGTAGCTGCCGATCTCGCCGCTGATAAAGCCAGAAGCTCCCGCTGGGTCCGGCTTGCGGGTTATCACGTTGACCGCGCCCCCAGACGAACTGTTGCCGTAGATCGTGCCGTCCGGGCCGCGCAGCACTTCCACACGTTCGATATCCACCAGGTCCTGAAACAGGGCGAAGTCGTTGGACATGAAGACCCCATCGATATGGTAGGCGACACCTGGTTTGGTGGCCGCGTTGTCCGGCACTTCATTGCCGATACCGCGAATCGCGAATGTGCGGCGGTATCCCTGCACCTCGTTCGCCACGAGCCCCGGTACCCGATCGCTGAAGTCGAACGGATCATCGATATTGAGTACGTCGAAGTCCTCGCCCTGGAGGGTCGATACGGCGGCGGCGACATCCTGTAGACTCTGTTCACGCTTCTGCGCCACAACAATCGTCTCTTCAAGCACGGGTCTCTGCGCCTCGGCAGCGGTGGAGGCGAGGAAAATGGCTGTAGCGAGAGTCGAATGGAGGCAGCTGCGAGCGATTGTCTGGTGGTGGCCTGAAACATTGCGCGGTGCTGACATGGGTAACTCCCCGAAATAGTGCGTGTGTATTGCCTCTGCATGAGAGGTGGGCGCACGGTAACGGTGCGATGTGACAGTCGCGTTACCCTTGAGTGACATTAAAGTGACAATTTCGTGACTGGCGTCCCGCGCAGGCGGAGCTCATGGCGGAGATATTCGGGTTTTATGCTGAAAATATCCTGACGAAGTATCACTTTGAGGGGATTCTGAACTCTCGGTTAAGTGAGTTTCGTGCGCGAATGGATCAGCGTTTCGTCTTTTGTGGCCATGGATTGTGGCGGTCCTGATGATTCGGCGTGGCTTTTCTGAGGCGGATAGGGAGCAAACTTGTTGTTGTCCTGGGTGAGCAGAATGAGAAACTTTGGATGGAGAAACAGTTTCTCACGCCCCAGATTGTGCTCCTGAAGTACACCGATATCGCATAGTTGCTTGAGATAGGCAGAGGCCGTCTGACGCTTGGCGATACCGCTGTCTACAAGGTTGGCGATGCGACAATAGGGCTGAACAAAAAACTGCTCTACCAGTTCCCGGGAATAGATGCTGCTGGCGGAGGAACCCTGCACGAGCTTAACGGTGTGCTCATATAAAATTCGGCAAATCATAAAAATATGTCGATGTGATCGACGCATTGGTAAAAAATGTCGAAAAAGTATCGATATTTCGACATGTTAGACGAATCTACAGTGTATGCGAGGAGATGATGTACAAGTGTCTGCTTCTTCAGGCGTCCCGGGGACGAGTACTCAATGCGCTGTGCGTGTCCGCCTGGCTGGCTCCTGCGGCGGCGACTGAGCAATAACTTGAGCATCCGCCGGGCGCGTATTACAATTTTAAAAATAGGACCATAGCTCAGTTGGTTAGAGCGCTACCTTGACATGGTAGAGGTCGCCAGTTCGAATCTGGCTGGTCCTACCAAAATTTAGATAAGTCATTGATTTCTCTGTAAATCGCACCGGCCACGGTGGACACAAAACGCCCTGAAAAGGGTACTGATCCCGTTGCCATCTTCTTGCGCAGAAATCTAAGTCCCATCGATGTCGCCGAGACTCAGAGAGGCGCCTACAGGTGTTTGTCGAACGCCCGCTGCGTGAACAACATGATCCGACCCCGTATGTTCAGGCTTCAATGCGGGCAAACTCGCCGTTGGTGTTCAGGTAGTCCTCGACCGGGAACTGCAGGAAGCCCTGCTTTCCGCGAAACATCACTCGATCTGCGCGCACCTGTGACATCCACAGTCGTTGATTCAAAGGTTCGCTTGCGAAAACGTCGTCTTCGAAGACAGCGACGTTTTTGCCCGTGCCCCGTGCTGACTGAAAGACCAGCATCTGAGCGTTGGCAGCGCGGGCTTGTTGGCCAACCCGATGGGTGATGGCATAGCTCTCTACGGACACTAAGTTATCCCTGATGTCTGCATACGCCGGCGCACATAGGTCGACAGAACGGTCTGCTGCAAGGTCAACCGTAAACATGGTGTGTTCGCAGCTTACCGGGTTGGGCGGGGGCTCTTCCATGTCGAAGAGCAATTTGAAGCGGTAGTAGCCGCACTCTCTCAAGCAAGTTTCGGTGTCGAGTGACCCGTAGAAGATCCACCGATCATGTTCAGTGCCAAAGCGGCTGCCGTAGTCCAGAGGGGGATATCGAAAAGGGGTGCCCAGGAGATAGTTGATTCGGTTGTTCAGTGTGCCGGGCTTGTTGTCTTCTAGCATCTCTTCGAGCATCTGTTGCTCGACGAGGTCTTCCGTAATGAGTGTGGTCGCAGAATCCTCTTGTCGCTCGACGATCCGATCAATCGAACCCTCAAAGCGCCCAAAGGTTATCTCTGGAAGCGCGGTCATCCTCTCCCGCGCATCGCATCCAGGTAGGTGCAAACGGCTACCATGCCCTGAATATGGTGGATCTGTTCAGCAGGTACGCCGTGCGTCCCCAGGTTATTGGTGTGCAGGAAGTGACGCATGTTGTCCTTGTCCCCGCCCATCAACGCAAACAATGACCGATAGATGCGAATAAACATCAGTGCGAGCTCACCAGCCTTGGTATTTGGATCGATACCATTTCGATCAATGGTCGTGCGATTCCGCCCGATGATGGAGCCGATGTCCGATTTACTCACGCCAAGCTCCTCGGCCGCGGCCAGCAGACTGCGGCCTAGCACCGCTGATTTTTC
>CAYFVJ010000082.1:0-4735 GCA_964346555.1 uncultured Alteromonadaceae bacterium | reverse complement strand
CTGACCCCATAAAGACCGAGTACCCATAAGGTACAATCAGCGGATGCCCGATAATGCCCTGCAGCTCCTTCTGGATTTCGATGCCCGCGTGCAGCGCGAGGAGGCGCAGCCCGCCGACTTCCTGCACCGGCGCGACCGCCGTTTTGCACTGACCTGTGACGAGCGTAGTGTCCGCGCGGACCCGCAGGTCTGGCTCGATCACCTCAATCGCCTAAGTGGTGCTGGCGGTGAGGAATCCCGGGGGCAGGTGGTCGCGCGGCTGTGGCGCCGTGTCGCGTCCGGGTTCGCCATCGCGGGGGGGCTGTTTGGCATCGTGACCATGCTCGGCCTGTTAGTTTACGAGGGCGGGCAGCGCATCAACGTTACCGTGCTGATGGCATTTGTTCTGTTGCAGCTGCTGCTGGCACTGGCTACGAGTCTGCAGGCGCTGCTGGGGTGGCAGCCCTGGCGTCCCCTGCTGGCGCGCCTGAGTGCACAACAGTCGACCCGCACATTGCGTAGAATGCAGCCCCTGCTGATGGCGCGTGCCGCACAGCTCGGTGGCCTTTGCTTTGCTGTCTCGGCACTGCTTACCCTGCTTGTGGCCCTGGTGGTGCAGGACCTCGCCTTCGGCTGGAGTACGACGCTGAGCACGGTCCCCGAGCGGTTTGCTGGATTGACCTCAGCGCTCGCCTGGCCATGGCAGGCGCTCTGGCCCGCGGCGGTCCCCGACCTGTCCCTCGTGGAGGCCACCCGCTTCTACCGCGCCGAGGCGGGTGCGTCCGATGTGCCGCCGGCGCGCTGGGGGGACTGGTGGCCTTTCGTGATGATGCTCTGGCTGTGCTACGTGGTTGTCCCGCGGGCGCTGCTGTTGGGCCTGGCACAGCTGCACATCGACCTGCGGGCTCGGCGCGAATTGCAGTCCCATCCCGGGTGGCGCGCCCTACAGTACCGCATGGAAACGCCAACGCTGGATACCGGCAACGACCACAACGATGCCGATGATCTGCCCGGTGAACTCAACGGTTTCGTGCCGGTAGCGCTGCCTGCAGCCGCTGTCGCCGTTTGTTGGGGAGGTGCTTCCGCCCGCGGTCTGCCCGCGGATTTTGCCGGACAGCTGGACCCGGTATTCTACGCCGGTGGACGTGCGACGCTGCAGTCTGATCGCGAGACGCTGCAGCAGGTGGCTGATGCCCTGGCAGAGGTAGACCACGCTGAGGTGTTGCTGCTGACCCGCGGCTGGGAGCCGCCAACGGGTGAGCTGCTGGACTTTATCGAGGCGGCCCGGGAAGGCTGGCCCGCGCGGACCCATCTCACGGTGCTTCCCCTCGCACCGGATCCAGACGCGCCACTCGACCGACGCCAGCTGCCCCAGTGGCTCAGGCTGCAGGAGCGGTTCCCGGCCGGATTCGTCAGCATCGGCCTCGCTGTTCCACTAGACGCGCCGGCGGACCCCAATGAGAAAGCGCATGACTGAACCCCCTGTATTTGCGGTCGTCGGTCATCCCAACAAGGGCAAATCGAGTGTCGTCGCCACGCTGTCCCAGAATGATGCCATCGCCATCGCGCTGGAACCCGGCACCACCCGCAAGCGCCAGCGCTATCCGCTATCCGTGGATGGCGAAGTGCTCTACGTGCTTGAGGACACACCGGGATTTCAGCGACCGCGGCGGGTATTGGAGTGGCTTGAAGCGCACAGCGCGTCGGCCTCTGACCGCGCGCAGACCGTGGCGGCGTTCGTCACCGAGCACCGTGATGACACGCGCTTCACCGACGAATGTGAACTGCTGGCACCGCTGGTCGAGGGTGCCGGAATTATCTACGTCGTCGACGGCTCGGTTCCCTACAGCCCCGAACACGAGATCGAGATGAACATCCTGCGCTGGTCCGGCAGGCCCAGCCTGGCGTTGATCAACAGTATCGGGAGCGATGATTACAGTGATACCTGGCAGTCCGCCCTGGGTCAGTTCTTCCAGGTTGTGCGCCGGTTTGACGCCGTGCGCGCGCCCTTCGAGCAGCACCTCGGTCTGCTGCGCGCGTTCGGTCAGCTGGAGCCCGACTGGGAAGCACCGCTTGAGCGCGCGGTGAAATTTCTGTCGGATCAGCGCCGCGCGCGGCAGGCGCAGGCGGCAACCCTGATCGCCGATGCCCTGGTTGACCTGATGGCCTATCGCGAGCAGAGCACGCTTACGGAAATGCAGGTTGCCCAGGCTGAAGAGGGCGAGATGGAGGAGCGCCTGCGCAAGCGCTGGTACGCGCATCAGCGGCAGCGCGAGCAGACCCTGCGGCGTGACATCGAGCGCCTGTACCAGCATCGGCGCCTGCAGCGGCAGGAAGCGGCGCTGGAATGGCACAGCGCCCACGATCTTTTCAGCGAGGACAGTCGCCGGGCCTGGGGCGTCAGTAAGCGCTACCTGGCCACTGCCGGCTTCGGTGCCGGTGCCATCGGCGGCGTCGGTATCGATGCCCTGACATTCGGCACCTCGCTCGGGCTTGGCGCTCTTGCCGGCGGGATCGTCGGCGGCACCGGTGCCTACCTGTTCGGTGATCGGCTGACGCTGCCGGCCATGCAGTGGGGACCGCTACAGAACGGTCTGAAAACCGCGACCTTCGGGCCGGTGCAGGACAGTCAGTTCGGCTACGTCGTGCTCGGTCGTGCGGTGGATCATTGGTGGCACATCAGTCAGCGCAACCACGCCGGCCGCGAGCTGCTGGATCTGGCTCCCGCCAGCGATCACTGGCTCGAGTCCCTGGATGCTCGCAGCCGCCGCACGCTGCAGCGCGGGCTGGATACCTGCCGCAAAAAGGGGCGGCTGGATGGACGCCTGCGCGAAGAGTTTGTGGCCGTGGTGGCTGCGGCGCTGGTTGCCTACGATCAGCGACGCAGTGATCAGGCTGCGATATTGCCCGGGTAGGTGATGACCTCGCGATAAAAGTCGATTGCAGTGCGCTCTGCAACAAGGTTCTCATTATGGGTTTTTTGCCGAACCGTACATCTGACGTCAGACAGGCAATTTGCTAAGCTCTGTCGCTGTTGTGAGCTGAAGGTTCGTCACAGTTAGACATGGCTAGCGGAGTAAGCCACGATAATTGACCAGAGTGATCCATCCGCGATACGCCATGACCAGCACAGGTAGACGATATGTGGGATTTTGAAGCCGGCCGTGCCCTGACACTCATGTTTAAGACGCTGCCGTTCATCCTGTTCCGGTTGGCCGTCTATTTTGGTGTTGCCCTGGGTTACATTCTGGTGACTGGCGCGGGCGCCGGCATCGGCTGGGGTGTCGGCGGGTTCGGCGATGAGGATTTCCGTGCCGCTTCCACCTTCTGGGGTGGTGCCATTGGCTTTGGTGCCGTGGCGGCGCTGATGTACTTCCTGCGCGAATATCTTCTGTACGTGGTCAAGGCCGGTCACATTGCCGTGCTGGTAGAGTTGCTGGATGACCAGCCGATTCCGGATGGCAAGGGTCAGATAGCGCATGCCAAAACGGCGGTTCAGGAGCGTTTTGCCCAGGCCAGCGTGCTGTTCGGGGTGGACCAGCTGATCAAGGGCGTGCTGAAAGCCATTGTCGGTCTGGCGCGCGGCGTGTTCACGCTGCTGCCGATACCCGGGGCGAAGTCACTGTTGCGTATCCTGGAAGGGTTTCTTCGCATTGCTGTCGGCTTCATCGACGAAGTGATCCTCGCCTACTGCATCAGGACCCGTTCCACCAACGCCTGGGCGTCCTCCCGTGAAGCTCTGGTGCTTTATGGCCAGAACTACAAGACGATGCTGAAGAACGCCGCCTGGTTGACACTCATCGTCTACGGCCTGTCGTTCCTGGTGTTCCTGATTATGCTGGCGCCAGCCGGGCTGTTTGCGTATCTGGTGCCCGGCGGCTGGTCGGCGACGGGGATGCTGATCGCCGTGCTGTTTGCCTGGAGCACCAAGGTAGCCATGATCGAGCCCTTCGCCGTCACTTGCATGATGCAGGCCTACTTTAAGACGATCGAGGGCCAGGTGCCGGATCCCGAGTGGGAAACGAAGCTGGAAGGCATGTCCGCAAAATTCCGCAAGCTGAAGGACAAGGCGGGCGAGACGATCCGCACCAGTGCTGATACCGCGATGGCGCCGGAAGAGGCCAGCTCACCGCCGTGATCACCATGAACTCTACGCACGACCGACGTCAGCGGGATTCAGGCTGTCGGGTTCAGAATTAGAGTGATGGCGCTGAAGTGTTGCGCGTTATATGGCTGGCTTCGTTGAACTGGCAGTGATGTGTATCACTTCACCTCTACGAGCTTGAGGTGCCGAACAAACGG
This sequence comes from uncultured Alteromonadaceae bacterium, assembly GCA_964346555.1. GTDB lineage: Bacteria > Pseudomonadota > Gammaproteobacteria > Pseudomonadales > Halieaceae > Chromatocurvus. The sequence goes on along the minus strand of CAYFVJ010000082.1, from coordinate 454 downwards.
TTTGAAGTCCTTGTCAGAAAACAGCAAAGGCAGCCGATGTTCAATACAATAAGTGGCGATGATGACATCGGCGGTTTTACGTATCGTGATGCCTTTTTTGCGAATTTTTCTGAAATTCTCGGCGCTTTTTAGCGCCATGAATTTACCAAGCATATCGAAGACACTCAGCTCATCCATAATGGATTTTGCGATTCGGTAGTCTTCATCGTCACGGAACCCCTGAAGAACCTCAGTCAACACCAGATCACCGACTCCCACGTCCCTGACGCCAAGGCTCCTATCCAATATCTCCACCGGGGGATTGTCACGCCCCCGGAAATAGTCAATCCAAACGCTGGAATCAACCAGAATCATCAGGCACTTCTCATATCATCCAGATCACCTTCCCATTTCAGCTTGCCTCTGCATTTCCTGATTTCAGCCTGTTTCTGGAGCCTGACCAGAGTCCTCAAGC
>CAYFVJ010000081.1:0-10971 GCA_964346555.1 uncultured Alteromonadaceae bacterium | reverse complement strand
GGCGGGGGTGGCGGCGGTGTACCGGAACCGACGCCGGCCGCGGTGGAGCCGCCGGCACAGGCCGCCGGCTGCGATGGAGGCTGTGCCGACAGCTTACCGGGCCTGAGTGCGGATGAAGTCAGGCGTGTGCTGGCGCAGGGGATTGCGCAGGCGCAGGCACTCGGCGTGGACGCGACGATTGCCGTGGTGGACCGCGTGGGCAACGTGCTCGGCGTCCACCGTATGGCAGAGCAGGGTGCCGCGGTGACGATCGCCACCGACCAGCCTGTGAGTATCGATGGGGGGCTCGAGGGCTTGGTGCTGCCCGCTGGTACGGCCGGAGATGCGGTCGCCGCGATCGCCAAGGCGGTCACCGGCGCGTTTCTCTCCAGCGAGGGCAACGCGTTCTCGACGCGTACTGCCAATCAGATCGTGCAGGAACATTTCAACCCCGGCGAGCTCAACCAGCCCTCCGGTCCGCTGTTTGGCGTGCAGTTCAGCCAGCTCGCGTGTTCCGATTTCACGCTAGCCGGCAAGCCCGACGCGTTGTCGGTGGGCCCGCAGCGCTCGCCGCTGGGCCTGTCGGCCGATCCCGGCGGATTCCCGCTGTACAAGCAGGGCACACCGGTAGGTGCCGTCGGCGTGATGGCAGACGGCCTGTACGGCATCGACCGCAATCTGCTCGATCGCGATGACGCTCTCGATGAGCGCATTGCGTTGGCTGCTACCTTCGGTTTCGCCGCGCCGGCAGAGCGACGGGCGGATGTCATCACCGTCGAAGGCAAGACACTGCGCTTCAGCGACCTCGACTTCGAGGACCTGACGGTCGATCCGGCCCAGGCAACACCGTATGCGGACCTGGTGGACGCGGGCTCGCTGGTCACGGTGCCCGGCTATACGGCCGCACGTATCCGCGGCGGTACCCGTTTCGGGCAACCCGGATCCGGGATTGTGCCGGCCACGGATTACAGCGCCGAGGATGCATTCACCTTTGTGGATGCCGCCGGGGCGCCGCGTTTCCCGATACGCGCGGGCACTGAAACCGGTGGTGTGGCGGCGCTGCCCCTGCAGGCCGACGAGGTGGATCAGCTGCTGCGCTCGGCGCTGGGCATTGCCAACCGGGCGCGGGCACAGATCCGGCGTCCCCTGGGTACCGCGGCGCGGGTGACGGTCAGCATCGTCGATACACGTGGCGAGATACTCGGCATGCTGCGCAGCCGCGATGCGCCGGTTTTCGGTGCCGATGTCTCGCTGCAGAAAGCGCGCACGGCGACCCTGTTCTCGTCGCGGGATGCCGGGGATTTTCTCGGGGGTATCGCCGAACCGGCGCGCTACCTGAACCCGGACCTGAGTGAAAAAGCGACCAGTGCAATACCCGATTACGTGGAGGCGGCGCGCCTGTTCATCGGCCCCAGCGCGCTGCAGGACGGTACGGCGTTCTCGGATCGCGCCGGAGGCAACCTGTCGCGCCCGTTTTACCCGGACGGTATACGCGGCAACCCCAACGGTCCTTTCAGCAAGTCCTTTGCGGACGACGAGTGGAGTGTGCTCTCTACCGGCCTGCAGCTGGACCTGGTGATCAACCGTCTGCTCGGCCATGTCCTGTTCGCGGTCGGTGCCGCGGCGGATGATGTCGGGGCCAACTGCACGGCGACGGACGGCGCGCGCATTGCTAACGGAATACAGATTTTTCCCGGCAGCGTGCCGATCTACCGCGGCGACGTGCTGGTTGGCGGTATCGGTGTATCCGGCGACGGCGTCGATCAAGATGACATGATCGCATTTCTCGGCGTGCACGAGGCAGGGCTCGCCCTAGATGGCGCGCTCGGCAATGCACCTCCGGCGCTGCGCGCGGACCGGGTGGCGCCGCGAGGTGAGCGGCTGCGCTATATCCAGTGTCCACAATCGCCGTTCAACGACAGTGATGAGCAGCGGGTCTGCGCGGGGAAATGAGCATGGGGAGAGACGATATGCCAGTCGTAACAGCCTTTGTGCTCTGCGCCGCCCTCGCTCTGCTGCCGGTGTCCGAACCGGCCCGCGCCCAGGAGTCCGGGGCCGATATCATCTGCGACGACAACGATGACCGCGAGCGGGGGCGCAGCACGCGCCGCCGTGTCGGCGGCGTCAACCGCGACTGTCGTTATGTCGAGACGCGGGTCGACGAGGACACGGGCGAAGTCCTGAAGGAGGAGCCGGTGCGCGAGCGCAGCGTGCTTCCGCGCCGCTACTCCTCGATCCCGCGACCCACATCCGAGCAGTTCGTCGAGGCGGTTGCCATACCCGATCGCTGGCGCATCGTGAATTCGCTGGGCTACGAGGAAAACTGGTGGGATCCCTACAACCAGAACACGATCAAGGGCGACAAACCGATCCATGACGACTGGTTTTTCAACGTCACGGCGATTTCCGACACGGTACTCGAGTACCGTGACGCGCCGACGCCGGTAGGCGTGCAGACCACTGCCGAACCCGGTTCGCTGGATGTTCTCGGCGACACCGACCAGGCCCTGTTCAACCAGAACCTGGCGGTGGAACTGGTTTACTATCAGGGCGATACGGTGTTCCGGCCTCCGGACTGGGAGTTTCGCTTTACCCCGGTATTCAACGGCAACGTGACGCGGCTCGATGAAACACTGGGCACAGATGCCAATCCCGCCGTGGGCCGTCAGCGCGAGGACGGCCATGTGGGTATCCAGGCGGCGTTCGTCGACAAGCACCTGCGCGATGTCTCCGAGCGCTATGATTTCGATAGCATACGTATCGGTATCCAGCCGTTTTCCAGCGATTTCCGCGGCTTTCTTTTCCAGGACGCGCCCTTTGGCGTGCGGCTGTTCGGAACCCGCGACAACAACCGCTATCAGTACAATATCGCCTGGTTCCGGCGCATGGAAAAGGATACCAACAGCGGGCTGAACGATGTCGGCAAGAGCCTGCGCGACGACGATGTCTTTATCGCCAACCTGTACCTCCAGGACAAGCCGACGCTCGGGTTCTTCTCCCAGTTCACCCTGGCCTACAATCGCAACCGCGAAAACGCGATTTTCTACGACAACAACGCGTTTATCGCGCGGCCGGCCTCACTGGGGCAGGAGCGGCCGCGGACCTATGACGCGTACTACATCGGCTTCAACGGCGACGGCCACTTCGGCCGGCTCAATCTCACCACCTCCGCCTACCTGGCGCTCGGGGAGGAGGACGCTGCCTTCACGGCTCGATCCTCTGATATCGAAGCGTGGTTCCTCGCCGCAGAGCCATCCATGGACTTCGACTGGATCCGTGCCCGCCTGTCCTTCCTGTATGCCTCGGGCGACGATAATCCCTATGACGACGAGAGCCGTGGTTTCGACGCCATCTTCGAAAACCCGCAGTTCGCCGGTGCGGACACAAGTTACTGGATCCGCCAGGCGGTGCCGCTGATTGGCGGCGGCCGGGTGGCGTTGTCGGCGCGCAACGGCGTGCAGAATTCGCTGCGCTCGTCCAAAGAGCACGGTCAGTCGAATTTCACCAATCCGGGCCTGCTGCTGGCCGGCGCGGGCGCCGATTTCGATATCCTGCCCGAGCTGCGTCTGTCGCTCAACGCCAACTACCTCGCCTTTGCCGAAACCGGCGTGCTGGAAGCGGCGCGGCAGCAGGCCAGTGTCGACGAACATATCGGCTACGATCTCTCGGCGGCACTTATCTGGCGCCCGTTCATGACCCAGAATATTGTCGTGCGGGCCTCCTACGCGCAATTGATCAGTGGTGACGGTTATCGCGACCTGTTTGGCGACGACGACCCGCGCTCCATTCTTTTCAACCTCATTCTCACGTTCTAGGGGAGAGATCATGGCCCCAAAATACGCCAACACGCGCAGATGGATCGTGCCCTCGGCTGTCGCTACGCTGCTCGCGGCGCTGGCCGGGCTGGTGCTGGCTGCGAGTGGCGAAAAGCCCGTGCAGCGCGACTATTCCTTTCAACCGCCGGCGCCTGAAAGCCAGACAACCGCAAGCATGCAGGCCAAGTCCGCCGGCTGCCTGACCTGCCACGAGGGCACGGACAGCAAGACCATGCACAGCAACCCGGCGGTCAAGCTCGGCTGCACCGACTGCCACGGCGGCAACGCGCGTGAGGAAAAGCCGACCTCGGCCCACTCGCTGGCGGACAGCGCCTACCGTGCCAGCATGGAGCGCGCCCACGTCATGCCCAGGTACCCGGAGAGCTGGCACTACCCGTCCAGTGCCAATCCCGAGCGCAGCTACACGCTCCTGAACCGTGAGAGTCCGGAGTTCACCCGCTTCGTCAACCCGTCGGATTACCGGGTCGCCCGCGAAGCCTGCGGCGCCTGTCACCTGCCGATCATTCAGGCGGCGGAGCGCAGCCTGATGTCCACCTCTGCCATGTTCTGGGGCGGGGCAGCCTACAACAACGGCATTCTGCCCTATAAGCGCTACATTCTCGGTGAGGCCTATACCCCTGAAGGCGAGCCGGCGATGCTGAAAAACCCGGTACCGGTGAACGAGGATATGACCGAGGCGAGTATCCTGCCCGAGCTGTATCCGCTACCGGCCTGGGAGACGACCAAGCCGGGTGACGTGTTCCGCGTCTTTGAGCGCGGCGGGCGCAACATCACCAACCTGTTCCCGGAGACCGGGCTGCCGAATGCGCTGGGCCAGCTGCAGCGACTGGAGGAGCCGGGACGGCCGGACATACGGCAGTCTAACCGCGGTCCCGGCACGGGCGCGCGCATTTCCGTGCCGGTGCTCAATATCACCAAGACACGCCTGAATGACCCGCACACCTGGTTCCTGGGCACCAACGACCAGCCCGGTGATTTTCGCAGCTCGGGGTGTGCGTCCTGCCACGTGGTGTATGCCAACGATCGCGACCCGCGGCATTCCGGCCAGTACGCGCAGCATGGCCACATGGGCGAGACGCAGACCGGCGATCCGACAATTCCGAAGAACGAGCCGGGTCATCCCATCAGGCACGCCTTTACCAACGCGATCCCCACCAGCCAGTGTATGAGCTGTCACATGCACCAGCCGAACATGTTCGTGAACAGCTACCTCGGCTACACGATGTGGGACTATGAGTCCGATGCGCCGTTCATGTGGCCGGAAGAGCAGCAGTACCCCGACGACGAGGAGCGTCGCGCAGTACTCGAGCGCAATCCCGAGGGCGCGGCACCGCGCGGCAAGTGGGCGGATCTCGAGTTCCTCAAGGAGGTCTCGTCGCTGAACCCGAAGCTCAAGGATACCCAGTTCGCCGACTACCACGGACACGGCTGGAACTTCCGCGCGGTGTTCAAGCGCGACCGCGAGGGCAATTTGCTGGACGCTGAAGGCGACCAGGTGGCCGATGACGATCCGGACAAATTCGACAAGGCGGTGCATATGTCCTCTGTGCACCTGGACGTTGGCATGCACTGCGTGGACTGCCACTATGCTCAGGACACTCACGGCAATGGCCATATCTATGGCGAGGTGGCCGCGGCGGTAGAGATCGACTGTAAGGACTGTCACGGCAGCGTCGATGCCTACCCGAACCTGTTCACCTCGGGGCCGGCGGCCCTCGAGGGTGGTACGGATCTCGGGGCCATCCGCAACCCGGACGGCCGGCGCCGCTTCGAGTGGATGGGCGACAAGCTGATTCAGCGCTCGGTGCTCGACCCGGAACTCGAGTGGGAGATCAGCCTGGTCAAGGACAGCGTGTCCCCCGGCAAGGCCGGTTACAACGAAAAAGCCGCACGCGCCAAGCTCATGAGCCGCGATACGGCGGAGCAGAGCTGGGGACCGGAAACCGACCTCAAGGATCTGGCGCACGCCGACGCCGACATGGAGTGCTATACCTGCCACACCTCCTGGACCACGAGCTGCGGTGGCTGTCACCTGCCGATCGAGGCGAACAACAAGACTGAGCGTCATCACTATGAGGGCGGCCCCGCGCGCAACTATGCGACCTACAACCCGCAGGTGACCCGGGACCAGATGTTCCTGCTCGGCCGGCGCGAGACCGCCAAGGGCGGCAAGATCGCGCCGGTGCGCTCGAGCTCGGCGCTGGTGCTGTCATCCACCAACGCCAACCGCGAGAAAATCTATACCCAGCAGCCGCCAGTGTCATCCAGCGGCTACAGTTCCCAGGCCTTCAATCCGCATTTCCCGCATACAGTCCGCAAGACCGAGACCAAGGATTGCGAGGACTGTCATCTGTCGAAAGACAACGACAACAACGCCATCATGGCCCAGCTGCTCATGTACGGTACCGGCTTTGTCGATTTTGTCGGCTATTACGCCTGGGTCGGCGGTGAAAACCACGTGACCGGCGTGAAGGTGACCGAGTGGGACGAGCCCCAGGCGGTGATCGGCAGCTATCTGCAGCGCTACGCCTATCCGGATTTCTTCCGTGAACACACGGAAAATGACCGCCAGCTGGAGCAGGGTTATCCTCACGGCAGCGGCACGGCGGCCTGCCTGCAGCATCGCGGTGAGTACCTGTTCGTGGCCGAGGGCGAGCAGGGCATGCGCGTTTATGATACGGCGAGCATTGCCAACAAGGGGTTTTCGCAGCGCTTTATCACGGCGCCTTTCAGCCCGCTGGGGCAGGATACACACATCGATTCCGCCGACGCGAGCTGTGTGGTACTGCCGACCAATCAGCCCATTCATCCGCCGCGCAATGAAGGCGAGCTGATGCGCGAGGTCAACCTCGAGCAGCCTTTCCACCCGATCTACAACTACGCGCTCGTCACCGACCGGCAGGAGGGGCTGATCCTTACCGATGTGAACACCCTGGCTGACGGCGAGCCGCGCAACAATCACCTCGAGCGCGCCCTGACCTGGAACGAGGGCGGTGTTCTGGATGGTGCCAGGCACATGGAGCTGGGTGGCTATTACGCCTATGTCGTGGCAGACCGGGGTATCGTCGTGCTGAACCTGGATGACCCCCTGTCGCCGGAACTCGTGGACGTGGTGCCGATGCGCGGGGCGCATTCGGTGGCACTGCAGTTCCGCTACCTGTTCGTCACCGACAGCGAGGGCCTCAAGGTCATCGATGTCACCGACCCGACGGCACCCGCGCTGGTGGAGAACAACACGGTTTCCCTGGCCGAGGCCGGGCGCGTGACGCTGTCGCGCACCTATGCCTACGTGGCCGCGGGTCGCGACGGGCTGGCGATCGTGGACATTACGCAACCGGATGCCATGCGCCCGCTGACGCGCTTCGACGACGGACTCGAGGATGTGCGCGACGTGGTCGTGGCGTCAACCAACGCGTCCCTGTTTGCCTATGTAGCGGATGGCGCGGGCGGCCTGAAAGTCCTGCAGCTGACCTCACCGGATTCCCAGCCGAAGTTCTATGGTTTCAGTCCGCAGCCGGTACCTCAGCTTATCGCCTCCTACCCCACTGAATCGCCGGCCCTGTCATTGAGCCGCGGTCTGGAGCGCGACCGGGGTGTCGACGAGACCGGCGGGCAGGTGGCGGTATTCGGTCGCGTCGGCTCGCGACCCCTGAACCTCGAGGAAATGCGCAGGCTGTTTCTCGATGAGGATGGCAAGCCCTGGTTTGTAGAGAACAAATAGGCATGTCAATGCAGGGGGTAAAACGGCGGATGGCCTGGCTGTTGGCGCTCGCGCTACTGCCGGTCGCGGCGGTCGCGCAGCCGGCGCTACCGGAGGCCGATGGGCGCATGCACGAGGGCGTGGCCAGCTGTGCCAGCACCGTGTGTCACGGCCGCGTGAACGCCGATGACGAGTCTCCGGTGTGGCTCAACGAATACCGTGTCTGGCTGCGCCAGGACTATCATTCCCGCGCCTATCGCACCTTGTTGACCGACCAGTCCAGGGCCATCGCCGAGAAACTGGGGCTGCCCGCGGCGCACACCGCGGATATCTGCCTTGACTGCCACGCGGATAATGTTCCCGCGGAACGGCGTGGCGCGCGCTTCCAGATCGATGATGGTGTCGGCTGTGAGGCCTGCCATGGCGGTGCCGGCGACTGGCTCGAGAGCCACGCCGAGAGCGGCACCAGTCACGCGGACAATATCGCCAATGGTCTGTATCCCACGGATCGGCCGTTGGCCCGGGGGGCGCTGTGCCTGTCCTGCCATCTCGGCACGCGGGACAAATTTGCCACCCACCAGATCATGGGCGCCGGACACCCGAGACTGTCGTTTGAACTGGAAACCTTCTCGGTCAATCAGCCGGCGCATTACTCTGTGGACGACGATTATATCGAGCGCAAGAGGCAGCCCGACCCGGTGGCCATGTGGTTGAGTGGGCTGGCTATGAACAGTGCCACGCTGCTCGACCTGCTCGCCAGCGATGCCTACCCCGGCAATGCGCTGTTTCCCGAACTGTCGTTTTTCCAGTGCCATGCCTGTCATCACGGCATGGACGATCTGCGCTGGCAGCGCGACGCCCGCGCCCCGGCACTTGCGCCGGGGTCGGTGCGACTCAACGATGGCCCGCTGACTGTGCTGCTGCCGGCACTGGAAACGCTGGATCCGGGCGCCGCAGCCCGTTTGACCGCACAGTTGAAGGCGCTGCACGCGGCGGCAGAAAACGATCCCTCCGAGCTGCGTTCGGTGGCGCAGCGGCTCTCCGGAAACCTGCAGGCGGTAGCCGATACGCTGGCTGACCGGCGGTTTGATCGCGAGACACAGCGCACCCTGCGTCGCGTGCTGCTGCAGAAAAGCGCGTCTGACGACTTTGGCTATTTCACGGCGGCGGAGCAGGCCTTCCTTGCCATCGAGACGCTGTCTATCGCGCTGGGCGACAGCGAAAGTCTGGCGCCAAGGCTCGATGCGCTGTTCGAGGCGCTGGGCAGCGAGACCAGCTATGTGCCGGATCAGTACGCTGTGCGCGCGCGGCAGATGCTGGAGGCGCTCTAGTGTCGTCCTTGCACTGGGTTATCGACGCGGCGGGGGCGAGCCATACCGGGCAGCGGTCGCTCAATGAAGACAGCTGGCGCATGGACCCCGACACGGGGTTCTACATCGTGGCGGATGGGGTCGGAGGTCGAGAGGCCGGTGAGGTGGCGTCGCGCATTGCCTGCGACGTCACCGCCGAGCAGGTGCGCAGTGGCGAGGCGCTGGTCCCCGCTATGCTGGCGGCAAACAGTGCGATACATGCCGCAATCAACGCCGTTGATGACAAGAGTTCGAGCATGGCGTCGACCGCGGTCGCCCTGCATTGTGAGATGCGGGAAGGTCGGTTCTCGGCGGCATGGGCGGGCGATAGTCGTCTCTATCTGTGGGATGGTAAGCTAAAGACGCTGACACGCGATCATTCGCTGGTGGAGTCACTGCTGCAGCGCGGTGAAATCAGTCGCGAAGAGGCTGATCAGCATCCGCGCAAGAATGTGATACTGCTCGCCCTGGGTGACGCACAGACCGAAGTGCAGCCCGCTATGAATGAGGGGGCGCTGCCGGGTGACGGTGTGTTTCTGCTCTGCAGTGATGGTCTCAGCGATATCGTCGACGCACGGGAGTTGTGTGAGATCCTGTCGCGAGAGGCGAGCCTGCAGGCGCGCGCCGATGCCCTGATACAGGCCGCCGTCGACGGTGGGGGGCGTGATAATATCACAGCGTTGCTCGTGTCCTGTCGACAGACGGGCGGCGAGCATGCGGGGTGGGACGAACATGGCACGACCGGCCCCCTGGTTTATGAGACGTTTGATCCGGTCAGCGGGGAACGCTCTCGCTATGAGGACACGAACACCCGCTCGCCGACGATTCGCCGGGTTCCGCCGCGTGCGGAGGATACGGGGGCGCGACCGGAAGGGGCTGCGTTGACCGCTCGCGCGCCGCTGGCACAGTCAACGCGACACGGCGCCAGGGGTCGCTGGCTCTGGATGAGTGCAGCTACAGGTTTGATTGCCGGCGCTCTGCTGTTGCTTGAGTATTGGATTCGCTAGGGACTCCGACCCACGAGGCAGATCATGGAATTCGAAGCCAGATTGATAAGCGATGACGGAACAGAGTATGCGCTCGGCGAGTCGTTGACTGTCGGGCGCAGTGACGATTGCGATATCACACTGCCGAGCGGCAAGGTCTCCCGGCAGCATGCGCGATTCAGCGTCAGCGACGGTGGCATTACCGTGGAGGACCTCGGCTCGTCCAATGGCACGCGCCTGAACGGCCGCGGCATCAGTGGCGCCCAGGCGCTGATGGATGGCGACGAGGTGCGCATCGATACGTTCATCCTGAAAGTCGTGGTGGTATCACCGATCCAGTCGCAGGATGATGATGCGACAGTAATTGCGCCTCAGCAGGATGACGATGCCACTGTGCTGGCACCGGAGCCGGCGTCTCCCGAACCCGCGCCGGCGCACAAGCCGACACCGGCCGCTCCACCGACACCGGATCCCTCGCCGTCACCGCCGTCGTCCGGCGATCTGCCCGGTAGCTGGGTGGACAGTGGCACCGGCGAAAGTACCCAGTTCCTGTCGCCGGATGCGTTGGCGGCGGAGCGTCCGCCGGACTCTGTGGCGCGGCACTCCCCGCTGGCACACCTCGTCGTGCTCGCGGCGGACGGCAGTGCGCGCGACGTCTTCGAGTTGGAGACCGGGGCGGGTGATGAGGATTCCTGGGAGCTGGGCCGTGATGACAGTTGCGACATCCAGCTCGATGATCCGACAGTATCAGCGCGGCACGCCCAGCTGATTCAGCGCGAGGGCCGATGGCGCATGGTCAACCTCATCTCTTCGAACGGCATCGTGGTAAACGGCGAGAAGCGCCTGTCGGTCTATCTCGGTGGCGGAGACAGTGTTCAGCTCGGCGAGATCGCGCTGGTATTTCACGCGCCAGAGGGATATTCGCCGAGTGCGAAAGCGACAGCCCAGGATACTCCCGGGACGACTGCCTCCGGTGGAGCGGCAAAGTGGCGCACACCGCTTTTCATCGGCATTGCTGTTGTCGTTATCGTCGCGGTTATCGCCGCTGTGGTGCTTGCCGGTCTGGATTGAGTGCTCGCCGCTCAGCTTCGCTTGTAGCCCGGCGTGAAAAAAGGCATGCG
>CAYFVJ010000080.1:0-10998 GCA_964346555.1 uncultured Alteromonadaceae bacterium | reverse complement strand
GCGCCCCCAGGCTCGACGCCTGGCGACTCAGCGCCAGGGGGCAGGGTCTGGGAGACGAAGCCCTGGCCCGTGCGCCGAAACAGCAGGCGGCACTGCAGGCGCTGGCGGGCGGTGCCGCGGTGCCGGTGAGTGCGCTCAAGGCGCGCGGCTTCGCCGGCAACGTTCTGCGCGAGCTGGAAAAAAAGCGCCTGATCGAGCGCTGTGAAGCAGAGCCCGTCGCGACAGTGGATTCGCCGACCGCGGCTGGCCCGGTGCTCGGCGACGCCCAGGCCGGGGCCGTGGCGGCGATCGCCGCCAGTGATGGCAGCTTCGCCTGTCATCTGCTTGAGGGCGTGACCGGCAGCGGCAAGACAGAGGTCTACCTGCACGCCATCGGCCACTGCCTGGCGAAGGGTCGGCAGGCGCTTGTTCTGGTGCCGGAAATCGGCCTGACACCGCAGACAGTGGCGCGTTTTCGCGAGCGTTTCAGTGCGCCGATTGTCCTCCTGCATTCCGGCCTGACAGATGCCGAGCGCAGCCAGTCCTGGGATGACGCCCGACGCGGCAGCGCGAGCATCATACTCGGTACGCGCTCGGCAGTTTTTGCCTCCTGCCCACGTCTTGGCATTGTTATCGTCGACGAAGAACATGACGCCTCGTATAAACAGCAGGACGGATTCCGCTATTCCGCCAGGGACGTCGCCGTCAAGCGCGCCCAGCTGGAGAACTGCCCGGTGGTGCTAGGCAGCGCCACGCCATCGCTGGAGAGCTCACACAATGCCACCCTCGGACGTTACCGCCTGCATCGCCTGGAGCAGCGCGCGGGCGGCCGTGCCATGCCGCGCCTGTACGCCGTCGACATCCGCCGCCAGCCCCTGAGCGCCGGCCTGTCCCCGGCGCTGCTCGAGGGGATCAAAAACACGCTGACAGCGGGACAACAGGTGCTGCTGTTTCTCAACCGCCGGGGCTTCGCCGCCTCTCTGCAGTGCCACGACTGCGGCTGGATCGCCGAGTGCGAGCACTGTGATGCGCGCATGACGGTACACCGGCGCCGCCGCCAGCTGCGTTGCCATCACTGTAGCGCACGGCGCAAACTGCCGACGGCCTGCCTGCAGTGCGGCAGCGACGCGCTGATCGCGGGCGGCCTCGGCACTGAACAGACAGAGGATTTCCTGCGATCGGAATTCGCGCGCTGGCCCGTGTACCGGGTCGACAGCGACAGCGTCAGCGGACCCGCGGCGATGGAGACACTGCTGCGCGACATCCACCGCGGCGAGCCCGGCATTCTCCTGGGCACCCAGATGCTCACCAAGGGCCACCACTTTCCCGGCGTCGGCCTGGTCGGCGTTATCGACAGCGACGCCCTGCTGTTCAGCGCCGACTTCCGCGGCGAGGAACGCCTCGCCCAGCTGCTGACACAGGTCGCCGGGCGCGCCGGGCGCGGCGACCACCCGGGCGCGATGCTGCTGCAGACCCACTACCCGGACCATCCATTGCTGCAGGCACTGCTCAACCGCGCCTATCCAGAGATCGCCGCGGACCTGCTGCAGCAACGCCGCGATCGCGGCCTGCCGCCCGCGGGCCACCTCACCCTGCTACGCGCGGACGCCCGCACCGAGGGCAGTGGCGAGACGTTCCTGCAGGCCGTGCGCCGACAGGTCGAGGCAGGACTTGCCAGCGGATCGCGGCTGATAGGGCCACTGCCCTCCGCCATGCCGCGGCGGGCCGGCAGGTATCGCAGCCAGCTGATCTGTCTGAGCACGGATCGCGCGAGCGGTTCATGCAGCGCCGCGGCACTGGTTGCGGCGGCGGAATCGCTGCGCGCGCCCGCGGGTCTCAACTGGTTTGTCGACATCGACCCGCTGGAAACCCTGTAGCCGGCGCCGCTTCTGGCCATCACCACAGCGAACAGGGATAATGCGCAGCCGCACTCAGGGCTGACCAGGTTGATCGTTATGAAAGAACAAGTGTCCCTGCTGATACAACAGGGGCTGGACCGCCTGATCGAACAGGGTCATCTGCAGGTCGACAGCGCCGTGACGGTCCAGGTCGAGCGCACCCGCGATCCGGCCCACGGTGATCTCGCCAGCAACGTCGCGCTGACGCTGGCCAAGCGCGCCGGCATACCGCCGCGACAGCTCGCCAGCCTGCTCTGCGAGCAACTGCCGGACAGCCCGCTTATTGCCGCAACCGAGATTGCCGGGCCCGGCTTTATCAATTTTTTCCTGTCCGCGGACAGCAGCGCGGCTATCATTGGCGACATCATTACCGGCGGGTCCGCTTTCGGTTGCAGCGACAGCGGTCAGGGGCGCCAGGTACAGGTGGAGTTTGTCTCCGCCAATCCCACCGGGCCCCTGCACGTAGGGCATGGCCGGGGCGCCGCCATCGGCGACAGCCTGTGCCGCCTGCTGGCTGCGACCGGGTGGAAGGTATGCCGCGAGTTTTACTACAACGACGCCGGGCAGCAGATCAATAACCTGGCACTGTCGGTGCAGGCGCGCTGCCGCGGCATCGGGCCCGAGGACAGTGACTGGCCAGCGGACGGCTACCGCGGCGACTATATCGACGAGCTGGCCCGGGCCTATCTGCGCGGCGACAGCGTCAGCGCCCGCGACCAGCAGGTACAGGCCAGCGGCAACGCTGACGACCAGGACGCCATCCGCCGCTTTGCGGTGGCCTACCTGCGCCACGAGCAGGATCTCGACCTGCGCGAGTTCCGCGTGACATTCGACTGCTACTTTCTCGAATCATCGCTGTACAGCTCCGGCGAGGTCGAGGCCGTGGTCGACATGCTCGTGGACGGCGGCAAGACCTACGACGAAGATGGCGCCCTGTGGCTGCGTACCACGGACTTCGGCGATGACAAGGACCGCGTCATGCGCAAGCGCGACGGCGGCTACACCTATTTCCTGCCGGATGTGGCCTACCACCTGAACAAGTGGCGGCGCGGTTTCGTCCGCGTGATCAACGAACAGGGCGCGGATCACCACAGCACGGTGACGCGTGTGCGCGCGGGACTCCAGGCGCTGGAACAGGGCATCCCCGAAAACTGGCCCGACTACGTTCTGCACCAGATGGTCACCGTCATGCGCGACGGCGAAGAGGTAAAGCTGTCAAAACGCGCGGGCAGCTATGTCACGCTGCGCGACCTGATCGAGGAGGTCGGGCGCGACGCCACGCGCTACTTCCTGGTGGCGCGCGCACCCAGCTCGCATCTGACCTTTGATATCGACCTGGCGCTTTCGCGCAGTAACGACAACCCCGTGTATTACATCCAGTACGCGCACGCCAGGGTCTGCAGTGTTCATCGCCGGCTTGCGGAACAGGGCATTGTCTGGGACGCCGAGTCCAGTCGCGCGCACCTGCCGCGTCTCGACAACGCCGAGGAGAAGGCGCTGCTGAAAAGCCTGGCGGAGTACCCGGAGGTCGTTGCAAAAGCGGCGCAGTCCGCCGAGCCCCACGTTGTCGCCAATTACCTGCGCGAACTCGCCGGGCAATTTCATACTTTCTACAACGCGCACAAAGTGCTGGTGGACGATGCGGAGCTGCTCTCGGCCCGGGTCGCGCTGAGCGAATCCGTGCGCCAGGTTATCGCTAACGGTCTGGATCTGCTCGGCGTGTCGGCGCCGGAGTCCATGTAGCATGGCAGCCTCCGGCAGCGGCAAAACGCGCAGCGGCGCCCGGCGAGCGGGCGCCAGCCGTGACCGGAGTGACGCCACGGGGAGCCTGTCCCACGGCCTGCGCTGGTATGTTGGCGGCGTCGTCAGCGGCATGTTTCTCAGCTTCATGTTCTACCTCGTGACGCTGCCGCCCTCCGGTTCTGCCGGTAGCAGTCGCGCCGGCGACCCCGCACCCGGGGTCGATACTGGCGCGGAAAAGCAGCCCCGATTCGACTTCTTCGACATGCTGCCGCAGCAGCGAATTGAAGTGGAGGTCGAGCCCGGCGCGATGCCCGGCAGCCGTGAAAAAAGCGACGCCAGCTATCTCCTGCAGGCAGGCTCTTTCCGGCAGGCTGAAGACGCGGATCGACGGCGAGCGGAACTCCTCCTGCTCGGTCTCGAGCCGAAAGTCGAGGCAACCAGCGGCAGCAACGGGCGCTGGTACCGGGTGCTTGTCGGACCCTTCGACTCACGCTCGAGGATGGCTGCCGCGCGCAGCCTCACCGCGCAGCAGAATATCGATACCCTGCTGCTCAAGCGGTCACGGCCTTGAGCATCCTTGAGAAACAGCCCTGAGCGCAAATAGATGGCCCTGAGCGCAATAGATGGCCCTGAGCGCAAATAGATGGCGCTGAGCGCGATATAGATGGCCCAGAGCGCCAGGACACGGCAGACTCCCTGCGCTTGAATTACCCTGCCCGAGTACCCATATCGATGATTTGGGGAGTGAGGAGGCACATCGTGGAACAGTTCCGAGGTACTACTATCCTCTGCGTTCGCCGTGGAAGCAGCGTGGTTATCGGCGGTGATGGCCAGGTATCCCTTGGCAACACCATCATGAAAGGCAACGCGCGCAAAGTGCGACGACTGTACAAGGACCAGGTGATTGCCGGCTTCGCCGGCGGCACGGCGGATGCGTTCACCCTGTTCGAACTGTTCGAGAATCACCTCGAGAAGCATCATGGACAATTGGTACGCGCCGCGGTGGAACTGGCCAAGGCCTGGCGCACCGAGCGCTCCCTGCGCCAGCTCGAGGCCCTGCTGGCCGTTGCGGACAGAACCACATCGCTGGTGATCAGCGGCAACGGTGACGTGATCGAGCCCGAGGACAACCTGATCGCCATCGGCTCCGGCGGGTCTTTTGCCCAGGCCGCGGCGCGGGCACTGCTCGACAATACCGACCTGAGCGCCCGGGACGTCGTGGAAAGAGGCCTGACGATCGCCGGCGACATCTGTATCTACACCAATCACAACCGGACCATCGAGCAACTCGATTACCAGGACTGATATGTCAAACATGACCCCCCGCGAGATCGTCCATGCCCTGGACAAGCATATTATCGGTCAATCCGAGGCCAAACGTGCGGTCGCCATCGCCCTGCGCAACCGCTGGCGGCGCATGCAGGTAGACGACGACCTGCGCGCGGAGATTACGCCCAAAAATATCCTCATGATCGGGCCCACGGGCGTCGGCAAGACCGAGATCGCTCGCCGCCTGGCGCGGCTGGCGAATGCGCCTTTCATGAAGGTGGAAGCCACCAAGTTCACGGAGGTTGGCTATGTGGGCCGGGACGTGGAATCGATTATCCGCGACCTGGTGGAAACGTCGGTAAAAATGTACCGCGAGCAGGAGGTTCAGCGGGTCCGCTCACGCGCCGAGGAAGCTGCCGAGGAACGCATACTGGATATTCTGCTGCCGCCGGCGCGCAATGGCGAGGGCGAGCAGGGTGCGGGCACGCGCCAGCTCCTGCGCAAGCGACTGCGTGAGGGCCAGCTGGACGACAAGGAGATCGAGGTCGAGCTGAGCAATCAGTCCGGGGCGGTGGATATCGTTGCACCGCCCGGCATGGAGGAAATGACCAGCCAACTGCAGAACATGTTCTCCAACCTGTCCAAGCAGCAGTCGAAAACCCGTACGCTGCCCGTGAAGGAGGCATTCGAGGCGATCTGCGAGGAGCAGGCGGCGCGCATGGTCAACGAGGATGAACTCAAGCAGAAAGCCATCGAGGCGGCCGAGGAGAACGGGATCATCTTCCTCGACGAGCTGGACAAGGTGGCCAAACGCGGCGAGACCGCCGGCGCCGACGTATCCCGCGAGGGTGTGCAGCGTGACCTGCTGCCGCTGATCGAGGGCTCCACCGTGAGCACGAAATACGGCATGATCAAGACTGACCATATCCTGTTCATCGCTTCCGGCGCCTTCCACCTGTCCAAGCCCTCGGACCTCATTCCCGAGCTGCAGGGACGCCTGCCCATCCGCGTGGAGCTGACCGCGCTCACGCCGGCTGACTTCAAGCGCATCCTGTCGGAACCCGACGCCTCCCTGACGCGGCAGTACCAGGCCCTGCTGGCGACCGAGGGTCTGGCGGTGGAGTTTACCGACGAGGGGCTGACGCGGCTGGCGGAGATCGCCTGGCAGCTGAACGAGAACACCGAGAATATCGGCGCCCGTCGCCTGCACACCATCATGGAGCGACTGCTCGAGGACGCCTCCTACGCTGCCGCGGACAGCAGTACGGACACGCCACCCCTGGTCGTGGATGCCGCCTACGTCGACAGCCAGCTGGGCGAGCTCAGCGTCGATGACGACCTCTCGCGCTTTATTCTGTAACGATCAGGGAGCGTTGGCGATGGCAGACAAAGACAACCGACCGGAAGGCATCAGGTTACGCCGCCAGTCCCGGATCCTCGAGCTGGCCTACCCCGGCGAGACGCCCTGCCGGCTGGACTGGGAATACCTGCGCGTGCACTCTCCCTCGGCCGAAGTGCGCGGCCACGGCCGCGGCCAGGAAACCCTGCAGACCGGCAAGAAGCACGTGGCGCTGGTGGAGGTGCGCCCGGTCGGACACTATGCGCTGCAGCTGGTGTTCGACGACGGCCATGACACCGGTATCTACTCCTGGAGCTACCTGCGCGAGCTGTGCGAGAACCGTGAGCACTGGTGGCAGGACTACCTGGACCGCCTGCGTGCCGCCGGCGCCAGCCGTGACCCGGACACCCAGGTCGTGAACTTCCAGCCCTGAACCCGCAGCGGCGGCCGCACCGGCGCTGACCCGTCCGCACCATCGCGCTACAATACGCCTCCAGCAAATCGGGCGGGCTGCGCAATGAGCGACAGGAAAACCACGCACTTCGGCTACCGCGAGGTCGAGGAGGAGGCCAAGGCGGGCATGGTGGCCGATGTCTTTGACTCGGTGGCGACGCGCTATGACCTGATGAATGATCTCATGTCAGCGGGGATCCATCGCCTGTGGAAACGCTTCACGATTGAGCTGTCCGGCGTTCGCAGCGGCAATTCGGTGCTCGACATCGCCGGCGGCACCGGTGACCTGGCCGCCAGGTTCAGCCAGCTGGTCGGCGACAGCGGTCGCGTGGTGCTGGCCGACATCAACAACGCCATGCTGCGCGTCGGTCGCGACCGCCTGCTGGATACGGGTGTGCAGGCAAATCTTGAATTCGTGCAGGCGGACGCCCAATACCTGCCGTTCCCGGACGCCAGCTTTGACTGTATTACCATCGCTTTCGGGCTGCGCAACGTCACCGACAAGGACCTGGCACTGCGCTCGATGCTGCGCGTTCTCAAGCCCGGCGGTCGCCTGCTGGTCCTGGAGTTCTCCAAGCCAACCAACCCGCTTTTGGAGAAGGCCTACGACGCCTATTCCTTCCGCGTGCTGCCATTCATGGGCCATCTGGTGGCCCGCGATGCCGACAGTTACACCTACCTCGCCGAGTCCATCCGCATGCATCCAGACCAGGAAACGCTGCTGGGCATGCTGGAAGATGCCGGCTTCAGCCGCTGCGACTACCACAATATGACCGGCGGCGTGGTCGCGGTACACCGGGGCATCAAGGACTGACATGGCGCTGGACCCCGCCCTGCAGACGGCTGTTCTCGCCGCGCTAGAGCGCGCCGCCAACAGCGCGCTCGCGCTGTCACCGCACAGCAGCCGGGATATCGCCGCGCTCGACGAGGTCGTCATTGGCGTAGAGTGCACCCGGCCGGCCTTCTCCGTATACCTGCAGCCCACTCGCACTGGCCGCATCCGCCTGATGGGCCATTACGACGGCGAGCTCGCGACACGGGTCCGCGGCAGTGGAGCGGATTTTGCGGAGCTGGCAAACGCCCGGGACCCCACGGCGACGCTGATCAACGGCGGCCTCGAGCTCAAGGGCAGCAGCGCTCCGCTGATCGCGCTGCAGCGCGTAATCGCCGCGCTGGATATCGACTGGGAAGCCCCGCTGGTGAGCACCCTGGGCGACGTCGCGGGGCACCAGCTCGCGCAGCTGCTGCGCGGCCTGTTCAGCTGGGGTCGTCACGCCGGCAGCAGCCTGACACGCCAGCTGGATGAATTCATACACGAGGAGGCCCGCCTGACACCGCCGCGCGCGGAGGTGGAGGATTTCTACGCCGACATCCAGAGTCTGACGCAGCAGGTCGACCGCACCCAGAGTCGCCTGCAGCGCGCACGGGCCCGGGCCGATGCCCTGTGTCGCAGCGGCGCATCCACGCCGGGCGCATCCACGCCGGGCGCATCCACGCCGGGCGCATCTACGCAGGGCACATCCACGCCGGCGGGCTCGACAGCGCACGGCGACGACTCGACCTGATGGCGCGGTTGCTCCGACTGGGTCGCATTCTTCAAGTGGCCGGCCGCCACCGCCTGGACGACATCATCGACGCCGATCGCCTGCCGCGCGGCGTGCGTCTGCTGCTCGCCCTCAACCCTTTCCGCCTCGGTGCCGCGGCGCAGGAAACCCGCGCCCAGCGACTGCGACGGTCGCTGGAGGAGCTCGGGCCGGTTTTTATCAAATTCGGGCAGATGCTATCCACGCGCCGCGATCTCCTGCCGGCTGATATCGCCGACGAGCTGGCGCGGCTGCAGGATCGGGTGCCGGCGTTTCCGCCGGCGCAGGCACGCGAGATCATCGAGTCGACGCTGGGCGATCCCGTGGAGGTTCTGTTTGCGCGTTTCGACGCCGACCCGATGGCGTCGGCGTCGGTCGCCCAGGTCCATGCGGCGCAGCTGCACGATGGCAGAGAAGTGGTGGTCAAGGTGCTGCGTCCGGATATCGAGCCGATTATACGCCAGGACATTGCGCTGCTGTTCCTGCTGGCGCGCCTGACCGAGCGCTTTCTGCGCGATGGCTGGCGCCTGCGCCCGGTCGCGCTGGTGGCCGACTACGAGCACGTGATCCTCGACGAACTCGACCTCAATCGCGAAGCGGCCAACGCCTCGCAACTGCGGCGCAACTTCGCCGACGGCCAACTGGTCTACGTCCCGGAAGTGCACTGGCAGCTGACGCGCCGCAATGTCTATGTCATGGAGCGTATCCGCGGTATTCCGGTGACCGACCTGGATACCCTGCGCCGGCGCGGTACCGATCTCAAGCTGCTGGCAGAGCGCGGCGTCGAGATCTTCTTCACCCAGGTCTTTCGCGACAGTTTTTTTCACGCCGACATGCATCCCGGGAACATCTTCATCAATGTCGAAAACCCTGCGGATCCCGGCTATATCGCCATCGACTGCGCCATCATCGGCAGCCTGAGCGATGCAGATCAGTACTATCTTGCGCGCAACCTGCTGGGTATCTTCCAGCGCGATTATCGCGCGGTCGCGCGCCTCCACGTCGAGTGCGGCTGGGTGCCCCGCGACACCCGTGTCGAGGACTTCGAATCGGCCATGCGCGCGGTCTGCGAGCCCATTTTCGAGAAACCCATCAGCGAGATCTCCTTTGGACAACTGCTGGTCTATCTGTTCAGCACGGCGCGACGCTTCGACATGGAGGTGCAGCCTTCACTGATTCTGCTGCAGAAGACCCTGCTCAATATCGAGGGGCTTGGACGGCAGCTGTACCCCCAGCTCAATCTATGGGATACCGCACAGCCCTTCCTGGAGAAATGGTTGCGCGAGCGCTACTCGCCACAGAATGTCGTGCGGCGACTGCAGTATCACGTACCATCCTGGCTGGAGCAGCTGCCGCAGGTGCCCGATGCGATTCTCGACCAACTGCAGGGCAATCGGGATGTGCCCACCGGGCGCCGGGCGGATGCCGGCGCGCTGCGGCGACAGCGGCGCCAGGCGCTGACGCGGCAGCGTTGGCGACAGCTCGCCGGCATTGGCTGCGCGACGCTGGCGCTGCTGTGGGTGCCGCCGCTGCAGGAGACTCTGTCACGTATCCCGCCGGCGAGCTGGGCACTGTCTATCGCCGCCGTTTTTTTACTCTGGCCGCGGGCGCGGGAAGACTGAAGTTGCCCCTTGCCTGTGCGATAATCCAGGGTTCCGCCCGCAAGACAAGCAGGTAGCGCGCATGTCGCCGATAACCGACATCATACAGTGGAACGACCAGGGACTGGTCGCGGCGATTGCCCAGGACTGGCAGACCGGCGACGTTCTCATGCTGGCCTGGATGAATCGTGAGGCGCTGCAGACAACGCTCGAAGAACAGAGAGCGGTATACTGGTCGCGCTCGCGCAACGCCCTGTGGCGCAAGGGCGAGAGCTCCGGCAACGTGCAGTGGCTGAAAGAACTCCGGCTTGACTGCGACGCCGATGCGCTGCTGCTGAAAGTCGAGCAGGTCGGCGGCATCGCCTGCCACACGGGGCGCCGACACTGCTTCTACCGCAGGCTGGAGGGCGATCGCTGGGCCGAGACACACAGCGTGCTGCGGGAGCCGCAGGAAATGTACAACAGCCCGACGGCGGAAAAGGAAACAGGCGATGGACACTGACAGCGTACTCGACGAGTTGACCCGCACAATCGCGGCACGCCGACAGGCCGCGCCCGAGGACAGTTATGTCGCCAGCCTGCACGCTGCCGGCCTGAATCGTATTCTGGAGAAAGTTGGCGAAGAAGCTACCGAGGTCATTCTCGCCGCCAAGGATGCGCAGGCAGAAGCGGACCGCACGGCGCTGATCGGCGAAGTGGCGGACCTGTGGTTTCACAGCATGGTCATGCTTTCCTATCTGGACACCGACGCCGCTGCGGTGATGGAATGCCTGCAACAGCGGCTCGGGCTTTCCGGCCACGTCGAGAAAGCATCGCGCCCCGGCGCACACTGACAGAGGAAAATATCATGGGTATCGGCGGTATAAGCGTATGGCAGCTGTTGATCGTTCTGGCGATCGTCGTCATGCTTTTTGGCACCAAGCGCCTGCGCACGCTCGGCAGCGATCTTGGCAGCGCCATCAAGGGCTTCAAGAACAGTATGCAGGACGACGACAAGGCGAGCGGGGAAGATGACGAGGCGGAGGGCGACAGCACCGGCGGCGCCACGCTGCAGCGCGATGCCTCCGATCCCTTGAAGAGTGCGGATGAGCGCGAGGAGAGCACGACGGCGGCAGGTGACAGCGGCGAACGGA
>CAYFVJ010000079.1:0-11009 GCA_964346555.1 uncultured Alteromonadaceae bacterium | reverse complement strand
AGCAGGCCGGGAGCTGCTGACACGACATGCGGTATCGCCTGGGTCACCATGCCGGCGATGCCATACTGTACCGCGGTGGTCTTGACGCCGGTGTTCTCGGGCTCCACCAGGTCCATACGGATATCGATGCCCGGCTTGCCGCGTACGTTGACTTCCCAATGGCTGAACTGCTCGTAACCCGGCACGTCTTTACCCATGACCCAGTTGACCGAATGCGTGATGACGCGCTTCTCGCCGACAAGCCCGTGAATCTGCCAGTTGGTGGCTGCCACCGTGCCGGCGCGAATGGTGCCCGCGCGCGCCTCGATGTCCTGCGCTGCCAGGGTGACCTGGTGGTCGGCCTGCATGTCGGTCAGTGGAAGCTCAAGCCGTTCGGCGAGCGCGCCCACGCACTGGCGGTACATTGCCGTGAACAGGGTCGCGAGGCTGCCGTTTTCGAGATCGACATCCTTCGGGTGTGCCCCCATGCCCATGACATCGAAGACGTAATTGGCGTTGGGCATGCCGAGGCAGTCGTAGACCTCGCGACACAGGATGCTGTCCAGTTCAGTCAGCATGCCGGACACCACCGGCGCAAAGCGCTCGGCGATCAATCCGGGATTGATGCCGGTGCCGACCAGCGTACTGCCGCCGCGTTCGCAGCTTGCTTGCAGGCGGGCGGCGTGGGCCTCGCCGAGGCTGGCCGGGTGAAAGTAGTTGTTGATGGAAATGACGTTCTTGCCGGATTCCAGCAGGCGGCAGACGTCATCGTCGTGGGCGTTGTAGGGAAACTGCAGCAGCGGGCAGTGCAGTACCACATCGGCATCGACTGCCAGAATTTCGTCGATACTGCGGGTGGCGGCGACGCCTGTGGGCTCGCGCCGGGCGATATCGCCGGCGTCGCGCCCCGCCTTGGTGTCGCTATATACGTACAGGCCAGCCAGCTCAAGATCCGGGTGGTCGATGACGCTGCGCAGGCAGGTCTTGCCCATGGCGCCGGTCGCCCACTGCACCACCCTGAACGGGCGCTGTTCCGCACGCGCCTGGCTGGCGTACTCATGCATCCAGCGGTTTGCCGTTCATCTCGAAATAGTCGCGCATCGCTGTGATCCGACCGTCGTCGTTGAACTCGACGATACCCATGTAGGGATGTCCCACACGCCTGCCCGTGGCGCGCTCGCGGTATTCCTCATAGCCCTCGACCAGCAGCTTGTTGTCGTTCTGAGCCCAGCGGTCGATGCGCCAGACCACGTCGGTCATGTCCGCGAAATACTTGTCGACGAATCGCCCGAGCCAGTCGCGTCCCTTCAGTGGGCGCGCGCTGGTGTGCAGGATGTATTCGACGTCCGGTGCGAAGAAGCTGAGAAACTTTTCCTTGTCATGATGAATGCTGGCGTCTATCAGCTGGTGCATCGTGTCGATGTATTGCCCTGCCATGCTGGAAGCCTCTTTTGCTGGGGAATACGCGTCTTACTGGCGTGCTGGTGATGCGGTGGCTTGTTCGGCGGGTGGTGCGAGGTTTTCCGGCTCGTAATAGTCGCGCCAGTGGGAAATCAGGTCGCCCCGGAACTCGAAGGCCTGCATGAACGGCTGCTGTATCGTGCGCTCGTGCTCGTTGTCCCAGAGCTCTTCATGCCCCTCGACCATGAGCAGGTCGCCGTTCTCGGCGTGATTGAAAATGTCCCAGCGCTTCTGTTCGTAGCTGCCCGAGTAGTTGTTGAGAAATTTGCGCATGGTGTCCTTGCCCCTGACCGGGCGCGAACCAATGTGCCAGTAGTACTCTACGTCATCGGTCAGGCAGGCGAGCAGGGCATCGATATCCCGGCGCTCCCAGCAGGCGATCAGGTGTCTGACGGCGTCGATCTTATCCACGTAAGCGATCCTTATCGTTTTACTGAGTAATCTACGATGTTATGCATTCGACGGCAAGGCTACACGCGTCGATGTGCTGAACCGCCGGCTCATTCCGGCTTGCGGAAAAACAGCATGTGCTGCTGCGGCAGGGCGCTGTCGAGGCGCTCCCATTCCAGGCCAATCGCCGCCATTTCAAGCCGGGCCTGCTCCTGTGTCATCTTGTGCAGCGGCTTGATTGGAACCTCCGGATCCTCGCCGCGGTACTCGATCAGCACCAGGCGCCCGCCCGGCTTCAGGGCGCGGACGATGGACTGGCCCATTTCCACCGGGTGGGAAAACTCGTGGTAGGCATCGACGATGAACGCCAGGTCGATGCTATCCGCCGGCAGCCCCACGTCGGTAATTGAGCCGAGATGAGGCTCCACGTTGTCGGCGCCACCAGCGGCCTGTTTCTGGCGGATAAAGTCGAGCATCTCGGGCTGGATGTCCACCGCAACTACTTTGCCCCGGGGTACCCGCTGCGCGACGGGAAAGCTGAAGTAGCCGGTGCCGGCGCCGATATCGGCGACTACACTGTCCTCCTCCAGGGGCAGGCGCCGTATCAGCAGGTCCGTGCGCTCCTGGCGTTCGCGCCCGTCCCGCTCGAGCCAGCCGGCCGCGCGGTGACCCATGACGTGTGCGATCTCGCGGCCCATGTAGAATTTGCCGATGCCGTCGCGGCTGGCATCGCCAAGCTCGTAAGGGCCATCGCGGGTACCCGCGCTGTCGCCCTGCGCGCAGGCGCCCGTCACTAGTGTCAGCAGGGTGGCCAGGAACAAGCAGGCTGCTTGCGAGGCCTTAGCGGTCAATGTCGTGCGATGAGAGCGCATACGCGGCCGTCCCCTTCGTTGCGTACTGATCTTGGCTTCGGTAACGATAGCGAAACCTGCGACGACTCGCAGCTGCGTGTCGAATCCAGGCGCCTGGCTAGTCCAGGTCGCTGGCCGCGTGCCGCTCGGGCACCCGCTCCTCCTCCGGGCCCCAGACACGGTTGACCCGCTTGCCGCGCTGCACTGCCGGGCGCGCCGCGATCTCGTTCGCCCAGCGCGTCACGTGCTGGTACGACGTCACATCCAGGAAGGTCTGGGCATCGTAGATGTCGCCGGTTACAAGCACCCCGTACCAGGGCCAGGTGGCCATGTCGGCGATGTTGTATTCGTCGCCGCACAGATAGCGACGCTCTGCCAGGTTGCGATCGAGCACGTCGAGCTGGCGCTTGACTTCCATCGTGTAGCGATTGATGGGGTACTCGTATTTTTCCGGGGCGTAGGCGTAGAAGTGGCCGAAGCCGCCGCCGAGGAAAGGTGTACTGCCCATTTGCCAGAACAGCCAGGACAGGCACTCGGCGCGCGCGGAGGGTTCGGTGGGCAGGAAGGCCCCGAACTTTTCTGCGAGATACACGAGTATGGCCCCCGATTCGAATACCCGGGTCGGCGGCGAGGTACTGTTATCCAGAAACGCGGGTATCTTCGAGTTCGGGTTGATACCGACAAAGCCGCTGCCGAACTGGTCGCCCTCGGTGATCTTGATCAGCCAGGCATCGTACTCGGCGTCGCTGATGCCGCTGGCCAGCAGCTCCTCCAGCATCACCGTGACTTTGACCCCGTTGGGCGTGGCGAGAGAGTACAGCTGTAGCGGGTGCTTGCCGGTCGGCAGCGTCTTGTCGTGGGTGGGTCCGGCGATCGGGCGGTTGATATTGGTGAATTTGCCGCCGCTCTGGGCATCCCAGGTCCAGACTTCTGGCGGTGTGTAGCCTGTGTCTTCACTCATGCAGCTGTCGCTCCGCTGTTGCTGTTGTCGATAGCGCTTTGCCGGTAGGCGATGCCCTGGAAGCATACGTAGTGGAGCAAGTTGGCGCAAACCCTGCGACCTCGCCGTGTATCGCCGACGCGGCGGATTCAGAGCAGCGCCGCGACCCGCGACTTGAGTTCGGGTAGCAGTTCGTCCTCGAACCAGGGATGGCGTTTCAGCCAGCCGCTGTTGCGCCAGGAGGGGTGCGGCAGTGGAAGCGACCGCGGTGCGTGCCGCCGCCAGCTGCCCACGGTGTCCGCCACCTTTGCCGAGCGCGGTAACCGCAGGTAGCGACGCTGGGCGTAGGCACCGATCAGCAGCGTCAGGCGGACTTCAGGCAGCTGGCCCATGACCGGGTCGTGCCAGGTATCTGCACAGATGGCCGGGGGCGGCAGGTCCGCGCCGGATGCGCTATAGCCGGGGAAGCAGAACGCCATGGGCACGATGGCGATGCGCGAGCGATCGTAGAACGTGTCTGCGTCGATGCCCATCCACGCGCGCAGCCGATCACCGGAACGGTCCAGGAACGGCGTCCCCGATTGATGCACACGCATGCCGGGTGCCTGGCCGATAACGAGGATACGTGCACTGCTTTCGAACCAGGTGACCGGGCGTGGCGCGTGCGCGGTTCGCGTGGCGGCGAAGCGCTCCTGGCACAGTTTGCAGCGGCGGATCTGTGCCTGCAGTTGCCGTGCCGGCGTCATCCGCTACTCATTGTGTTTCTGCAGCGATAAAACGCGCTACTGGTCAGTGTCATCACGGTCTCGCCATTCGTTTCCTGCAGCTCGCCGTCGCAGCTTACGACCCCCGTATCCGGCCGGCTTTCGAGCCGCCGCGCCGTCGTCACCATCACTCGCCCGTGAAGCACCTGTCCGGCAACGACGGGTTGCAGCCAGCGCAGCGCGTCCACACCCGGTGAGGCAATACACGCGGAGTCAAGCATAAAGGCATCGCACTGCATGCGCATAAACAGGGAGGCGGTGAACCAGCCGCTGGCAATAATCTCGGAAAAGCCGGCCGCGACAGCCGCCGTGGCGTCCTGGTGGATTCCCTGAGGATCGAAGCGAGCGGCAAAAGCGAGCATTTCCTGTTCGTCAACCGTACAGGGCCCGAGTGCAAAACTCCGGCCTATATAGAAATCTTCGAAATACAACATGCTGTCTGCTCCGGCGCCAGGGGGGCTTACTTTAACGGGCATTGGCGTGGTCGATCCAGATTCTACGGAGCATAAAGGAAACTAATACGGAGCATAACAGAGCTCAGTAAGGAGCATAAAAAAGCGCGAACCAGTCCTTGGCTCGCTACCGCAAGCGGCCGATTCGGTTATAATGCCGCGTTTTAAGATTGCCGGTAAGCATACATGCTGGAAAAAGAAGTCGACGAACGCACCGACGTCAGTCAACCCTGGGAGGAAGACAACCAGGCATGGTGGGACTGGTATGTAAGCCTGGCAGATAACACTTTCAACGCAACGGAGGTTGAGCCGGCGCCCTCACTGCCGGAGACCCAGATTCCGTGTGATGCAGACGTCTTCGCCGAACTCGCCAGACCCTTTCCTGTTACCGAACAACAGCGCATTGATTTTCGCACTAACGGCTTTATCAAGCTCAGGCAGGTGTTCTCACCGGGCATTATCCTGCGGCTGCGCGCAGAACTTGTCCGATTGTTACAGGCAGAATTCGAGGTAGATCCGGATACAGGTGCCAACGACCGGTTTTTAAGCCTTGAAATGACCTGGCTCGATAACCCCCTCGTGCGCGCCTACGTATTGTCTCCGCGCCTGGCGCAGATTTCAGCTGACCTCCTCGGTGTCAACGCAGTTCGGCTCTATCACGACAACGTCCTGGCGAAGCAGCCCGGGTGCGGGCGCACACCGTGGCACTTCGATGATCACCACTTTCCGCTGGATACCAATAACGTCGTTACAGCCTGGATGCCGGCACAGGCTATCTCGCATGCCATGGGGCCACTTGCTTTTG
This sequence comes from uncultured Alteromonadaceae bacterium, assembly GCA_964346555.1. GTDB lineage: Bacteria > Pseudomonadota > Gammaproteobacteria > Pseudomonadales > Halieaceae > Chromatocurvus. Next base: position 5,367 of record CAYFVJ010000079.1, on the reverse strand, counting down.
CCTATCCTCTGGATGTGCACCGATTGGTAGACGCCGTCACCTTTGAAAAATCGGGTGTCGGGTACGATCGGGGCGTCGCTGATGTGTTCGCAAAGAATCACGTCGCGGTGGACGATACGCCATTCGACGTAGGTGATGTCAGTTTCCACCACAACCTGAGTTTCCACACCGCGGCCAGTAACCACAGCGATCGCAGCAGGATTGTGTTGGCAAACACCTATTACGAGGACGGTGCGCGCATCATCGATTCCCCGACGATGGTATCCGGCGACTGGCAGAAGTTTCTTCCGGGCGTGAAACCGGCGGAGGTAGCGGCAAGTCCATTAAATCCGGTCTGCTGGCCGGTGGAGACCGACACATGAGCAATGATCTGGAGACGCGCAGCTCGGTGCACTGGTCTGAGGCATACCGAGACGGTATGGAGGCGTTCTATACGCTTGCCACCGATGATTATCGACACCTCGCCGAGGCTCGTGACTGGGCAGAGTGGCTGGCGCAGTCGCAGACTGCTGCTGGTGGTCGATCGTTGCGGCTGCTCGACGTGGCGTGTGGTTCCGGCAAATTCCCCAACGCCCTGGTTCGCCACGCCGCTATTCGCGACGCGGGATTGCAGCCTATACTCACTGACTTACTCGATCCCTCGGCGTTCTCTATTGCCGAGGCGCGAGCCGCCCTGCCGCAGCCATTCGTGCCTGCGCGTGAGCATGAAGTTACACTGCAGGGCTTTGAGCCACCACCTGAAGGCTATGACATAGTCTGGGCAACGCACGCGCTGTATGTGGTTCCGCTGGAAGACCTGCAGGCGGCGGCCACGAAGTTCTGCGCAGCGATCGGCAAAAACGGGCGCGGCGTGATTGCCCACAGCGCCGCTGCGGGCCATTATATTGAGTTCCAACGGCGCTACCTTGCCGCGTTTGGTCAGGACAGCGCAGTTCCCTATGTTGCCGCCGAGGCACTGGCCGATTGTCTGCGTGCGTCTGGCGCACAGGTCGATGTCTCGGAGTTGCGTTACGACAGCGTAGCCAGGCCGGAGCATACCGACGCCGTTGAAGGCTACCTACAGCGCTGTGTCTTTGATGACAGCGTGTCGCTTGAAGCGATGCAATCACAGGCGCCAACAGCCGAGTGGCTCGCACAGTGCCAGACGCCGGATGGATGGTATTTTCCACAGGTCGTCCACCTGATCGATGTCGCGCACTGACGCGCGATCATAAGCACGGCAAAACAAGGATTCGCTTTTGACTGATCACAGCCCCCTGCGCTCTGCGTGGACAGATAGCCTCGCCCGGGGAGAGCAACCCGACGCCGCAGCACTACGCTCCCATTTGCACGCCATACACACCGACCATGCCGGTTTCACCGAGACCTGTGCCCAGGCCTGTCGTGACAATGCAGGACGTACGAGTTACGAGTGGCTTGCCGAAGTCGTGGCGCATCGCCCCAGGGGACGCATACTTGACCTCGCCTGTGGCTCGGGTGTGCTGCTTGAAATGCTGCATGCGCAGAATAGGCAGCTGTCCCTGACCGGTGTCGACATGTGTCCTGAGGAGCTGGCGCTGGCTGCTGCGCGGCTACCCGAGGGCGCAGCTGATCTGCTCAGGGCCGAAGCACAGGACCTGAGCGGGCTGGTGGACGCGTCGGTAGACACGGTGCTGTGTCACTGGGCGCTGACCCTGATGGATCCAATTGAACCGGTGCTTCGCGAAGTCCGGCGCGTGTTAAAGCCAGGGGGTACATTTGCCGCAGTTGTCGATGGACCCATGCACGCAGCGCCGGGCTATACAGAGGTTCACGCGCTGATATACGGCCATGTGCAGGCAGAGGTGCCGGGCTATGGCGAGATCGATCTGGGTGATCCGCGTGTACGCGGTAGCGACAGTCTGAGTGACCTCGTGCGCAAGGTATTTGAGGATGCCACGGTTACGGTGGAACCCGAGGTGGTTGTCATGCGCGGACCGGCGGCAGCGGTGGCAGAGTCAGTTGCCGGTTTCTTTTACGCGGCTTTCACACTATCAGCGATGCGACGTTCCAGGATGCTGACAGAACTCGCGATGCTGCTTGCTGCGCCCAACACCGAGGTTACAAAAGATACCGAGGTAACATTCTCCATGCCGATCAACCGCCTTGTGGTCTCACGCTAAGAAGAATAGCGGGCAATCGGAATCAGTGTTGCGACATTACTATTGAACTGTTTCCAGATACGTAAAATAAAGGGCCCCGAAGGGCCCTTTGAAAAACGCCAGCAGTCAGCGCTTATTTCAGATCAAAGCGATCAGCCTGCATGACCTTGGTCCAGGCGCCGATAAAGTCCGTGACGAATCGCTCTTCCGAGCCGTCGAAGGCGTATACTTCGGCTACCGCGCGCAGCTCGCCGTTGGAGCCGAACACCAGGTCCGCCTCTGTGGCAGTCCATTTCAGGTCACCGCTGTTGCGGTCGCGGCCCTCGAACACGTAGGGGTCGTCCTCAACCGGCGTCCATTTGGTCGACATGTCGAGCAGGTTGACGAAGAAGTCATTGCTCAACGTGTCCGGCTTGTCGGTGAACACACCGTGCCCCGCATTTGCCGTGTTGGCGCCGAGGGTGCGCATGCCGCCTACCAGCACGGTCATCTCCGGCACCGTCAGCTCGAGCAGGTCGGCACGCTCAACCAGCAGCGCTGCCGGCGACTGGTTCAGTCCGTCGCTGTAGTAGTTGCGGAAGCCATCGAAGGTCGGCTCCAGCACGGCGAAGGATTCCGCATCTGTCTGCTTCCGGGTCGCATCCGTGCGGCCGGGCGCGAACTCTACCTCGACATCGTGTCCGGCGTTCCTGGCCGCCTGCTCAATCGCGGCCGCGCCGCCAAGTACGATCAGGTCCGCCATCGACACCTGCTTGTCGCCCGCCTTGCGGTTGAAGTTTTTCTGGACTTTTTCCAGCACCTTCAACACCCTGCGCAGCTCTCGCGGATTGTTGACTGCCCAGTCCTTCTGCGGCTCAAGGCGGATGCGTGCGCCATTGGCACCGCCGCGCATGTCGGTGCCGCGGAAAGTGGCCGCCGATGCCCAGGCAGTGCGCACCAGCTCAGCGGTGCTCAGGTCGGTGTCCAGTATTGCCGACTTCAGATCGGCAATGTCGCCATCGTCAATCGTTTCGTAGTCAGCCTCCGGCACCGGATCCTGCCAGATCAGCTCCTCGTCCGGCGCCGTGGAGTTCACGAAGCGGGTGGTCGGCCCCATGTCGCGGTGGATCAGCTTGAACCAGGCGCGCGCGAAAGCATCTTCAAAGGCCTCCTGATCCTGTCTGAAACGCATGCCGATTTTGCGATAAGCCGGATCTTTTTTCAGCGCAATATCGGTGGTCAACATCATGGGCGCATTCATTTTGCCTTCTATATGCGCATCAGGCACAGAGCCGTCGAGCGCCCCATCCTTGGCGGTCCACTGTTTTGCGCCGCCGGGGCTTTCGGTCAGTTCCCATTCATTGTTGTACAGGTTTTCAAGGTAGAGCATGGTCCACTGGGTAGGGGCCTGGGTCCAGGCGCCCTCCAGTCCGCTGGTGACCGTGTCTTCCGCATTGCCTTTGCCGCACTTGTTCTTCCAGCCCAGGCCCTGCTGCTCCACGCCGGCGGCCGCCGGCTCCGGTCCCAGACAATCGGCGGGCTTGTGCGCCCCGTGTACCTTGCCGAAGGTGTGCCCGCCGGCGATCAACGCGAAGGTCTCCTCATCGTTCATTGCCATGCGACCGAATGTGGTGCGGATGTCGTGCGCGGCCTTGACCGGATCGGGATTGCCGTTGGGGCCTTCCGGGTTCACGTAGATCAGGCCCATCATGGACGCACCGAGGGGATTCTCCAGCCGGCGTTCATCGTCATAGCGCTCTTCGTTGGCGAGCATGGTTTCTTCCGGGCCCCAGTAAACCAGGTCGGGCTGCCAGTCATCCTCGCGGCCACCGGCAAAGCCGTAGGTCTTGAAGCCCATGGATTTCATTGCGACGTCGCCAGCGAGTACGATCAGATCGGCCCAGGACAGGTTGGGGCCGTACTGCTGCTTGATCGGCCACAGCAGGCGGCGCGCCTTGTCCAGGTTGGTGTTATCGGGCCAGCTGTTCAGCGGCTCAAAGCGCTGCTGGCCGCCACCGGCACCGCCGCGGCCATCGCCGATGCGATAGGTGCCGGCGCTGTGCCACGCCATGCGGATGAAGAACGGGCCATAGTTGCCCCAGTCAGCGGGCCACCAGTCCTGGGAGGTGGTCATCAGCTCTTCGATTTCCTTCTCCAGCTGGGCAAGGTCGACCTGTTTGAAACGCTCGGCGTAGTTGTAGTCTGGGCCGAGCGGGTTGTGATTCTCTGCGTTCTGACGCAGTGGCGTCAGGTCCAGCATCTGAGGCCACCAGTCCTGGTTGGATTTGGCTTCACCCATCGCCAGCGCGGGGCTGGATGACAGGTGGGAGAGTGCGGCCATAACCGCCATTGCGGGCAATGTCTTCTTGAACATGATATCGGGTCCTTGTTACTTCCTGATCGATTTATATCGCCTGTCGTTATATGCTTATACTAAAATCAACACTATACAACTTTATGACTCAATTCCTCAGCCGGTTCCGGCGGTGCGTGTTTTGCCTTAACTTTCCACACACACGCAGTAACCAACACTTGAGTTTGTAAGGATAATCCGATTGGAAACTATTTTCCATGTGGAAAAATCGATTGCCGCGAGGAGGAAAATCAATAGGCGTCACGCGATACGCCAACGTGCTATAACAGGCCGAAAAGGCGACGCTGACGCCGCGATGCAGGATCAAACATGGATTTGCAGTACAAAGACGTAGATGTGGTCATCGTCGGCGGCGGTGGCGCCGGCCTGCGCGCGGCCATCGCCGCGGCCGAACAGGCGCCTGATCTCAAGATCGCGCTGCTGTCGAAAGTGTATCCCATGCGCAGCCATACCGTGGCTGCCGAGGGCGGTTGTGCCGGTGTAGTGCAGGACCACGACAGCACGGGCGACCACTTTATCGATACCGTGGCGGGGGGTGACTGGCTGTGTGATCAGGACGTGGTTGATTACTTTGCCCAGCATGCCACCGAGGAGAACCTGCGCCTGGAGCACTGGGGTTGCCCGTGGAGCCGGCGCGACGACGGGCGCGTGAACGTGCGCGCTTTTGGCGGCATGAAGATCGAGCGCACCTGGTTCGCCGCCGACCGTACCGGTTTCCACATCCTGCACACGCTATTTCAGACTTCCCTCAAGTATCCTGCGATTCAGCGTCACGATGAATTCTTCTGCACCGACCTGCTGGTCGACGCGGGACGCTGTGTCGGTGTACAGGCCATCGATATGCGCGAGGGCCACCACGTGTGCCTGCGTGCCGGGGCGGTGATTCTGGCCACC
>CAYFVJ010000078.1:0-11092 GCA_964346555.1 uncultured Alteromonadaceae bacterium | reverse complement strand
GCGGCCCACTACACCTGCGGCGGTATCGTCACCGACACCCGGGCACGTACGGATATCCCCGGGCTGTATGCCGTCGGCGAGTGTTCGTTTACCGGTCTGCACGGTGCCAACCGTATGGCGAGCAACTCGCTGCTGGAGTGCATTGTTTTTGCCCGGGCGGCCGCAGAGGACATCGCCGGCGGCGCCACCCGGTCAGCGGCAGTGCCCGATATTCCGCCCTGGGACGAAAGCCGGGTTACCGATTCCGACGAAGACGTGGTGATTGCACACAACTGGGACGAACTGCGCCGCTTTATGTGGGATTACGTCGGCATCGTGCGCAGCACCAAACGCCTGCAACGGGCGCTGCACCGCGCACAACTGCTGCAGTCGGAGATAGCCGAGTACTACTCCAATTACAAGGTCAGCAACGACCTGCTTGAATTGCGCAACCTGGCAATGGTGTCAGAGCTGATGATTCGCTGTGCGCTCAAGCGCCGGGAAAGCCGCGGATTACACTTCACCCGGGACTTCCCGGAGACACTGGCGACGGCCGAGGACACGATCCTTGAGCCCGGGACGCCGCCCATAAAGGGTGACGGTACGACGTAGCGCCCGCCAGGGGCCCGTGCCGCAGTCAGCGCGTGTCAATACCACCCATCGAGTGCGTAATCCACGCCGCAGGTGCAGGGCGAAGGCGAATGCGGGCATGGCCGCGGCGTGCGCCGGCGCGCGCCAGCAGACACCCTGCTTATCGACCAGGCACCAGCCGGCCTGCGTGAAGTAAAGCTGCCCGGTCGCCCGCTGTGCCCGCCGCGCTGCACAGCATGCCAACAGGGCGAGTAACAGGCTGATGCAGGCAGCAGGCGGCGCCGACTTCATCATCAGGGCCTGCACAAACAGCATCACAGCTATCACGCCGTGTAGCCGGCGCGCCACGCGAGCGTCAGTCAGAGGTATAGCCAGCAGCGTTGCAGGCGCGGATATGGTCAACGAGTCGGGCAAAATCGGGGTCCTCCGGCGTATCGCGTCCGAGAAACCAGCCAAACAGCTTCTGGTCCTCGCACGCCATCAGGCGCCGGTAGCATTCCCGGTCTGCATCCGACAGCTGCGGGAAGACCCGATCGACAAAAGGCGCGAGGATCAGGTCGAGCTCGAGCATGCCGCGCCGGCTCGCCCAGCGCATCCGACGGTGTTCATTTTCTCGCATCATCGTCGTAAAGTGTTTCCTGCGCCAGAGCAATAGCGGTCATTATAACCGCATGCGGTTGGCGCTTTCCTCTCGCTGGGCAAAAACAGGATTACCCCCGATGGATGGCCACTTTACGCAACTCAACGCCGACTGCCTGCTGCACTTTACCGGCGCGCAGGTACCCACTTTTCTGCAGGGCCAGCTCAGCTGTGACTGCCAGTCAGTAAGCGCAAGCCAGAGCGCCCTGGGCGCCCTGTGTACAGCCCAGGGTCGCGTTGTCACAGACTGCCGGGTCCTGCAGCTTGATGACGGCCACTATGCGCTGCGCCTCAATCGCGGTGTTCGCGAGACAACCCACGACACCCTGAAAAAATACGCCATGTTCTCGCGCACGGAGCTCAGCGCGAGAGACGACGACTGGCACCTGCTCGCTGTCTGGGGCGCGGACGCGGCGGCGGTCCTGGAGACTGCACTCGGCCGGCGTCCACACGGGTTCAATGCCAGTTTATCGATAGGGAGCTGCTTGGTATGTCAGGCCGACGAAGCCGGCGAGGCATTCGAACTGGTCGTCGCCGATACGGCGCTGGCCGATGTGCGCACCGCGCTGGCCGCGCAGGTGCAGGAGGCTCCAGAAGCCGCCTGGCAACAGAATGAGCTGCGTCGGGGGATCATCCGCACCACGGCAGCGCTGAGCGGCAAGCACGTGCCCCAGGTGCTTAACTATGACCTGGCGGGTCTGCTCGACTTCAAAAAGGGCTGCTATATCGGCCAGGAAGTCGTCGCGCGACTCCACTATAAGGGCAGGAGCAAGCGCCGTTGCGCCGTCTATGCGCTACCGCCGGATGCGCGGCAGCCACAGGAGGGCGACGGGCTGGTCGCTGCAGACGACGGGCGCACGCTGGGCAGCGTGCTGCGCGCGATCGCGGTCGACGCCGGGGACACGCTGGTCATCGGCCTGGTCACGGCGGACGACAGCGAACAGCCGCTCACGCTGACGGGGGCGGGCGCTAGTACGCTAATGCAGCCGGTGGCACTTCCCTACACGCTACGCGGGTCCAGCGCAGCCAGCTGACGCGCCTCCTCGGCTTCGGGCAGCGTCCAGTCCAGGTCGTACATACCCCGCTCGCGCAGAAAGGCATTGGCTGCGCTGAAGTGCCTGCAGCCAAAGAATCCCCGGTGCGCACTCAATGGCGACGGATGTGGCGCGCGCAGCACGCAGTGGCGCGCCGTATCGATAGATGCCCCTTTTTTCTGTGCGTAGCTGCCCCAGAGCATGAAAACCACCGGGCGTTCCTGCGCATTGATCACATCGATCACACGGTCCGTGAAACGCTCCCAGCCACGTCCCTGATGGGCGCCGGCACTACCCTTTTCCACCGTCAGGACGCTGTTCAGCAGCAGCACGCCGCGACGCGCCCAGGCCACCAGTGAACCGTGTTGCGGCATTTCGACGCCGAGATCATCCCGCTGTTCACGAAAGATATTGCGCAGCGACGGCGGCAGGGGCACCTCCGGGCGCACCGAGAAACATAGACCGTGGGCCTGGCCTGGATTGTGGTAAGGGTCCTGCCCGAGTATCACCACTGCGACATCTTCGGGTGGCGTGTACCAGAAAGCGTTGAAGATGTCCGCAGGTGGTGGATACAGTACTGCACCCTGCGCGCGGCGCTGGCGCAGGAACGCCGAGAGTTCGCGCATGTAGTCCTGCTCGAACTGGTCACCCAGCAGCTGCAGCCAGTCGGGCTGCAGGTTGATATCTCGGGATTGCGTCAGGTTGTCCCTCCTTGCGCGAGCAGAAGCTTCTACTGATCTTCCAGCGCCTCGCCGCTGGCTGACTTCAGGCTCCGCAGAATATCCATTTCGGCGGCGATCCGATTGCGCAAGTGGTGCCAGACCTTTTCACGCTCGACCACCTCGTCGGCGCCTCGCTGGCGAAGAGCCGAGTAGCAGCGCAGCGCCTTCTGCGCCGAGCGCCGCATGGAGAATGCATCTGCCGTTTCGCGGGCGCCGCGCATCAGCGACGCATAGCCCTCGGCGTCCCGCCCACACACCCAGCGCAAGGCATCCGTAAAGGCCTGGCAATTCTCCGTCTGCACGAGACGCCCGTTATACTCATCCTGGACGACCTCGCGCACGCCCGAAGCGTCCAGACCCACCACCGGCAGGCCACTGGCCATGGCCTCGGTGAGCACCATACCCTGTGTCTCGCTTTTCGAAGTGAAGGCAAACAGGTTCATGGCATTCATGGCGTCGGCGAGTGCAGGTCCTGCGAGCACACCACAGCGCTTGAGACGTGACTCGAGACCGGCATCGCGGAATCGCCGGACGATCATGTCCTGCGCATCACCGCTGCCGACGAGCAGAAAATAGCGGTCTCCGGACTCCTGCAGAAAATCGATGACACAGTCGGCCAGGAAACCTACATTCTTCTCAAAAGCGAGCCGCCCCATATGCCCGACGACGAAGGCATCAGATGGGATACTGTGCTCCCGACGCACAGCGGACCCATCCCCGCCGGCAAACCGCTCAACATACACACCGGTGGGAATCACCTCCAGGGGGGTCTCCACGCCGCGCTCCTGCAGCAGCGAACGGATACTCTCACTGGGGGCAATAACGTGGTCGACGAGGTTGGCGTAGCAGCTTGCCAGTTCAATCACAAAGCGCTTCAGCGCCGGCGAGTCCACCGGAACATAGTGTGTATATTCCTCGTACAGCGTGTGGTGCGTGAAGACGATCGGCCGCTGCAGCATGCGCGCGGCACGGAAGGCGGTCATTCCAAGCAGAAACGGATGCTGGGAATGGATGACGTCGGGTGAGAATTCCTCCAGCATCGCAGTGAGACCACTGGGCAGCGGCAGCGCAACGGAAAAATCACTGGCATTGAAATTCTGCAGTGCGGGAATCCGCACAACCCCCTCTTCACGCTCCGGCTGTCCGGCAAACGCAGGAGCGACCACCAGCACTTCATGACCCGCCCGCAGGAACTCCTCGCGAAAAGCCTCCACCGAGCGCGCGACACCACCGACATGTGGCGCATAGGTATTACTGACAAGGACTATCTTCATTCGGCCTCCCCGGCGTTTTCTGCGGTCGCCTCGAGCAGAATCCGACCCGATTCGGTTTCGACACTGTGATAGCCGGGAAGTGCCGCGACGATGTGCGGCGACGCCGCGTGCCAATCCGCCTGCCAGGTCAGCGCGAAACGATCCTCTCCCGCCGGTTCCAGGCGCACACTCACGCTGCCAAACACCGTGAGCGCCGGTCCGAACGACAGAACCTCGCCGCTCTGAAGCCAGCGCTCGGGAATGCCGCTGGCCAGTATCAGCGCATCGCCCTCCTCGCGCAGAAAGCAGCTACGCAGCATGAGCACCCATTCTGCCGACGCCCAGACGTGGTGGCCGTCACCCATACAGCCGCCGCGGGTCTGCGGGTGGATCGCCTCGGGCCACTGGCCGGTATCGCTGGCGAGTTCGGCGACCGCGTCCATGAGTTCCAGATAGCGTGAGTCACCCGCGCGCAGCAGTACCTGAGCGAGCTCCAGCGTCAGATAGACGTTCTGCCCGGAGTGGATCATGTCCTGAAAGAACGCGCCACCGACAAAGCACTTGTCGAGAAGGTAATCAACGCAGTCGAGCAGTCGCGAATCCTGCGCCGCCTGCAGCTGCAGCGGATAGCCCGCGACAATCGATCCAACGGCACCGGCATCCAGGCGTCGGTACGGTGCGGCGGGCATGGCCGGGCGACCGAGGCGCTCGAAGCAGCTCTCCAGGCTGCGATCAATGGCGCTCTCCAGTCGCTGTGCGCTGCGCAAGCAGCGGGCCGCCGCGTCGCCATCGTTATCTTCCAGCATGGCGGCTGCCGCGCGCAGCCCCGCAACGCTCCAGAAATCATCCCAATAGTAATAATCGTTTGGACCGAGGTGCTCGGCGCTGAAGCCGGCGGGCAGGAGCCCGGCGTGTGGTGTCTGCGGTGAATCGGACAGGCACTTGCGGTCAATCCAGTGCGCTGCGCGTTCAATCGGATCGTGCCAGGCCTCGGGCGTCGGCTGCCCGGTGAAGCGCCGATAGCGGTCGAGCAGCCAGAGTACTTCCCCGTTGGAATCCCACTCGCCCTCCTGCGAGCGGAAGTAGCCGCGCGCCGTCTGGCGGTGAAAGAAGCAGTCGATTGCTCGGGACGCCCGCTTTACCAGGCCCACGCTCATCAGCGCATTGATAATGAAGACAGCGTCGCGGAACCAGAAGCGCTTGTAAGTGTACGGCCCCGGATACGCATCTGCCGGGCTGTGTAGCACCAGGGAAGTCACCGCGGCATTGTAGAGAAACCGGTAATGCGGATCGGGACACTGCAGGCGGCAGACGCCCTCGCGCTCGGCTGCCCAGGCGTCTTCCTGCGGTGCATCTGTTCCTGGCCCGTGGAGAACAACACGCGCGCCGGCTGTCCCGTTACCGACAAAATCCCAGACTGCCGCCGCAGAGGCCAGCCCGACGGGGCAGCTGACCGTATTCGCCTCCTCCCCGGCCGGCAGACGGAACAAGACGTCACCATCCCGATAGTTAGAGACGTGATGGCGCGCTGGCGGCCGGTCCAGCTGAACCGCCGTCTCGCTATTGACGCGCCAACAGCGCCCGCCTTCCTCCAGTTTCACATCGTTGACAAAACTGACGCCCTCCGGATTCTGTGGGCGCACACCGAGCACGACGCTGGCGCGGCCACCGCGGCGATCTGCGGCACTGGCGGTGAGGCGACAGACGATCTGTGCTTTCTCCACGCAAACCACGGCGCGGGTCGACAACGTGAGGTCATTCTGTTCGCTGTGCGTTTCCACCGCCACGCCATCGGCCAGATCATAGGTCTGCGTGCATTCGACTGCACGTGACGGGAACAATTGCCTGCCGTCTTCGGCAAGCACCCAGGCGTCGAGAGACCAGCCGTCGAGGAGGGGCGTTAACAGGCCACGTGGGTCGACGATGGGCAGGGAATCCAGATCCGGATGACCGATCGCCGTCCAGTTGCGATGGGTCAGATTGACGTGGGTCACGGAAAACGCCCGCGGCAGGAAAGAGCGGTCACGCGGGTCATACTGGCGCTCCACCCAGTAGGGCCAGACCCAGTCCAGGTTGTGCTGGATGACCTTGCTGTTGATGAGACCGCGCGCGTGAAACACTACGCCGGCCCGCAGCAGCTCAATCGGCTCACCGACCTCTGAGGGCTGCGCCAAACCGCGCAGGCGACCGAGTATCTCCACAGGATCGAGAAATCCCTGTGCGGTTGCCGCCTTGCGAATAATCCAGCGCAAGGGCAGCCAGCTCCAGCGTGTCATGGTTCCTGTCCCCCCGTTTCGTTGCTCTGGTAACGCGCCAACGCGCGGCGCGCCAGGCGATTCAGGTAGATCACCGCCACTACCGTGGCGAGAAAACCAATACCGTATACCGCCCACTCGACCGGCGTGCGGCCGTATCCGGGCGCATCTGCCGCAACCAGGCTCGCCGCAAGCGAGCCCAGGTACACATTGTGCAGCGAGAAAGGGACCAGTCCGATCAGCGTCCCGAGCGCATAGCCTTGAAAGCTGAAACCCGTCAGGCCGAAAAAGTAGTTTGACAGCTTGCCGGGGAAAAACGGGATCAGTCGCGTCAGCAGGACCACCCGGAAATCGTGCCTTTCCATTTCACGCGTCACGGCGTTGAATCCCGCGTGACGGTGGATGAATGCCCGTGCACGCTGGCCGGCGACGTAGCGGGCAAGCAAAAATGCAAGACAGGCGCCAAGCGTAGTGCCGATAACGACGTAAATCGTGCCCTCAAACACACCGAAGACAAACCCGGCACCGGTGGTTAGCAGTACACCGGGTAGCAGGAATACCACGACAGCGGCCATGATAAGAATGAACCAAAACGCGGCGAGATAGCCCTGTCTCTCTACCCAGCGCAGAAGCTCCAGCAGTTGCTCATCCACATCGAACAGCACCATCATACCGACCAGGCTCGCCACCACCAGTGCAGACAACGCGATGGCGATAATCGGAGAGCGCATGCGCTATGAGCGTAACATTGAACGTGGGTCTACCCGCAAGCGGCAATCCGGCGCGCTGTGAGCACAAAAAACCCGCATACGCCTACTCCATTGTAAACGTCAGGCCCGCGTGCTCGACCAGCCGGCTAATCAACTTGTGGCCCATCGCGGGCGCGCTGGTATAGACGCCCCCGGGCAGATCCTGACAGTTCGCAATCAGGCAGACGGCACTCTCGCTTATCATCTTCGATGTCGAGCCGTAGCCCGGGTCTTTATCGCCGGTCACCGCCGCACGGATCTCCTGGCCGTCGGCGGTTGTGCCGACAAACAGCACATCGTAATTACCGGCTTCTCGCGATTCCCGCGAGGGGCCCTCACCCGGAGCCGGCGTGTTGTCGCCGGACAAGGGATTGGACGCGGCCACCATCTCGGCAACCGCCCTGCCCTGATCTCCGGATCCCGTCAGCATCATCTCGTCATACCGGAAATCTTCGCCGTAGGGGTGTCCCATCAACGCATTCGAGCGGTGAATATTCTTGCTGTTGATGGGCGCCATAATAAACGGAGCCACCCACTGGCCCAGCAGTTCGTCTTCTCGAGGCTCGTTGTCCGCGGGCTGTTCCGGGCCGTGAAAGCCCCCGGCGAGGGCAAACGGATCGGTGAGCACCTTGATCAGCTCCGGCTCCTTTTTCAGCCGGTCCATGGTGCCACCCAGGGAGGCCGCTGTACCGCCGGAAAACTCTCCGTTCATCGCCCGTACCCGGCCGCGCACACGCGGGCAGGCGGCGCCGAATTTTTCTTTTGCCGCATCCTGCAGGAACAGCACACCCAGGTCGAAAGGCAGCGAGTCAAAACCACAGCTGAGGACAATGCGCGCACCGCTGGCGGCGGCAGCATCCCAGTAGCCGTCGATAATGTCGCGCATCCACAGCGGTTCGCCGCACAGGTCGACATAATCTGTCCCGGCCCGCGCGCAGGCATCGACCAGGGGCGTGCCGTAGAGCTGGTAGGGGCCCACCGTGGTGATGACACAGCGGGTGCGGGCCACCATGTCGTGCAGAGAGTCCGGGGCACTGGCGTCGGCCACCACCAGCGGGATATCTTCCGGCGCAGCGATCTCGTCGCGCACAGCGGCGAGTTTGTCGGCGTTGCGCCCGGCCATGGCCCAGCGCAGGCCGTGGCCGTTGCGCTGGGCCAGGTATTCGGCGACAAGGCGCCCGGTGAAACCGGTTGCGCCATAGACGACTAGATCCAGTTCCGGCGGGTTGTTCATGAAATTATCCTTTTGCGTGACCTAAGCATACAGTGTGACATCAGTTGCGGGATGTCTCTACCACTGCTGGCGATGGAGGGCGACATTGGGCCATATACGAGGTCCATACGGCTATAATCGGGCCATGAACGACTCTAATACACTGCAAATCGGGCCAAGCCCCGTCCGCATCACGTCGCGCTGACCCTTGTCAGCATGCGCGCCCTGACCCGTAAGCGCCATCTCGCAGCTGTAGACGTCCTCGCTGCAAAAGATGGCGACCTGCGCGCTATCGTTGAGTGCCTTGGGCCACCGCCCTTTCGCTCTCGGCCCGCCGGTTTCGAGACGCTGGTGTACATCATCCTGGAGCAGCAGGTCTCGCTAGCCTCGGCAAGAGCTACCCACGACAGGATCACCGCCCTGCTCCCCGAGTTCACGGCAACGGCCTACCTGCAGCTAACCGATGAGGCACTGCGCGGCGCCGGCGTGAGCCGCCAGAAGATACGCTACACGCGTGCCCTGGCCGCAGCGATTGAAGAGGACTCACTGCCCATGGCCACGCTGGCCCGTCGCAGCGACAAACGCATTCGCGAACTGCTGACGGCACTGCCCGGGATCGGCAACTGGACCGCGGACTGCTACCTGATGCTGGCGCTACGGCGCCCTGACCTGTGGCCGGTGGGTGATCTGGCTCTGGTGAAAGCTGTGCAGTCGGTGAAGGGCCTGCACGAGCGACCGCACCCGAAGTCGCTCGAGCAGCTTGGCGAACACTACCGGCCGTTTCGCAGCGTCGCGACGCAGCTGTACTGGCATCATTACCTGCACGGCTGACCAGCACAGCACGAGCGTGCGGCAATGCGGAGGCTGGATTTACAGGATTCGCTCGCCGCCGCGCCGCTTACCAGCTGTAGCCAAGCGTGAACGCATAGATGATGTCCTCCTTTTCTGCGCCCTCTGACGGCGTGTTGTCGTAATCGACGTTGACCTGCAGCGTTGCAAAAAAGTTGTCACTGACCGGGTAGCGCAAACCACTACGGGTGCGGAGCACAAAGTCATCGATGCTCTCCAGGCTGTTCAGCGTCTGCAGGCTGTGGAAGAAGCGCAGCCATTCAAACCATTCGTGCTCGTAGTCGAGCCCAAGCTGGAGGGCGAGAAAATCCTCGCCGGGCTGGATTTCGAATTCCTCGCGCACATAACTCAGACCGGCGGTGGTAGACAGGCGTAGATCGTGACTATCAAACACCTGATAACCAAGGCCGGTACCGAGCGAGGAGCGCAAGTCCAGTTCCTGCAGGGTATTCCGCTTGAAGCTGAGCGTACTGTTCCAGAACAGCCTGTCGCCGAGAAAGCGGTCGTAGCTGCCGTAGGCGGTCCAGTTGTCCACGCTGGTGACAGCGTTGTCACTGCCGCGATTAAAATCCACCCCGGCAATGTAGCGATCGAACTCGTTTTCCAGCGTGCCCTCGGCATCGACATGAAAGCGCGTTGTGTCGGAATTGCCGGACGTGGCATTCAGGCCGACATTGGACTTGCCGCGCCACTTATATTCGTGTGGATTGACCAGAGGCTCGTTGATGGCCGTGATGTCCGCCAGTGGCAGCGACTGTTCTTCGCTAGCGGAGACCTCGGCCACTTTCAGCCGGCCCGGCGCCGCGGTTTTTGTCGTACCGCTGACAACGCGCTCACCCGGCAACTGCAGGCGCAGTGGCTCGTCACTGGTCAGATTGGTAACGGCCGACCAGGGCAACGTGATCTCACCGGCATACCGGTTTCTCAACAGCAAGTTGCCATCGGTCATGCGGATGATGTCGCCGGAAAACGCCTCGCCGTTCTCCATAACCACTGTGGCGGCACGAGTGCCGAAAACGGCAAACAATGTGATAACTGGCAGCAGGGTGGCCAGCGACAGGCGATGCATTGAAACCATGAATAGAAATCACTCTGCAATGAGGGCGCAATAATAGCCCGGAAAAGCGCATCATGGGCAAACATCATGCACCCGTGACCTTTGATAATGAGCCCGCAATCCATGGGTTTGTCGAGACGCTCGACCATCTTTTGCGCGTCGAGCGTCGGCCATCACAGGACAGCGACCAGCAACATGATCAACGTGGCCAAAAAGCCGACCGCCCAGATCAGCGAGCGCAGTAGGTAGATGCCCACCGCGTAAGCCGGTACGTAGAGAATGCGCGAGATAAGGTAGGCCCAGGCACACTGCGCCGTCAGGGCGCTGGTAGCATCTCCCAGCACCACAACGACTACCGCAATGGCGAAAAGAATCAGGCCCTCGAAGTGGTTGTCCACCGCGCGCTTAAGCCGCCCGGCTGTACCGCTGGGCTTGCGCTCCTCGTCGCGGGGGCCGGCGGTGTAGGCCGGGCCGAGCTGGATGTTGACCGGTACGGCCATGAGGATGATCTGGACAAACTGAAGTAGGCCCGCGTAGGCGAGCACCTGTAATTCAACTGGCATGATAGGTGCCTCTCGCTTTGAACAAGGGACGCGGCCGGGTTCAGACCACGTAAGAAGTCTTTCAAATTGACGCCGGGCAGGCAAGGGGCAGGTGGCGATTGGCGAGGTGCTGCGGCGGATGCCGGGATTGAATGAACAAGACATTCTCGCGGTACGACTCAAGATACCCGCCTTGACTTTGAGTAAAG
>CAYFVJ010000077.1:0-11399 GCA_964346555.1 uncultured Alteromonadaceae bacterium | reverse complement strand
GTCTTCCATGGTCAGCACCTTGGACGGAATGGTCCGGAACACGCCGCCGGCACCGCGGTTCTGGTTGAAGACATTGACCCGGAAGCGCGCCACACCCGGGACCTCGAAAGAAAAATCTGTCTCCAGAAACTCCTCGAAGTCCTTGCGCTGCTTGTCGTTCATGATGTCGTAGATGAGATCGTGTACCTGCTTGTGATCCAGTGGCGGCAGGTTGATGCGGCGCACGTCGCCGTCGACGCGAATCATGGGGGGCAGGCCGGCCGAGAGGTGCAGGTCTGACGCGCCCTGTTTCGCGCTGAAGGCAAGCAGTTCCGTAATATCCATTCTATTGATTTCTCCTTGTCAGACGGTGTGCCGCGCGCTTCGTTGCGCAGACGGGTCGCCGCATGAACCGGTATCGGCTACCATTCCGCTATGGACGCGGAGCGAATTCAACTCAATATAGCAAACGTGCGCAGAAGGGTAAGCACCGCCGCGGAAAAAGTTCAGCGCCGCGCGGATGACATTACCCTCATGGCCGTAAGCAAAACACGCCCGGTGGACGAGGTCCGTGCCGCGGCGGCTGCGGGTATCCACGATTTCGGCGAGAATTATCTGCAGGAGGCGCTGGAGAAAATTCAGGCGAGCGGCAATCCCGACATTCGCTGGCACTTTATCGGTCCGATACAGGCCAACAAGACGCGCGCCATTGCGGAACACTTCAACTGGGTACACAGCGTCGACCGGGAGAAAATCGCCCGCCGGCTGAGCGAACAGCGCCCGGACAGCCTGCCGCCGCTGGCTGTCTGCCTGCAGGTCAATGTTTCACTTGAGGACAGCAAGTCCGGCGTCGCGCCGGCGGAGCTGCCGGCACTCGCAAGAGCAGTACAGGACCTGCCGCGCCTGCACCTGCGTGGCCTGATGGCCATCCCCGCCCCCACGGAGGATCGCGCCGAACAACGCGCCGCCTTTGCCCGTATCGCCAATCTGCAGCGGGACCTGGAAGACAGCATCCCTGCCATGGATACACTGTCCATGGGCATGTCAGCCGACCTGGAGAGTGCCATCGCCGAGGGCGCAACCATGGTGCGTATCGGTACTGATATCTTCGGTCCGCGCAAAGGGTGATCAAAAGACCGACGTCCCCGTGTATAATTGTGGATTACCCTGCGTTTTTGGGAGTTTTCAGTGTCTGACTTCAGCATCGCCTTTATCGGTGCCGGCAACATGGCCGCCAGTATCCTCGGCGGCCTCAGCGCCGGTGGCCATCCGGCACAGTCGATGCGCGCCGCCGACATCTCGCCACAGAGTCTGGAACGGCTCACCCGCGTGGCACCAGTGACTACCGGCGCCGACAACGCCGCGGCGGCAGCGGGGGCGGATGTCATCATCCTTGCAGTCAAACCACAGGTCATGGCCGATGTCTGCGCCAGTATTGCGCCGGTCGTGACCGAGGGCAGGCCGCTGGTACTGTCGATCGCCGCGGGCATACCTATCGCCAGCTACCAGCACTGGCTTGGCGCGGCGGCCGCCATCGTGCGCTGCATGCCGAATACGCCCTCACTGCTCGGCTGCGGGGCCAGCGGACTGTTCGCAAGTCCCGAAGTCTCCGCGCAGCAACGCGAGCGGGCCCAGGCCATCATGGATGCGGTGGGGAGCAGCGTGTGGGTGGAGAGCGAAGAACAGCTGCATGCGGTTACCGCCGTATCGGGCAGTGGCCCGGCGTATTTTTTTATGTTCATGGAGAACATGGTCGATGCCGGTGAGCGCCTGGGGCTGGATCGCGCAACGGCCGCGGCACTGGTACAGCAGACCTGCCTGGGCGCGGCGCGCATGGCCGGGGAGAGCGGCGTGCCCCTGGAGGAACTGCGCCGACGGGTAACCAGCCCGGGCGGGACTACCGAGCGTGCCGTGGCCAGCTTCGAGGCGCAGGGGCTGCGCGAGATCACTGGCAACGCGCTCGACGCCTGTTACGCGCGATCACGGGAGCTCAGCGATGAACTGGGTTGATTATTCAGCTGACGGGAGAGTCCAGCCGGCATGAGTGCACTGAGCGAAATTCTCGGTTACCTGATACAGACTGTCCTCAGCCTGTATCTGCTGGTGATGCTGCTGCGCTTTCTGCTGCGCGCGGTGCAGGCGGACTTCTACAATCCGGTCAGTCAGTTCGTGGTGAAGGCGACCAATCCCGTCCTGGCGCCACTGCGTCGCCTGTTGCCACCGGTGGGGCGCCTGGACCTCGCCGCGCTGGTCGCGTCCGTGGTGCTACAGGCGCTGGGCATTATTCTGATTCTTCTGCTGAACGGGATAGGCCTGCCGGGCATCACGCTGATCATCGCCTGGTCGGCAGTGGGCGTGGTCGGGCTGCTGATAAACATTTATTTTTTTGCACTGCTGGCCATGATCATACTCAGCTGGGTTGCCGGCGGTAGCCGCCACCCGGCGATCCTGCTCATCCACCAGATCACCGAGCCGGTGATGGCGCCGGTGCGTCGCGTGCTGCCGCCGATGGGCGGGATCGACTTCTCGCCAATTCTCGTTTTTGTGCTGATCAACGTGGTACAGATTGCCCTGCGCCACGTCGCTGGCGGCATTGGCCTGCACCCGGCCCTGGTCATGGGCCTTTGACCGGAACAGCATGACCGCCGCATCCACACTCGGCTCGGTCGGGCTGGTCAGCGCGCAGACCCTGCATTTCGACGAGCCGCTGGCACTGGCCTGTGGCCGTAGCCTCGATGCGTACGACATCGTCTATGAAACCTACGGCGAGCTGAACGCCAGCCGCAGCAACGCCGTACTGATCTGTCACGCCCTCAGCGGCCACCATCATGCAGCCGGGCGCCATAGCGCCGAGGACCGCAAGCCAGGCTGGTGGGACCAATGCATCGGCCCCGGCAAACCGATCGATACCAACCGTTTCTTTGTCGTCAGCCTGAACAATATCGGCGGTTGTCACGGCTCTACCGGACCGGCGAGCATCAACCCCGACAGCGGCCAGCCCTGGGGCCCCGACTTTCCCTCTCTGCGCGTGCGCGACTGGGTGCACAGCCAGGCGCGCCTCGCCGACCGGCTGGGCATCGATTGCTGGGCCGCAGTGGTCGGTGGCAGCCTCGGCGGCATGCAGGCCATGCGCTGGGCGCTGCTGTATCCGCAGCGCTTGCGCCATTGCGTGGTGATAGCAGCGGCACTCCGCCTGAGCGCCCAGAACCTGGCTTTCAATGAAATCGCCCGCCAGGCCATACAGTCGGATCCGGACTTCGCTGGCGGCCACTACCTACGCAGTGGCAGGGTCCCCGCTCGCGGCCTGAGCCTGGCGCGCATGATCGGACATATAACCTATCTCTCCGACGATGCCATGGCCGACAAGTTCGGTCGCGAGCTGCGCTCCGGCAGCCTGGACCAGGGCGCGGAGGAGGCGGAGTTCCAGGTACAAAGTTATCTTCGCTACCAGGGCAGCCAGTTCTCGGGCAACTTTGACGCCAACACCTACATTCTCATGACCCACGCTCTCGACTACTTTGATCTGGCGAAAGAGTATGCCGACGATCCGGTGGCCGCGATGGCGACGAGCCGCTGTCGCTTCTTCGTGGTCTCCTTCAGCACGGACTGGCGCTTCTCTCCCGCGCGTTCGCAAGAAATCGTCGATGCGCTGATCGCCGCCGGCCGTGACGTCAGCTACGTGAACATCAAGGCCAGCGAAGGGCACGACGCTTTCCTGATGCCGATCCCGCGCTACCTCGACGTGTTTCGCGCCTACATGCAGCGCGTGGAGATCGCCTGATGCGCCAGGATCTTGCGCATATTCTGCGCTGGATCGCGCCGGGCGCCCGCGTTCTCGACCTCGGCTGTGGCGATGGTGAATTTCTGGAACTGCTGCGTGATCAGCGGCAGGTCAAGGGCACGGGCATCGAGATCGATAGCGGCAACATTACCGCTGCGGTGGCGCGGGGTCTGAACATCCTGCAGCAGGACCTGGACTCGGGACTGCACAACTTTCCGGACCGGAGCTTTGATACCGTGGTTATGGCGCATGCACTGCAGGCTGTGCATTTTCCGGACCAGGTACTGGACGAGATGCTGCGCATCGGTCGTCAGGGCATCGTCACTTTTCCCAACTTTGGTCACTGGCAGTGCCGCCTGCACCTCGTGTCACGGGGGCGCATGCCGGTATCGCAATTCATCCCCTATAATTGGTACGACACGCCGAACATTCACTTCTGTACGGTGCGGGATTTTGAAATCCTGTGCGCGCACAAGGGCATCCGCATTCTGGGACGTGACATGGTGAGTAGCTCGGCATCCCAATCACTGCTCGCCAACAGCTGGCCGAACCTCTTCGCGCTGACGGCGATTTACCACATAACACGTTGATATGCTCTTAATCTTGCGACAGTTCGGCCTTCTTTCCTGCCTCCTGCTGACACTGCTGGCGGCGCAGTCACACGCACAGCAATCGGTGCGCTTTGACGACTACGAGCTGCACTTCAGCGTGGTCAACACCACGTTTCTCGATCCGGCAATCGCTGCGCAGTACGGCATTACCCGCGGCGAACGTCGCGGCATAGTGAACATCGCCGTACGGGACCACGGCGGCGGCAAGGGCGATGCCGAGGCGGGGACCGTTCCCATGGCACTCTCCGGGAGAACGTGGGATCTGATCGCCGAGCAGCCACTGGAGTTCATCGAGGTGAATGAGGGTTCTGCCGTGTACTACATTGGCGAATTCAAGTTCATCAATCGCGAGTGGCGATGGTTCGAGCTGAGTTTCCGTCCCGAGGGAGCCGATCGCAGCTATACACACAAGTTCAAGCATCAGCTGTACATTAACTGATGCCAGCAGTGAGAGGCAGGACTGTCGTCGCCAGCGGCAATGCCGGCAAAGTCGCGGAGCTGTCGCGCACCCTGTCGCCGCTGGGGCTGGAGCTCGTAGCACAGACCAGCCTTGGCGTGCCCGACATCGCGGAAACCGGCGCCA
The DNA here is from genome assembly GCA_964346555.1 of uncultured Alteromonadaceae bacterium. Lineage (GTDB taxonomy): Bacteria > Pseudomonadota > Gammaproteobacteria > Pseudomonadales > Halieaceae > Chromatocurvus. The sequence goes on along the minus strand of CAYFVJ010000077.1, from coordinate 6,445 downwards.
CGTTCATTGAGAATGCGCTTATCAAGGCCCGCAACGCCGCGCGCCATACCGGGCTACCGGCGATCGCCGACGATTCCGGCCTGGAGGTTGCCGCATTGCACGGCGCGCCCGGCGTGCACTCCGCGCGCTACTCGGGAGAGGGCGATGCCGGGAACAACGCGAAGCTGTTGCGCGCCCTCGACGGTATCGGCGAAGCGCAGCGCAACGCCCGCTTCTATTGTGCGCTGGTCCTATTGCGACACGCGGAGGACCCGACGCCAGTGCTTGCGCTGGGCAGCTGGCGGGGGCGCATACTCGGCGAGCGCCGCGGTGAAGGTGGTTTCGGCTACGATCCGCTGTTCTGGGTAGACAGCCACCAATGCAGTGCCGCGGAGCTGTCGGCGGATACAAAGAATCGTATAAGTCACCGCGCCCGGGCCAGCGCAGCGCTCCTTGAAGCTCTTCGGCAAGCGGACGCGTGAACCCGGCTGCCGACGCGCTCGGGCTTTACGTACATCTGCCCTGGTGCGAGAAAAAGTGTCCCTATTGTGACTTCAACTCCCATGAACGGTCGCACATTCCCGAGGAGCGCTACGTGGCGGCGCTACTGCGGGATCTCGATCACGACACGGCACTCGCCGGGACGCGGGAAATCACCAGTATCTTTATCGGTGGAGGCACGCCCAGCCTGTTCTCGGCCGCCGCCATCGACCGCTTGCTGCAGGGCATCGGGCGACGCCTCGCCCTCGCGAATGGGGTCGAGATCACCCTGGAGAGCAATCCGGGAAGCGCTGAGGCGGGCAAGTTCGCGGATTTCAGGGCGGCGGGCGTGAACCGGCTGTCGCTCGGCGTGCAGAGCTTCCACGACCCCTCGCTGCGGGCGCTCGGCCGCGTGCACGACAGCAGACAGGCACTGGATGCAGTGGCGGCGGCGCGCAGTGCGGGTTTCGACAACCTCAATCTGGATCTCATGCACGGCTTGCCCGGACAGGGCGTCGAGGAGGGTCTGGGCGATCTGCGCCAGGCGCTGGCGCTGGCGCCGGAGCACCTGTCCTGGTATCAGCTGACCATCGAAGCGAACACCCGCTTTTACCGCGAACCGCCGCTGCTACCGGTGGAGAACTGCCTCGCCACATTGGAGGAAGAGGGCGGATCCATGCTGGACGCGGGCGGATTCCGGCGCTACGAAATATCCGCATACGCCCGAGGCGGACACAGCTGCCGGCACAACCTGACCTACTGGCACTTTGGTGACTACCTGGCGCTGGGCGCCGGGGCGCACGGTAAGATCACGCGCCCTGACGGTGACATTCTGCGCTATGCGAAGACCCGCCAGCCGGAGGCCTACCTGGATGCCGGCCCCGGACAACACACCTGCCGGCAGCACACAGTGGCTGCGCGCGAACTGCCCGGCGAGTTCATGCTCAACGCTTTGCGGCTACAGGCCGGCGTCCCCCTGGAACGATTCGGCGCAGCAACGGGACTGCCCCTGGCCAGCATACAGACAACGGTAGACGCCCTTATTGCGGAGGGGCTGTTGGCAGATTCGCCGAATCAGCTGCGCGCCACGGCGCTGGGGCAGCGTTTTCTGGACAGCGTGGTAGGGCGATTTTTCCCTGATTGAGCGCTGCTGTTGCCGCGCAATGGGACCTTCAGGCGGCGCTCGCACGCTTTCTGAACAAGAGATCACGCACCCCGTGGCCGAGGCGGGTACCGCGCTGCTCAAAGTGGGTCAGCGGCCGTCTGCCGGACCGCGTTGCATAGGCATCAGTGCCGGCTGTATTGAGCAGATGCGGATGCGCCGAGAGCACTTGCAGCATCTGCTCGGCATAGGGCTCCCAATCGGTGGCGAGATGCAGAGTGCCGCCGGGGCGCAGCCGCGATACCGCCAGGTCGACGAAGGCCGGCTGTATCAGCCGCCTTTTGTTGTGGCGCTTCTTGTGCCATGGATCGGGGAAAAACACCTGTACGGTATCCAGCGCATCGACCGCGATACAATCACGCAGGATCTCCACCGCGTCGTGACAGAAGACCCGTACGTTGTCGATCTCCTGCTCCGCCAGCAGATGCAGGAGACGACCGACGCCCGGGCGGTGCACTTCAACGCCAATGAAGCCTTTGTCCGGACTCGCTGCCGCCATCTCGGCCAGCGACTGACCCATTCCGAAACCGACTTCCAGTACACACGGCGTGCCGGGACCGAACAGTGCTTCAAGATCGAGCGTTTGCGGGCTGTAATCCAGGCCCCGTCGCGTCCACTCACGGTCATAGGCGCGCTGCTGCGCGGCGGTCATGCGACCGCCGCGCAAGACAAAACTGCGAATGGGCCGCGGCTTCCTCGTATCGCTCATGTCGGGAACAGCCCCCTTGAATCAGGGCAGAAACTTCCAGCCAAAGGCGGCGAGACAGCCCCAGCCGGCGATAAAGGCGAGACCGCCAAGGGGCGTAATGGCACCCAGCCATTTCACTCCGCTGAGACTGAGCGCGTAAAGGCTGCCGGAAAACAGCAAGAGGCCGATCACGAACAGCCAGCCGGCAGATTTCAGCAGGGCGTCACTCGGTGCGCCGACGGCGAGCAGGCCCACCGCGAGCAGGGCGAGGCTGTGATGGAAGTGATACTGCACCGCGGTTTCAAAGATACCGCGGGTATACTCGTCAAGCCGTTCACGCAGCGCGTGGGCACCGAACGCCCCGAGCGCCACGGCGAGCAGCCCGGCGAGGGACCCGAGCGTAATGAACAGCCTGGCCAAGTGAATGCCGGCCTGTCAGGCAGCGATGCTGGCGCGGAGCTTTTTCATGGCCGCCTGTTCGAGCTGGCGGATACGCTCCGCGGACACGCCATACTCCGCGGCTAATTCGTGCAGCGTGGCCTTGCTTTCCGCCAGCCAGCGACGCGCGAGGATATCGCGACTGCGGCCATCGAGGCCTTCCAGCGCCACGTAGAGACCGCCTTCACTGCTTTGCTGCCAGTCGTCTGATTCCGCGGTCTGCGCCGGATCGCCCGAATGATCCTCAAGGTAGTACTGGGGTGACTGCCAGACGTCATCGTCATCGCTGTCGGCAGGTGCATCGAAAGCCAGGTCGCGATTGCTCAAGCGGCCCTCCATGCGCTGCACCTCCTGCACATTGACTCCGAGATCATCGGCGACCGCCTGTGCCTCATCCGAGTTCAACCAGGCGAGATTCTTTTTCGCGCCGCGCAGGTTGAAGAACAATTTGCGCTGCGCCTTTGTGGTGGCGACCTTGACGATACGCCAGTTGCGCAGAATGTACTCGTGAATCTCGGCTTTGATCCAGTGTACCGCGAAAGACACGAGTCGCACGCCCTTGTCCGGATTGAAACGTCTCACGGCTTTCATCAGCCCGACGTTACCCTCCTGGATGAGGTCGGCCTCCGCCAGACCGTAGCCCCGGTAGCTGCGGGCGATGTGCACGACGAAGCGCAAGTGTGACATTACCAGCTCGCGAGCCGCCTCGACATCTTCGTAGCGGTAGAGCTGATGCGCCAGTTCCTGCTCACGGTCCTGTGTCAGCACCGGAATCCGACTGACGGTCTGTATATAGGCAGCCAGGTTAGCTCCCGGTACCAGCTGCTCAATAGGGCGCATTGTCGTCGTCATGGTTATTCCCTCCATAGAGGCTATAGTCTAGCACTCCAATCCTTAGAGTGCTAACGTCGAAAAAGTTCCGCCGCCAGCGGCTCCTGCAGCATTTTTCCGCAAAGAAACAGGGTGTTGGAGCTTCACGCAGGCTCTACACCCCGCAGATGCCGAGACACGGCCACCCATGCACCGAACAGGCCCAGAAGCCCCCCCGCCAGAACCAGCTGGCAACTGCCTACAAGCCCGAGACCTCCAAGGCGCCAATCCGCATCGTAGGCCGCAGCGAGTGCAGACACCGGCCCATTCAAGGACCAGACTCCCAGCGCAACCAGAAGCGCCGCCGTGACGCCACCACCCACGCCATACCACAGCCCGGTGTAGAGAAAGGGTCTGCGCACGAAAGCGTTGCTGCCCCCGACCAGGCGCGTGACCAGTATTTCCTCGCGACGGCTCTCGATCGCCAGGCGGATCGTGTTGCCCAGAATCAGGACGACGCCGGCACACAGCAAAAGTCCCAGCGACAGTGCGATACGCTCTCCGAGCGCGAGCAGGCTCTGCAGGCGTCGCAGCCAGGCACTGTCCACGACGACCCGGTCCACCTCGGGCAGATCCGAGAGGCGCGCTGCCAGTGCATCGCTCGCGGCCACCGAATGACGCTCGCGAGGTGTTACCAGCAGTAGGTGTGGGAGCGGGTTTTCGTCCAGGCCGTCGATGACGTCGACAAAACCGGACTGCCGGCGGAACTCTTCCAGCGCCCGGTCGCGGGAACGAAAGACCACGCCGGCGATGTCCGCCCTCTCGCTGAGCGTCTGCGCCAGCGTGCGGGCGTTCTCGGTAGCAACCTGCGCTCCCAGGAAGACCGACAGATTTGCCTCGTCCGCGACCTTACCCTCGAGGCCACGCAGGTTGTCCAGCGCGAGCATCAGGCTTACCGGCAGCGCTATGGCAATACCCACTACCAGCCAGGTGAGCACGCTCGACACGGGATGATCGAGTATCTTCAGCAGCGAGTCGGCCGCCGAGGCGCGGTGGTGGCGCACCCACGCACGATAGCGGGCCGCGACGCCGCGTTTCGTCACGCGCGCGCCGGCAGGTCGCGCGCCCGTACGCGGCTTTTTGCGGCCCAGGACCATATTAGTAAGTGCCCACTAGCCTGCCTTCACGCAGAGTCACAATGCGGTGCCGCAAACGGGAAATCAGGGCCATATCGTGACTGGCAATCAACACGGTGACCCCGACGCGGGCAAAGTCCGCAAACAGCTGCATGATTTCCGCCGATAGCGTCGGATCGAGGTTGCCGGTAGGCTCATCCGCCAGCAGCACGGGCGGGCGGCCCACCACGGCGCGGGCAATACCGACTCGCTGCTGCTCACCGCCGGACAGGGTAACGGGCATGGCGCGCTCATGCTCCAGCAGACCGACCTTGTCCAGCGCCGCGCGTACGCGACGGCCGACCTCGCGCTCATCGTATCCGGCAATAGTCAACGGCAGGGCGACGTTATCGAATACCGTGCGATCGAACAGTAACCGGTGATTCTGGAATACCACGCCGACCCCGCGACGGTGCGCCGGGACACCGCGACGGCCGACCTGTGATAGATCGTTGCCGTTAACAACGATACGGCCCCGCGTGGGCTGTTCCATGAGCATGATCAATCGCAACAGCGTGCTCTTGCCCGCGCCCGAGTGGCCGGTCAGGAATACCAGCTCGTCGCGGCTCATATCGAACGTCACGTCGCGCAGCGCGTCGTGGCCATTGCCATAGCGCTTGCTGACCCGCTCGAAAGAAATCATCCGAGCTACTCGCGATTGAACAGGGCGTCGATGAACTCCATGGCGGAGAAGGGCCGCAGGTCTTCGGCGGTCTCGCCTACGCCGATGTAGCGGATCGGCAGGCCGAGCTTCTGGGCGATAGCGAAAATGATGCCACCCTTGGCCGTGCCGTCGAGCTTGGTCAGCGTAATGCCAGTGACCCCCACCGCCTCGGTAAAGTGGTTCGCCTGGGCAAGCGCGTTCTGACCGGTGCCCGCGTCCAGCACCAGCATGACTTCGTGCGGCGCATCCGGGTCCTGCTTTTGCAGGACGCGCACTACTTTGCGCAGTTCCTCCATCAGGTTGTCTTTGTTGTGCAGGCGCCCGGCGGTGTCCGCAATCAGCACGTCCATTTCGCGCGCCCTGGCGGAAGCGAGCGCATCAAACAGGACCGAAGCACTGTCCGCGCCGGTATGCTGAGCGATGACCGGCACCTCGTTGCGCTCACCCCAGACCTGCAACTGCTCAACCGCGGCCGCGCGGAAGGTATCCCCTGCGGCCAGCATGACCGACAATCCCTGCTCGCGGTAGCGGCTCGCCAGCTTGCCGATCGTCGTGGTCTTGCCGACCCCGTTAACACCCACCATCAGAATGACGTAGGGCGTGTGACCACTGACATCCAGCGGCTTCTCGCAGGGGGTCAGTATTCCCAGCAGCTCCTCGCGAAGGGCCTCGCTCAGGGCTTCCGGCTGCGTCAGCTCGCGTCGGGACACACGCTGTGTGAGACGATCGATCGTCTGCATGGTCGCCTCGACACCCACATCCGCCATCAGCAGCTGCGACTCGAGCTCTTCAAGCAGATCGGCATCGATTTCCTTGCGCCCCAGGAAAAGATTGCCGACCCCCGCAACCAGGTTATCGCTGGTGCGCCCCAGGCCACGACGCAGGCGGGCAAAAAAACCGTCGCGCTGTGCCGATTCTGATGTTACCTCTGGCGATACCGGTGTCTCGGCAGGGGCGGCGCCACCGGCAGCGATTGATTCGTTTTCGAGCCGATCCGGCCCGCCCACGGTGATGTCGCGGGTGAAGAGGTCGACGTTGACCCGCAGCGC
>CAYFVJ010000076.1:3381-11738 GCA_964346555.1 uncultured Alteromonadaceae bacterium | reverse complement strand
CATGTGCTGTCGCAAAACATGCATCGTTTCTGGCAGCGTGTCATAGTCGCACAGCCCCAGCGCGACACTGTCATCCACCCCCAGCGCCGCGCCGCCGAGCAGCTCTGACCAGTCGGTATCGTCCTCCAGGTCCAGGTTGCGCTGCACCGACCAGCAGCCGACGACGTCGGTATTGCGCATCCAGCGCAGGAGGGCGGTACCACCGGAGAATCCCGTGTGGGAGCCGGCTGCGAGCGTAAGCAGCTGCCCACCCGGTATTTTCCCGGGCACGGGCCGGGCATTCGCGGCCCAGGGCACCAGCGCATCGGCGTCACCCGCAAGCATCAGAAAGGGCTGCGGACGCGCCGGGAAGAATGACGGCGTCAGGAATACCGTGGGGCCGGCGATCGACAGCACGGCATCCACACGCTCATCCCGCAGTTCCGGATGGTAGCCGACGAGCGTTGCGGTCAGGCCACCGAGAGAAATTCCCATCACGCCGATTCGATCCCCGTCGACCCTGCCGGCCAGCGCCGGATCGAGTCGTTCCGGCGTGCTTGTCAGAACATCGATCAGAAAGCTCAGGTCCCCGGGCTGATTGACCACATCCCGCACGTTCGGGTCCCCCGGGGCGAACATGTGCGTGAGCGGGTGATCCACGGCGACGACGACATAGCCGTGACTGACCAGATGGTGTGCGAGGTAGGCACCGTTGCGATGGCTGGAAGTGAAGCCGTGGCTGTGCAGGATAAGCGGGTAGGGGCCACCGCTATCCGGGAACCACACGGTCCCTTTCAGTTCGCGCGAGTCATCACCCGGGTAATCGCGGTTGCGCGGCGTAGGGCGCTGGCTATCGACCAGCGCTATGTCAGCGCTGACCACGCTGAGATCACCCGATTCCAGCCGGGCGGCGCTCTGGCTGGCAGCGGGAAATGCCGTGGGCTGCAGGCCGAAGGTCAGCAACAGGTAGGCCGCGGCAAGCACCAGTATCAATGCCGCCAGCAGCCACAGCAGGATTCGCCGCATCAGCGTGGCCCCGGAGCGCGGTGTGTCTCAGGCCAGTATTTTCCGCCGGGTGCTGTATTCTCTCGCATCAGAACATCTTCCGCTCAAGGAATTGAAGCATTTAGTATACGCTCTGCCGGCATGGCCGGACGATTGTGTTCCCCGACTCACTGATAAGTACCCGCGACTGCGCGCGACGACACCCTGATCGCCTGCATGCAGCTGATTCGCAGCGCCTGCGCCGAAACACGCCAGGCAAAAGCTGCGTCCGCGGCTGACCCACACGCAACCGAGGCAGCACCCATGAACGAACCCGCTGATACTGCGACATTGCGCCGGCTCGACCAGTCTCACCACCTGCACCCGTTCACCGACCTCGGGAACTACGCGAGGGACGGCGGACGCATCATCAGTCGCGCGGAGCACATCTATATTTATGACAGCGACGGCAAGGCCATGCTCGACGGCATGTCCGGACTCTGGTGCTGCAATCTGGGCTACAGCCAGAAGGCCATTGTGGAAGCCGTGCATCGACAACTGCAGGCGCTGCCGTATTACAACAATTTCTTCCGCTGTTCCAACCAACCCGCGGTGGAACTGGCAGGCGAACTAGTACGGCTGTCCCCCGGCAATTTCAACCACGTGTTCTTTACCAATTCCGGCTCGGAGGCCAACGACACCAACATACGCCTGGTGCACCGCTACTATGATCTCCTGGGCAAACCGGGAAAAAAGCAGATCATCAGCCGCAAGAATGCCTTCCACGGCAGTACTATCGCCGCGGCGTCTCTTGGCGGCATGCAGGCGATGCACGAACAGGCGATCGGACTCGACTACGTGCATCATATCAACCAGCCGCACTGGTTCGAGCTCGGTGGCGAGCAAAGCCCCGACGAGTTCGGCATAGCCGTGGCACGGGAACTGGAGACAAAGATCGACGAGCTGGGTGAGGAACGCGTCGCCGCGTTCATCGCCGAACCGGTACAGGGCGCCGGCGGAGTGATCATTCCGCCAGACACGTACTGGCCCGAAATACAGCGCATCTGCAATGAGCGCGACATCCTGCTGATCGCCGATGAAGTCATCTGCGGATTCGGTCGCACCGGGTCCTGGTGGGGCAGCGAGAGCTACTGCATCGAGCCCCAGCTCATGACCTTTGCCAAGGCCATTACCAACGGCTACATGCCCCTCGGTGGCGTGCTGGTCAGCGACGCCATCAGCGACGTGCTTCTCGGTGGCGGCGGTGAATTTGCGCACGGCCTCACCTACTCCGGGCACCCCGCCTCCTGCGCCGCTGGCCTCGCCACGCTGGGTATTCTCGAGGAAACCGGCATTATCGAATCCGCCGCGCGGGATATCGCGCCGCACTTCCAGCGCCGGCTGAGCGAGTTCATCGACCACCCGATCGTCGGCGAAGTGCGCGGCAAGGGCCTGTTTGCCGCCCTGGAGTTGGTGCGTGACAAGGCGTCGCGGGAGCGCCTGGCGCCGCAATCCGCCGGCGCGGTGTACTGCCGCGATCAGGCCAACACTAACGGCCTCATGGTGCGCCAGACAGGCGACGCCATGATCACCGCACCGCCACTGGTCTGCAGCATTGAGGAGATCGATATCCTAATCGACAAGCTGGGCCTGGCACTGGACGCGACGGCCTTATACTACGGTATCAACTGACACCGCTTGGCGCATACAGCGCGGAAATATCGACAAAAATCCGGTAATCGCGCGCCAGCCCTCCGTCCAGACGCAGCACGTTGGCAAACGGTACCGTCAAACGGCTGTCGTCGTGTCGGACATAGGTCACGTCGCCATGACAGATGAGCGTCTCCGGCGGTCGCCACACATCCTCCAGCTGGTGCTGCACGGAAGCGATAGACGCGAAGAACGCGGCAACCACCTCCCGGATCGCCTCCCGCCCCTGCACCGGTGGCGCATTGCCAAAATAAAACACCGCGTCCGCGTGCAGCAGCGCCGCAAATCCCTCGGCATCACGCGAATCAATAGCCGCAAACAGCGCTTGTTCTGAAAACATATGTCTCTCTCAAACCCCTTGCCGTGAGTAATCGGATGGCACTAACGAGGATGGCATCCCAATACAGGGCCATTGGCGCTCCACCCTAACGCAAGAAGGAACATCTGTGACCCGACTGCGGTCTCAGTATGGGTAAATCCACAAATCTCAGCGAATAGAGCGAGACTACACAGGACATGAAAGTGAATCGATGGGCATTGCAATGCGCGGCGCGCTGGGCACTGGCAATGGCCGCGGCAATATCGGTTGCGCCCACACTGCAGGCCTCCGAGGAGGAACTCAAGAAAGTCGGCGAGGCACGCCTGAAGGTACTGTTCTGGTCAATCTACGATTCCCGCCTGTACGCACCCGGTGGCACGTACGAACGCGGCAAGCGGCCGTTGAAGCTCGAAATCGAGTACCTGCGGGATATCAGCGCCGAGGATCTGGTCAAGCGTACCGGCGAGGAGTGGGAGTCACTGGGTGTCACGCACGAACGCCAGAACGAGTGGATGCAGCAACTGCTGACACTGTGGCCCGACATCAACAAAAACGATGTGCTCGCGCTGGAGCTGGACAACGACAGCGACGCGACGTTCTATTTCAATGGTGAGCGACTGGGTCGTATCGAGGACGACGACTTCGGACAGCATTTTATCGACATCTGGCTGTCGCCTGAGACTTCCCGTCCACGAGTGCGCCTGGGGTTGATCGGCGGCAAAGAAACTTCCTGATTGGCCATCAGCCGGCGGCGCGCAGCGCCGGCTCGCCCTGCGACAGATATTCCCCGAGTTTTGCTTCCGCCTCATCGGCAAACAGGATTTCACAGGCGTGACGCAGCCCTTCCGCTACCTCGATCGTATCCCAGCGCACCACCTGCTCGATCTTTGAGCGGCGTCGCATGAAATCCTCCAGCTTGACGATCATCTCGCGGCGCGCGGCGAGTTCAATCTCACAGCGTGTGTATTCCGCCGTCTTGATAAGCAACCTGACACTGTCTTCGTCCTCGCGAATCCGCTCCAGGAGCTCAAACGCAGCTTCACCGTAGCGCCGCCAGAAGCGCTCAGACAGTGGCTCGGAGGAACAGGGATCAGTCATGGCATCGAGATTCATCAGCCTCGCCTGGAACATGAAGCGCTCGCGTATCTGCTTTTCGGGCTCACCATACCAGTGCGCCCGCGGATCAGGCAGCGTGACCCCGAGCTCCGCAACCCGCTCAGCCACCTCATCGCCCACGTTCAGGCAATCGGTGAGCTTGCCACCGAAAATGCTGATCTGGCGCCGCGCATTATCCACTTCGATCTCGTGCTTGCGCGACAGCTGCACCCAGTCCGCACCGCTGTCGCTGCCGGTCACTGCCAGCGGACGCACGCCGACGCGCTCGGCGATCACGTCCGCCGACGTCAGCGGCTTGTCCAGTTCGAGCAGAGCGTTCACGTTGTCCAGCACGAAGCGCCGATCCTCTTCGGTGACACCCACCTCGGGTGCCTCGACCCGGGTATCAGTGGTGCCGATACAGGTTTTCTGGCCCATGGGAATCAGGAAGAACAGGCGGCCGTCACTGGCAAAAAAAGCCAGTACGCGCTTGTTGTCCGTCACGCGATCGACAATGAGGTGAATGCCCTTGGACAGCAAATGGCGGTGCTGCGTGGTCGTGCCCACCTGCGCATTGAACGGGTCGACCCAGGGACCACAGGTATTCACCAGGACTCGCGACCGCACCGGGAATGTTTCCCCCGTGAGTTCATCCCGTGCCGTGGTGTGCCAGTATTCGCCGTCGAACCGGGCCTCCTGCGAGCCCACATAGTTGGCGGCGACGCAGCCGAAATCCAGGCTCCTGCGGATAAAGTTGAAAACAAAGCGAGCGTCATTGTCGTATAGATAACAATCGGAATATTCGACCCCACCCGCGGCGTTGCGGGTGTTGATGCCGGGTTCCGTGGCCTCGACGCCGCGCGCCGAGAGATAGCGCGGCGGTTGCGTCTTGCAACGGCCGATGAGCCAGTACAGCACCGAACCCAGAAAGACGAAAAAGGGGTGGAAACGAAAGCCGCGCTGAATGGTAGTGAAAAAGCGGATCTCGCGCACGGTGGAGGGATACGCCCGCATCAATTCATTGCGCGACTGGCAGAGTTTATTGACCAGCAGGTATTCGTGGCTCTCCAGGTACTTGATGCCACCCCAGGCCAGGTTGCTGGAGTTAGAGCTGACGCCACCGGCGAAATCATCGCGATCGATCAGGGCGGTGCTGACGCCACGCCCCGTCAGGGCGGCGGCGGCCACTGCGCCATTGATTCCGCCGCCGACGATCAGAACCTCGAAGTCCTGTGTCTTCAGTCGCCGGATATTGCTGTTACGCAAGTTTGTCGACATATTTTGCGCGCCTGTCACATATAGCTATCAGACTGGACAAGCCTACCTCCCGTCACCCACTATAGACACTTTTCCTCAGCGAACAACCGAGCCATGCCCGCTTACAATCCGGAAACCTACCGCGGATTAACCTACCCGTTCGGCCGTCAGGTCAATCCTGAACCCGGTGTTCCCGAACGCATTGCCGATGGTGTCTGGTGGGTGCGGTTCCGCATGCCCATGAGCCTCGACCACATTAACCTCTGGCTTCTGGAAGACGACGCGGGCTGGACCGTGGTCGATACCTGCCTGGCTCTACCCGAGGCGCGCGAGACCTGGCAGGAGCTGTTCGACGGCTTTATGGCGGGCAGACCGGTCAACCGCGTGATCTGTACCCACATGCACCCTGACCACGTTGGCCTGGCCGGCTGGATCGTCGAGCAACATGGCTGTGAGCTGTGGATGTCCCGGGAGGAGTTCCTGATGTGCCGCGCGCTGGTCGCGGATACCGGGCGTGAGGCCCCGGCGGCGGCGCTGGATTTCTACCGCCGCGCCGGTTATTCAGAAGAAGACCTGGAGCACTACCGCAAGCGTTTCGGCTTCTTCGGCAAAGCCATACATACGCTGCCGGACAGCTTTCGGCGCCTTGTGGACCGCCAGACATTGACCATCGGCGGACGCTACTGGCAGGTCATCGTCGGCAGCGGCCACTCGCCAGAGCACGCCTGCCTGTACTGCCCGGAACTCGGGCTGCTGATTGCCGGCGACCAGGTACTGCCGCGTATCTCGCCGAATGTGTCTGTATTTCCCACCGAACCCGAGGGCGACCCGCTGAAGGACTGGCTGGCCTCCGGTGCACGCATCCGCGAAACTCTGCCCGACGACCTGTTAGTACTGCCCTCGCACGAGGCGCCTTTCTACGGCCTGCACGTACGCCTGAGCCAGCTACTGGAGGGCCACTACCGCGATCTCGACAACCTGTATGAATTTCTCGACCAGCCAAGGCGCGCCGTGGATTGCTTCCCCGCCTTGTTCAAGCGCGAGATAGACAGCCAGTCACTGGGACTGGCAACCGGCGAGACGCTGGCGCACCTCAACTGCCTGCTGTATCGGCGCCGCGCGCGACGCAGCAGCGACAGAGATGGGGTTTACTGGTACGAACAGATACCGCACACCGTCGGCTATCTGGAATGATTCCGCCTGCGCCGGGCGGGCAGGCGCAACTCAGTTCAACCGGTCATCTCAATGCGCCGCAATCTTGGCGAGAATCGCACGGGCATTGTGGCGGTCCAGCAAACGTGGCACCAGGTAGCCGCTGCCCTCGGCAACGGCGAGATCCACCAGGTGGTCAAAATCCTCAGCCTTCACCTTCGCGGACGTATCGGCGATGCCGACATCCGCGCGCAACTGCCGCACCGCCTCGATGAACGCCAGGGCCTGCTCTGATTGCGACTGATCCTCGCGGGCAACCCCCACCAGACGCGCCAGTTCCGCCAGTCGCGGTCCGGATTCCTCGCGACAGTACTCGAGCACGTGTGGCAGCACCAGGGCGTTCGCGTAGCCGTGGGGAATGCCATACCTGCCGCCGAGTTGATGGGCGATGGCGTGCACGTTGCCGACGTTGACCTGGTTGATCGCCATACCCGCGTAATACGCGGCCAGGCTCATTGCATCGCGCGCGTCACGGTTGTCGCCCTCGCTGTAGGCCGTGCGCAGATGATCGAACACCAGCTTCACCGCGCGCCTGGAGCACTCGGTGCGGGTACCCCGGTCCCAGATGGAGATATACGCCTCAATGGCATGGGTCAGCGCATCGATGCCAGTGGCCGCGGTGATCGCCGGCGGCAGCCCGAGCATGAGGTCACTATCCAGCGCCGCGGCAGCCGGCAGCAGCCCCGCCCCCGAGATCACGCCCTTTTCATGCGTTTCGCTGTCGGAAATGACCGCACCCATGGTGGCTTCGGAACCGGTACCGGCGGTCGTCGGGATGGCATAGAGAGGCAGAACCTCGTGTTTCACCTTACCCAGCCCGATCCAGTTACGGGGGTCTTCGTCACTGCCACCGCCGGCGGCAATCACCTTGGCGGCGTCGATCGAGGAGCCGCCACCCACCGCGAGGAGGGTATCGGCGCCGCAGGCGCGCAGTGTCGCGATGCCCTCTTCTACCTGGGCAAAGGTGGGGTCCGGCTGCACACCGTCATACCAGGCAAGCTCGACACCGGCATCCACCAGGCCCTGCACGGCGGTATCGGCAAGGCCCAGCTCGCGCAGTGGCTTGTCTGTCACCACCAGTACCCGGTTTGCGCCGCTGCGCGCGATGTGCTCACAGAGCTGGCGCGCGCTGCCCGCACCGGCAAATACCAGGTAGGACAGTGGTGGCGCAAAGTGCGTGAGGACGCGCACGAGCGCAAAGTACAGGGAGTGCTTTAATTTACTGAACATGAAGATTAGCCTTATTCTGATTGTATGGCAGGCGCAGGCGGTCGCGTGTTGGCGGTGCCTGCGCCTTGTGTGCCAGAGTAGCAAGCGGTCGCCCGCGCGAAAAGACAGCGCGGCGTTATATACACGCGCGGCTTGCAGGCAAAAAACAGCCGCGAGAGGAAGCCAGCATGCAGAATACGGACTCACTCCCACAACGGCGCCAGTTCGTCGCCGTCGACCCGGATGACCAGTCGCTGTCCCTGGCAGAGGAGGCAATGCCGGAACCGGCCCCCGACCAGGTCCTGATCCAGGTCGATCACGCCGGTATCAATCGCGCCGACCTGCTTCAGCGCAAGGGCCTGTACCCACCCCCAGAAGACGCCTCGCCGATCCTAGGCCTGGAAGTGGCGGGTACGGTAGTGGGGCGGGGTGAAAAGGCGGGAGACTGGCAGACCGGTGACCGCGTCTGCGCTCTGACCCACGGCGGCGGCTATGCCGACTACACCGTGGCGCCGGTCAGCCAGTGCCTGCCCGTTCCCCAGGGCTTCAGCCTGCGCCAGGCCGCGGCGCTGCCGGAAGCCCTCCTCACCGT
>CAYFVJ010000076.1:0-3281 GCA_964346555.1 uncultured Alteromonadaceae bacterium | reverse complement strand
TTGCTGCAGCGCTGATCGGCTTGCTGATCGGCTGCGGCGGCGGGGGTGGCGGCAGCGCCGGCACACCCGGCGCGCCGATGGCGTCCGCCAACCAGCCGCCCCAGGCACGTATCGAGGCGCCAGACAGCGCGGCCACCGGTCAGACGGTAAACCTCGATGGCAGCGCCAGCAGCGATCCGGATGGCCGTATCAGCGATTACGCCTGGTCGCAGACCAGTGGTCCCGCTGTCTCGCTGACCGGCGCCGACCGGGCCAGCGCCAGCTTCACCGCACCGCCGTTCGCCGAACCGACGCCGCTGGCTTTCTCCCTCCGGGTGACCGACGACGACGGCGCAGAGAATACGGCCTCGGTCTCGCTCACGATCCAGCCGGCGGCGGATACGGTCAGCTACACGGTCAGTGGCCGCCTGGCGATCGGCACCAGTCAGGCCATCGACCTCACCAACAACGACACGCTTAACTCCTCAACCGACAATGGCAGCATAGACAGCGCCCAGCCTCTGCCCAACCCCATAACCGTCGGCGGCTACCTGAACGAGCCCGGCGCCGGCGCGGAGGGTCGCTCGCAGGTGGCCGGCGATGTCGAGGACTTCTACCGCGTCAGTCTTTTTGAGGGACAGAGCATCACGCTGCTGGTGGCCAACGCGAACGCTGGCGATGCGGATCTCTATCTCTACGACGAGTCCGGCAATGTCGTCGACTTCTCCATTGATACCACCGATTTTGAATCTGTCGCAGTACCTGAAGACGGCCTCTACTTCGTCAATGTCTCGCTGTTCTCGGGTGCGACGCTCTACAACCTAGCGATCGGCAGCGGCGCCTCCGTGGCGCCAGCAGCAGAGCGCTACGCCAACGTGCTCGCCGATCAGGCCGTTCTGCGCTATTACGGGGAAGACGCCGATCCCGCACTGGATCCGATCGCCGCCGAGAGGCGACTGGCTGATCGCCTGGCCCTGCGCCGGGTCGCCGGGAGCCGGGGCCGGCGTGGATTGTTCAGTCTGCAAGCTGCGGGCGGAGATATGGCGACTCTCCGCAAGCGCCTGGGACGCCTGCGCGAGCGGCGTGGGGCAATCCGCGATGCGGCGCTGCAGTCAGCCTGGCAGACACTTCTGAGCATCAAGCATCTGGCGCGCGAGCCGGGTGTCGCGTCAGCGGAGCCGAACTACCGGGTCAGAGCGATGGCGGCACCCAACGACGAGGGCTACCCGCTACAGTGGCATTATCCATTGATCAACCTGCCAGCGGCCTGGGACATCACCACGGGCGATCCGGGTGTCATCGTCGCCGTGGTGGATACCGGCATCCTCGGTGGCCACCCGGACCTCGCCGGGCAGCTGGTTCCGGGCTACGACTTTATTCGCGATGTGCAAAGCGCCGGCGATGGCGATGGCATCGACCCCGACCCCGAGGATAACGGCGCGGGCAATCTCAGCGGCAACTTCCATGGCAGCCACGTTGCCGGCACGATCGCCGCCGCGGGCAACAACCGTATCGGTGTCGCGGGCGCCGCCTGGAACACGCGGGTCATGCCTCTGCGCGCCCTCGGCCGAGGCGGCGCGGGCACCAGCTATGACATCGCCCAGGCCGTACGCTTCGCCGCTGGGCTCGCCAACGACTCCGGCACCCTGCCGGCACAGCCGGCAGACATCATTAACCTGAGCGTTGGCGGCGAAGGATTCAGCGAGTTCAATCGCGACCTGTACCGCGAAGTACGCAGCCGGGGTATCAGCGTGGTCGCCGCTGCTGGCAATGAGCGCAGCCGCCAGCCCAGCTATCCCGCGGGATACCCGGATGTCTTCTCGGTTAGCGCGGTGGATGCCCAGCGCGAGCTCGCGCCCTACTCCAATCGCGGCAGCAGCATCGATCTGGCGGCACCCGGTGGCGACAGCGGCCAGGACGTCAACGGTGATGGCTACCCGGACGGCGTCCTCAGCACCGACGCCGCCGAGGGCGACTTTGCCTACACTTTCGCCAGCGGCACCTCGATGGCAGCCCCCCACGTGTCCGCTGTGCTGGCGCTCATGAAAAGCGTCAACCCGGACCTGAGCGGCGATGACATCGCCAGTCTGCTGGCCGCGGGAGAGTTGACGGATGACGCCGGCGACGCGGGTCGCGACGACGACTTCGGCGTCGGCATCATCAACGCGCGCAAGGCCGTGGACGCTGCCATCAATGCCTTTGGTGAATCCATTCCGACGGCGGCGCAGATCAGCGCCTCCAGCGACGTAATCAATTTCGGCAGCCGCGCGCAGTCGCTACAGCTGGTGATCTCCGGCACTGGCGGCGCCCGGGTGAACTCACTCGAGGCACCGGCAGACTGGTTATCCCTGCGCGCGCTGGATACCGACAACGCAGGCCTGGGGCGTTACGCGGTAAATGTGCAGCGCGGCGCACTGACCGCGGGCATCTACAGCTCGGAAATCCGGGTGCGCTCGACCGCAAACACGCTGCGCGTGCGCGTGCTGATCGCGGTCGGCGATAACGCGGACACCGATATCGGCACGCTCTACGTGCTGCTTTACGATCCCGAAACCGACAGCGTGCCCGCGCAGACTGTCACGCGCAGCAGTGATGGCTACCGCTTTGAGTTACCTCCGGCGCCGGCCGGGGACTACCAGCTGTTTGCCGGCACCGACCTCGACAACGACCTGACTATCTGCGACGCCGGAGAAGCCTGCGGGGCACTACTGACCCTGGATCAGCCTTTGCGGCTGCAACTGGATCAGAATACCGACGCAGTGAACTTTCCGGTCGAGTTCCAGATTGCGTTGCCGGGGCGACTGGATACCGGGGGCGAAGACCGCGCGGTGCGCGCATTGCGTCGGGAGCGCACACCGCGCTGAAAGGCGACGCAGCGCAACGACATCTTCTTTCAGGCCGCCCGCGGGGTAGATTACCGTGACGTCTTCGGCGTGGCCTTGGGGCGTCCCGGTCCGCGCCGTGCCTTTGGCGCGCTCGTATCGGACGCGGCCGATTTTTTCTTCGCAGCCGTCTTGTTTGTTGTCGTTTTCTTCGCCGTAGCCTTCCCGGACACTGACTTACGCTTCGCCGGCGCTTTCCCGGTAGCGGCTTTTTTTGCGGGCGTCTTCCCGGCGGCGGTTTTTTTCGCTGCGGCTTTCTTCGCCGGCGCTTTTTTCGCTGCAGCCTTATTCGCTGGGGCTTTTTTTGCTGTGGCCTTTTTCACCGCCGCTTTATTTTTTGCCGCGACCTTCTTTTTGCCGGGAGTTTTCTCCGCCGCTGCTTTCTTGCCCTTTGCCGGCGTGGCGGTGGTCGAGGCGCCT
>CAYFVJ010000075.1:0-11814 GCA_964346555.1 uncultured Alteromonadaceae bacterium | reverse complement strand
TGGCCAAGGGTGTCGTTAACGGTCTTGAAGTAGTCGATATCGATCATCAAAAGGGAGATGGTCTGGACTTCCCGCATGTTACGCCGCCATTCGCGTTCCAGGGCCTGATCAAAATAGGGGCGGTTCTTGAGTTGCGTCAGGCCATCCAGCTCGCTCATTTCCTTGAGTTTGTCGTAGGCATCACGCAATTCTTCGGTACGTTCATTCACCCGTGCATCAAGGTGCTCATTGGCTTCCCGCTGTGCTACCAATGCCTCCGCCTGGGCCTGCTCACGGCGTTCGCGCTCCTGGTTGATGCGCCATGCCAGGGCAAATGACAGTAGCAGCATCTCGATGATGGCGCCGAATTGGGGACTGTGTTCAACCAGTGTTGTTGAGGGTAAAAGCCGGTACTTACTCATCGAATTGGCGATATTAGCGATTAGAAACACACTCCAGGCGATGACGTAGAAACGCGCCAGTACCTCACCTCGCCACCAGAGGTAGCAGGCACTCAGGAAAATCAAAGAGGATCCGCCAGCGACGGCAATGATCATGATACCCAGAATGGTATGGTAACTGAGAATCAGGCTGAGGATGGCGAGCAGCACGCCGATATTTCCTACCACCCGGATCGTCCATGACCAGCCAGAACTGTAATGCCTGATATTGAGAAATTGATGGGCAAAGAATGCAGCTGTTGCCAGACTCAGTGAGATGAATAACGGCACACTGACGACGTTGAACGCTGGGAAGCCGGGCCAGAGGTATTGGAAGCCGAGCCCCCTTACAGCAACCTGGCCGAGCGTAAAAGTGGTCACAGAGAGTACGTACCAGAGATAGGCCGCATCCCGAACCGCCACCCAGATAAGCAGGTTGTAGATGCCCAGAGCGGCCATGATACCCAGGAACATCATCTGCAGTGCCGTGGAGCTCCCGGAAAAACCGATAAAAGCCTCCGGTGACCATAGGCGCAGCGGCACCTGGAGTGCTCCAGCCGTCTGTATCCGCACCAGCAGTAGATAGTCCTCGCCGGCATCAAGCGCCAGCGGGAAAACAAAGTTATGGTAAGGAATGGCCCGATCGCTGAACGGAAGCTGGTCACCGGTTGCATTGGATTGGACCAGCTCGCCATTCCGGAATAGGTAAAAACGGACATCATCCAGAGGCGGGTAATCCACGCTCAGATAGCGCCGGACGCTATTGGGTGCATTGAACCTAACGGCCAACCAGATGGGCCGGGCTTCCAGCCCCAGATTCAGCTTATCATCGTCGATCGACTGCCATTCATACCCCTGCGGATCCGCCGCGATGGCTTCCGGTTCCAGCTCCTGCTCCGGCTCCATCATCCACTGGGTCTGGGGGGCAAGGTTGTGTTCGTCAGCACTGGAGATCTGATGCGTTTGCAGGGGCTGTGTCTGTGCCGGCAATGCAATGCCGGCTGAGAACGCCAGCAGGAGCAGGAGACTGACAAGCTCCCGTGCTGTGAACCGATGCATCCTGTCCCCTTCGCTCGATCCGTGGTCCGTTGCTTTAATCGCCGAGGAGTGTAGTTGAAAAATCCATCAGGCGATATAAATACCCCGCCGGACCCCCTGGCCCGGCGTGCGACAGGTTTTGCGCACGAGGCTTGATAGCTCGGCAAGCAGGATGGTGAAACTGTGCGCCGGTGTCTCGTCGTCCAGTCTCTGGGTAGAGACTATGCGCGCTGCCGCCGTAGTGCGATCTGCGTTCGCCCACTCCCGAACGGATCAGGGATTCTGTTCGGCTGTCATGCCACTGCCGTTGAAGAGCAGGTTCAGTGCAACCGCGGTTACGCCGCCGAGGGCGATAGGGTTGTTCAGGACGTCCGCGGCAGAGGCGGGTAGCGCATCGAAATACACCGGGTTGGCGACAGCGACCATGGTGGTGCCCAGACTGGCGCCGACAGTCACCAGATTGCCGGTGGATTCAAAGTTGACGCGAGCCAGGATCTGAATGCCCGTTGCCGCAATGCTCCCGAATAGGACCAGGGCGCAGCCACCCAGCACTGGCGATGGTATGACTGCCACGAAGCGCGCAATTACAGGTGTCAGACCGAGGCCCAGCAGCATTACGCCGGTCGTTGCGACCACGTAGCGGCTGCGTATGCCGGAAACGCGGATAACGCCGATATTCTGTGAGAACGTTGTAAACGGAAACGCGTTCAACAGGCCGCCGAGGATTGTCGCCAGTCCTTCGGCGCGGAGTCCGGCCGCCAGGGTGCGCTCATCGACGGGGCGCTCGCAGATCTCGCCAACCGCCAGGTAGTCGCCGGTGGATTCCACCATGGTGACCAGCATTGCCAGCGTCATGGCGAGGGAGGCCCCAAGCGTAAAGGACGGGATACCGAAAGACAGAGGCTGCGGAGGCACGAACCAGGCGCCATCGGCGATCGGCGGTGACTCGAGTAGCCCGAAAACTGTTGCCGCGAGGCTGCCCCCGACCAGTCCTAGGAGAATCGCCGACCGCGCGACAAGCCCACTACCGAAACGGATCAGCAGCACGACCGCAACAAAGGTCCCCAGTCCCAGTGCCAGCTCCGACCGCGCAATCTGCTGGGCGCCAAAGCCACGATCACCGCTCAACCACATGACTGCGACCGGAAACAGGCTTACGCCGATGACGGTAATGACTGTGCCGGTGACCAGGGGCGGAAAGAAGCGCAGCAGCCGACTCCAGGCCGGCGCCAGAAAAAAGCAGACGGCACCGGCAACCAGGGTGGCTCCGAACATGACGGCTAGTCCCTCGCTCGCACCGATGGCGATCAGCGGCGGGATAACCGCAACGGTTGTACCCTGGATAACTGGTAGCCGAGTACCGATGGGCAGTGGCCCCAGCCCGAGGCACTGAATCAGCGTGGCAATACCGCTGCCGAAAAGCCCGGCAGAGAGTATGAACGCGGTCTGCTGCGGTGGCCAGTTAAGTGCAGATGCGAGCACCAGCGGCGTGACCAGAATGCTCGCATAGGCAGCCAGCAGATGCTGCAGCGCGAGCGGCAGCATCCAGCGCAGTGGCAGGTGCTCGTCTACCGGGTGTACAGCTGCATCCGGGTGTGAGGGACTCACGTCAGACGCCGCTCCGACTGCGCAAGGCCTGCGCCCGCGCCCGCAGCTCGGCGAGCAACGCGGGGACGTCGAGGCCGCGAATACGGCGATCCTCTACAATTACGTTGCCATCGACGACGGTATGCACAACGTCGTCGGCCCTGCTGGAATAGACCAGGGCCGCGGCGCTGTCGTAGCGCGGCGCGCAGTGCGGTCGATCGAGATCCACCACAATGAGGTCAGCGCGCTGTCCCGCCGCGATGGTGCCGACAGTCTCCAGGTGCATAGCCGCGGCGGCATCGCGGGTTGCCATGAGTAGCATTTCATCCACCGTCAACAGCTCCGGGTCCTGCTGCGCGTTCTTGTGGGTGATGGCCCCGAACTTCATTTCCTGAAACATGTCGAGCGTGTTGTGGCTCGCCGGGCCGTCAGTGGCGAGCCCCACGGTCACGCCCGCCGCGCGCAGTGCCCGGATGGGCATGATCCCGGAGCAGAGCTTGGCGTTACTGATAGGGCAGTGTGCGACCCGTGTGCCCGCGGCCGCGAGCAGTTCAATATCGCTCGCTGTGAGTGTGGTGCAGTGCGCCGCGGTCAGGTTGGGCCCGAGGATCCCCAGTTGACTGAGCCACCCGGTCGGCGTCGTTCCGTACTGCTTTAGCACGTAGCTGTGTTCCTGCTGGCCCTCGGAAAGGTGCGTGTGAATTGCGAGATCGTACTCCGCGGCGACCTCGCTACAGCGCTTCCATAGCCGCTCGGTGCAGGAGTAGGTTGCATGGGGTGACAGGGAGATCTGAAGGCGCCCGGCGTGAGCGCCGTGATAGGCGGCGACGTAATCACCGAAGTGATCCAGGGCGCGATAGGTCCAGTCGGCGACATCGGCGTAGAGACCGATATCCGCGAAGCCGTAACCGAGCGTTGCGCGCAGCGGAACGATCCCAAGCGCTGCAATTTCCGGCTGCACGGCGTAGGCGTCGAAGTGTTCGTTGAAACTGGTGATGCCGGAAAGCGCCATTTCCGCAAGACCCGCCAGGCTGGCAAGGCGCAGGGTCTCGTGGTCGAAATTCTGCTTAAGGTGCCACATGCTCTGCAGCCACTCAAAGAGCCGGACGTCCTCGTTCATGCCGCGCAGCAGCACGTTGGAGCCGATATGTGTGTGACAGTTGCTGAAGCCCGGCATAATCACCCGGCCCCTGGCATCGAGCGTTTCATCTGCACGGTAATCCGGTGAGGTCGTCGTCGGCACCAGAGCGACAATGCTACCTTCGTGCACCAGCACGTCCGTATCGACGGCGGTGCCTGCATCGGTCATGGTGAGTACCTCTCCACCGGTGATGGCGAGGTCGACACGCCGGGTCATGCATCCCTCCCTGGCAAGCCGGCGCGCAGCGGGGCGTCGTCTCTATCCTTCAAGGTTTCCCCCATTGGTCTGCTAAAACCCGATCGAATCACGCAGTGTAGATGAAGAGCGGTACCGCAGCCACGTGGACCGCGGATCTCCGAATTGAGACGATCGGTATCGATGAATCGCCTGGCGGCGCGGCCACAAGTACATGTGGAAGCCGTACTTGAAAGTGATTGGCAGGAAGGCGGGCGCCCGATTCACATTCTGGATCGTTTCCCTCACATGGCGCAGATTCGACATGCGCCATCAGCTCCGAGCCAAAGCACACCCGCAGATGTCCCTCGCCCGTGGTGCCGTAGAATGCACCGGACCGCTTGGCAACCAAGCCGTCAGTGGTCAACGCGTATGCCGACGGCCAGCGTCAGGCTCAGTACTGTTCTGTCAATCGTGTCCCGCCTCCTTTGAATTTATGTACTCTTCGACATGAGCCGATAGACATCGCGATAGCGACTCGCGGATCCGGAAAACAGACTGGCTAGCAGGAATGTGAGGCCGGCCAGCGCGAGCAGATCGATTATCTCTTGCGGAGGTGCCTGCAACGCTTCCTGCCGTTCCCTGTCCTCCTCAATCATCTTGTAGCCGCTGACCGAGGTCTCTTTATCCGGCGACTCTTCGGCGGGCGCGGCGGGCTCCGGCGGCGGCTGATGCCAGCGGACCTTGTCGGCGGTGCGCTCGGCCAGCGCGACCTCGATGCTCCGCCCGGTGGCGCGTTCGATATTGTCCATGGCGGCCTCGATCCGCTGCGAGTCCAGTCCGACACTGGCCGCGGTCTTGCGCACGAACTGCTGCAGCTCCGGGTTGTCGCAGCTTAGATGTTCGCAGGCCGGGCCGTGCCGGACCAGGGAATCGACGTAGGCTTCGACCAGTTCCGCGCGGGTCTGCGCGGGCGCATCCCAGTAGCCCTTGCGCACGACCTCGAGCATGCGCGAGGCGATGCCTTGACGTGCATAGGGATTGTGCTCCTCGAAGAAGGACTCGATGCCGAGGTCATACCGGTCGTTTATCCAGACCTCATGCATCTCCTGCCACTTGGCGGCGTCAACGGCTTCTGGGTAGACCACCTGCCAGCCCCACAGGTAGTCCACGGCCTTCCAGACGTGCCGGCCGCCCGCGTAGCCCTCCTGCATCATCTGCCCGGCGAATTCGGGGTTGAGATAGCGTGAACGCAACTCCTGGCCCATGAAACGCTCCAGGGGTTCATGACGTTCCTCGCCGTCCCGCCGAAGATCCGTGACGTAGAAGTCCGGACTGCGGCCTCCGCCATTGACGCGCCTGACGCCGAGGGCAATCGAGCCGCCATAGGAGAAGTAGTCGTCGTTATCCAGGGTGGCGTAGAGATTCGAGGCGCGGGAATGGACGATGGTGTCGGTGTCGGCCAGGGCAGCCCTGAACTCTTCGCGGGCGGGGACGCCCCAGAGACCGCCCCCATAGGCATGGCCCATACGGCGGATGTAGTTGTCAGCGACCTGCGCTTCCTTATCCCAGCTGCCCGAGGCGTGGGTCATGGCATGAAGCTTGGAGTCGTGCTTGCCACTGGGCTCGGCAAAAATGCGCAGGGCCGCACGGCGCTTGGCGCGTTCCCTGTCCATGCCCTTGGCGACGAGCTGCTCGCTCAGGCTATCGATATGATTGCGCACCGGGTTGTCGGCTTCCGGGGAGGAGGCGGCCAGCTGCACGGCACGATCGATCAGCTCCAGGAGCATCGGAAAAGTGTCCCGGTAGAGGCTGGTCGCGTGGAAGACCACGTCCACGCGCGGGCGACCCAACACTTCCCGGGGAATGAGCTTGAGATCGGAGATCCGCCCACGCTCGTCGCGCACCGGCCGCACGCCAAGCAGAGCGAGCCCCTGAGCCTCCTGCACTCCCTGGTGACGGAGCGTCTCGACGCCCCAGAGCTGCAGCGCCACTTTCTCAGGCATCTCGCCGTGGCGCTCCCGGTGGCGCGCAATCAGTGATTCCGCCATCTGCGCCCCGAGCTCGCCAGCGGCCGGCAGCGGCACGGTGCGAGGATCGAAGGTGCCGAAATTCTTGCCGGTGGGAATTGCGTCCGGATTGCGTACCGGATCGTTGCCGGGGCCGGGACGCACATAGCGTGCGGCAAGTCCCGTCCTCAGACCCTCGAACTCTGCCGGCCCGCTGGCGACGAGTCTTTGCCTTGCCGCATCCGCCATGCCGCTGCCATTGGCCTGGGTGATCCGATCGACGAAACGGGCGAGTCGCTCGCCCGAGGGACTGACGCCGAAGGTATGCAGCCCAAGCGGGATCGTCTGGTCGCTCACCTGCGTAATGTAGTCCTCCAGGGCGGCGAAGCGCGCGTTGGGGTTCCCTGCGTCAGCGTCGGACCAGCCACGGTCGGCCAGGTCCAAATCGAGGCCTCTCTTCACGACCGCCGAATCGATCCGGCCGGCGATCTCGTCCGCGCGTTCCGGATTTGTACCGCGGGCAAGGCGCCATCGAGCGAGCAGATCGTGAAGCTCAGTCAGCTCCGGGGAGAGTCCGGCGTCACCCAGTGCGGGCGTCAGGTGGTCGACGACGGTCGCCATACCGCGTCGTTTTGCGACGATGCCCTCGCCGACGTCGTCGACGATGTAGGGATAGACGATGTGCAGGTCACCGGCCAGCACTTCCCCGGGGTCGCTGCCCGACAGACCCGCTTCCTTACCGGACATCCATTCGTGGGTACCGTGCGTGCCGGTATGAACGACCGCGTCGGCCCGGAACTCCCGCTGTAACCACAGATAGGCCGCCACATACTGGTGGTGGGGCGGCAGTTCCTGGCTCTGGTAGAGTGCCTCCAGGTTCTGCATGCGCGCCCTGTCCGGTTGCGGCATCACGATCACATTGCCGAAACCGATGACCGGCAGCACCAGGTGGGGCTCCCCATCGATATCGGTGCGCATGATATCCGCGTCTTCGACCTCGCCCCAGTGGTCAATCACTGCTTCACGAAAAGCGCGAGGCAGCGAGGAAAACCACTCGCGGTACCGGGAAGCCGGCAACGTGATGACATCGCCTGCGTCGACCAGGTGCTCGAGTTCGCCCGGGGCAAAGCCTCCAATATTCAGACCCCGTTCGCGGATACGTCGTTCCAGGGCCTCGTCCGTCGTGTCTTCTAGACCGTCGACCGCATAGCCTTCCCGGGCGAGCTTCCGCAGCAGCCCGGGAATGCTCCGCACGACGTTCAGATAACTGGCGCCGACGTTCTGCTTGCCCGGCGGGTAATTCCAGTAGAGGACGGCGACGCGGCGCCCGGCGGGGGAGAGTGCGTGGATTCGAGCGAGCCTCGCGGCCCGGTCGGCGACCCGATCGACCCGTTCCGCGATGGGCGCAGTGCCTACCGAACGGCCCCGGTTGTCGATGGCACCGACCACATTGGGCGGAGCAAGGCCGGCCAGTTCCGGGATCGCCAGCTGGAAGGCGACCTCGCCAGCGGTGAGTCCGCGCGGTGAGCGCCGCCACTCCTCGACCGTCCGGCCGAAGACACGGATGGCGTTGATAATTGGCACACCCAGCCGCTCGAGCACGGCGGCGGACTCGGTCTCGAAGAACTTAAGATGGAAGGAAACGACCGCATCCACCCGGTTTCGACCATTCTCGTCGAGCAGCCTCGCCTCTAGCATAGGTACTGCCCGCTCGCCGAAGATAATGACCGGCTCGACACCGCGGGCTTCGAGGGCCGCGGCGACCGCGCGCGTCAGCGCCAGACCGCCGCTGCGAGCGCGAGTGGCGTACTCCAGGATTGCGACTTGCGGCCTCTTGTCCGCGATGTTGGACGGCCACGCGTCGGTAATGTGCGGTTTTCCATCCTCGAAAACCACGTATCCATTAGCCTGAGGTGGCTGCGGCGGCTCCGGTAATATTCCGTCGATACCCAGATGGCGGACCCCCAGGTAGACGAAAAAACCGGCCATGGACACGGGATCAGAATTCTCCCAATAGCCGTCGAGCACCGGATCTGAATCCAGCGCAATACGTTCGGGCAGCCCGGGATCGTCGCTCAGGCCCGAGGGTCCGATCGCGAAGCGCCGGCGATGCCCCTCCGTTTCTATCCGCGGCGCCTGCTCGCCGATCCAGCGGCGGTCCAGGATCTCGACGAGCAGCAGATCGTGCGCAGGCAGCGTACTCTCGGAGAGGGTGTTGGAGGGCGCCCGGATGAGCACATCGAGCTGCCTCGCCAGATCGGGATAATCGGCATACAACCGATCGAGCCCGCGTGTGATCTTCTCGACGCTGGGATCGGCAGCGATGAACAGGACCCGGTAGCGATCGGCAATCGGCGACGGTGCCGCCCACCAGGCCACGATCAGCGCAGCCAGGAAAGCAGCTGCCAGACCCCAGCCGGCGAGCTGCCGGTTCACGGCTCCCCGACCTCTTCGCCGGCATTCTCCGGCACGTAGATCACACTGCCGTCCTGCAGCCGGTAGGCCGTGCCGAGACGCACGCCGTCTCCACTGCCGACCGATTTTGTGAGCCGGCGTACAGTGGTCTGGCGGCCTTCGCGCACGATAATCTCCAGGCCGTCTTCGCGTTCTTTTGTGATGGTCACTTTCTGGTCGGGCGAGAAGAGATCCAGTAGATTCAGCGCGCTGATCAGCGCCACCATAAAGCCCAGCGCGAACACCATAGCGACATCGAAGAGGTTGGCGACGCCGCTCAGCAGGTCGTCGTCTTCCTGCGAGCCAAGCAGTCCGAGCCCTTGTTGCCGGCGCTTACCCATCGGTCGACTCCAGCGCATGGCGGAGTTCGGCCAGGTCGAGCCGATACCAGCGATCCTGATTGTTCACCACGACCCATGAAATGCCGCCCGCGAGTAATCCGAGTACAGTCGTGCCGAAAGCCAGTATGAGCCGTTCGGAGAGTGAAGACAGATCGTTCTCTGCCAGCGCCACGAGTGCCGGCCCGAGCGGAATCAGGGTTCCGGCAAGCCCCAGTGCCGGCCCGAGACGCACCCACATGCGGGCTCGGTCGACACGCCGGGCCAGCGCTGCCTCGGTGCGATCCAGCAGCAGCCAGGGATCGGCAGAGGGTTCCTTGCCGTGCTGATTGAGCCATTCCCGAATGCCCTGGCGCGGCGCCATGGACGGTGGAATTTCCCCGAGATTTTGCAGGGATGCGGCCGTTGGCCGCCGCTCGCGCGCCTCGATGGCCAGTTCGCCGATAAGAAAAGCACTTCTCGCGACTCCGATTAGTAACGTAGTCACGACGGGCCAGAGTAATACCGTTGTCAGCGCATAGACGGCAGTGAGTATTGGATCGATCATAGGGTCAATGGCACTGTCTTAAGCGCAGGCTCCAAAAATGTAGAATGAAATCCCCAGAGGAATGAAGAAAGGCTGGCCCCGGATTGTTAAGATGAAATTTGTAGAAAACAACCCAACCACCACGAGGACGGCCTGGCAATGAAGCGTAGAGAGAATTGTCGTGTACCGCAACGAAATGAGCCCACGAGATTTTCGATCCGTTTAAAGAGATAGCCTTTCGTCAAAATGTCATCAAATAGACACAATTTTCAGCGAAGGTAACAGCTCTATGTTTTCGGGCCAAACAGGGTGTAAATCATGACATCGAGTACTTCAAGAATACTGCTGCTCGCCATCGGTCTTGCGGGCTGCAACATGTCCTTCGGACAAGCGGCCGGTGCCCCCAGTATTTCCAACGAACAAGAAGCCGGCATACCCAGCGTTTACAGTCAGCTCGCTTCAGATGAGCAGGGGTTGTACCTGGAGGGAAGTGAAGGGGAGAAATTTTATGAGATCGAGCGCCCGTCGATTTTGACCCTAGAAAATCTTCGGGGCAGTCCCAGGGGCACGGAAAACGGAATAGCTTTTGACTTCGGGGAGACCCTCCCCACAGGTACGATGTATTACGGATTTATTCCCTACGGCGATTCCAGGCATCCGCTGCCCGTCTTTTTTAAGTCGGTAGCGACAATTTCTGAGGGCAAGACCAGTATTAATATTTCCGAGCTGGATGGGCGCTACGACATGATCGGTTGGGAGGAAAGCGAACAAGGTACGATCGGCTATCGCATACTGAACAGTGAGGGGAGCCTTTTGTACGACGGTAAGATTTCGTTTAAGGGAAGTGGCCCCTTTGAGATTGACCAGACTCTGGTTGAGGGCCCCTTTGTCGATGATGTGCAGCCAGACGGGGCAATCATTTCTTTTACCGCCAATATGCCACTTTCCGCCAGCGTAATGGTAGGCGAGCAAGCCTTTGAGAGCACAGACGACGCTCTGCATCACGAAATCAAGGTCAGTGGGCTGGCGCCAGCCACTACCTACGATTACACGGTGTTCTACGGCGAAAACCAGCAAAGCTACAGTTTTAAAACTGCACCCGCTCCCGGTAGTCGCAGCGGATTCACGTTCGCCTACGCCAGCGATTCCAGAAGCGGAAGGGGTGGTGGAGAACGAGACCTTTACGGGGCCAACGCCTACATAATGAATAAGATAATGGCTCTGGCTACCCAGGAAGACGCCGCTTTCCTGCAGTTTACCGGCGATCTAGTGGACGGGTATGTCACCGATCCCGATGACATGGCATTGCAGTTCGCTAACTGGAAAGCAGCTGTCGCCCCTTATGGTCACTACATGCCGATCTATGAGGGAATGGGTAACCATGAGGCGCTCTTACGCGGTTTTGACGATGGCAGCCCGTACGGCATAACGGTAGATCGGTTCCCTTTTGCAACAGAATCGGCAGAGGCCGTTTTCGCGCGCAACTTTACTAATCCTGTTAACGGGCCGGCCAGTGAAGACGGCGCCAGCTACGACCCCAACTCAAACGCACGGGATTTCCCGAGCTATCAGGAAAACGTGTTTTATTACACATATGACAACATCGCTGTGGTGGTGCTCAATTCCGATTATTTTTATGCTCCCAGCACTGCGAAAATTCCCCTGAGCAGCGGGGGCGTGCATGGCTATATCATGGACCAGCAACTGGCGTGGTTCCGCCAGACGATGGAAAAGCTCGAGGCAGACGACAATATAGACCACATTTTTATGACGACCCACACTCCGTTTTTCCCAAATGGAGGACATGTACACGACAGTATGTGGTATCACGGCAATAACGAGATCCGTCCCTACGTGGCTGGTAAACCGCTTGATAAAGGTGTTATCGAGAGGCGCGACCAATTGCTCGATATTTTTGTGAACCAATCCGATAAAGGCCTGGCCTTGCTTACTGGCGATGAGCATAACTACTCGCTCACCACCATCTCACCGGATATGCCCCGCTACCCGGAAGGCTATGAACCCGAGGAAATCGCGTTGAAGCGAACCATTTATCAGGTGAATAATGGAGCCGCTGGCGCACCTTACTATGCGCAAGAGCAAACACCCTGGTCCGCGCATGTCAGCG
>CAYFVJ010000074.1:0-12000 GCA_964346555.1 uncultured Alteromonadaceae bacterium | reverse complement strand
ACGCTATCGCGCCTTGTGCGGCAAGGCCGGTGCCGCTCGCCTGTGTGGCGAGCGTTCGTCCTGGTATCTCTATT
Organism: uncultured Alteromonadaceae bacterium; assembly: GCA_964346555.1. GTDB lineage: Bacteria > Pseudomonadota > Gammaproteobacteria > Pseudomonadales > Halieaceae > Chromatocurvus. The sequence continues at coordinate 11,926 of CAYFVJ010000074.1, read as the reverse complement.
CGAAAGCGGCGGCCCGGGAAATTCATGCCGTCAATCCCGAGGCCCGAATCATCGCGCTCGTTCGCCAGCCGGCCGACATGCTGTAATCCCTGCACGCGCACCATTATCAGCGAGATCGACTCGAGAACGTTGCCAGCTTGGAGGAAGCCATGGCGCTGGAGCCTGAGCGACGCGCCGGTCGCTGTCTGCCACCTCGTGGAGGATTTCCGGAGAAATTCCGCTATTCGGAAGTGCCGTGTTACAGCGAGCAGATTGAGCGATACATGAATCGATTCGGCCCGCATCAGGTCAAGGTGATTCTGTTTGACGATCTGCGCGCCGACCCCGGCAAGGTCTACGGGGAAGTACTCGAATTTCTCGGTGTCGAGCGTAATTTCAGTCCCGATTACGAGATCTACAACCCGTCTTCGCCGGAGCCGGACACGCTACTGCGTCGACTGTGGAAGACCGGTACCTGGCGATACCGCGTGCGCAGTATGACCCCCCAGTGGCTTCGGGATCGTCAATTGAAGCGGCGCAAGGAACGTCGACTTCAGGCCGCCAGTCGTCAGCCATGGCCGCCAATTGCCGAGTCACTCAGGATTCGGCTAAGCGAAGACTTCGATGACGAGATCACCCGCCTGGAAGCATTGATCGGACGCGATCTGAGCGCCTGGCGCCAGCCCGGAGATGATCCAGACCAATCGAGTCCTGCCTCGGCAACGGTGCCCTGATCAGAATTGCCGGCGTCAGAAGGGTGTGTTGTTAGAACGGTGACGCATCGGCTTGGATTTCAGGATTCACGCTGGTCGCGGACCTTTCCGCCGCGGGAGTGGCCGGAAGGTGTCTGATTGCGCAAAAGGTCAATTTCCGCGGGTTATAGACCGCTTAGCCCCCAATTTGCTATGTTCAGAAAGGTTTCGACTTTGTTCTGGTGTAAAGCCCTCGAAATGCTGGACATTAATTCATGCTGCATATTCGAGAGGCAACCCACTGGTTTTTATATGAAGCTGTACGAGCCGCCTGGAGGCGCTGTCGGCCTCTCGTGCAGTCTTTTGGTGCCAACGCGAGGTGATCAGTGAAGCGCGGTCGACGCTCTAGAGCCAATCCCTTGTGGCGTCGTTTTCACCGCGCCGGTCTGCGGCTAATCGGTCACGAGCGTTACAACCTGAACGACGCCAGTTACCTGGACTTCGGTCAGCAACGCTACAAGCAGGTGCAATTTGTGAGCGTGTCGGAAGCTCGACGCGTGGAAGACATTCTGCGTAGCACCCACGGCTCTGGACTGTTCCCGACCCTGATCCACCGTCTGGAGCATACGCTCTGGGTTCGTTTCGTTTCCGGGAAGTCCTTCGCTGCCGACGATCCGGAACATCTGGACGCTGTATATCGATTCTTTGCTGCCCTCTATGCGCAACAGCCACGCCGAATCGACCTGCGGGAGACTGACCTGAAAGATCGTGTACGTACCCACATCGAGACCCTTCAGGAGGTTGGGTTACTCGATGCAGACCGTGCACGCCGACTACTGAAGCTTGCCGTCGATCTGGAGCCGGAATCCGTATGGGTTGGCTTGGAGTATGTCGACTCGCTGCGCAGGAATCTGATCGTGGCAGAAACCGGCGTGGTAGGTATCGACATCGAGGCTGCGCGACACGAACAGCTGCTGGGCATCGGTCTGGCCAAGGCGCGGCTGCGCTGGCTTGATGAACCGACCGGTCCGATACTCGAACGGCTTACCGAGCTTGGTGCTCCGGACTTGTGTGAGCAATATCCCTATGCGTACTTGGTATTCCTAGCTCGATACGGCGTCGAAAGCCTGTTTCGGAGTAAACCGGGCCAAGTACCGCCAAGTGCCTTCGATGCCTTGCTGGCGGAGTATGCAGACTGACGCCGGGGCACAGTTCCATGCTCCAACATTTGAACGGTCGCTGTTTTGCCATGGAACTGCCTTTGCAGCGCACATGACCACCAACGCCATAGCGCTCAGGGTCATTTCACTATTGGAAAATACTGGGTCTTGATCTCGCTATATCACGATATCTACTGCAATAATGCGGTCAGCGATGCCTACGAAACAAGTATATAAGCGGCATTTTGTTCCACGCCAGCTTCAAGGGGCGCCTCAGGTCCCACCAGCGCCCGCGGCGATTATCCGCGTTGAGCTGGTCGACCAGGCGAAGAACCGGCGCCTGCTCGCGATGAAGACTGTCAATCGCCCGCCATTCATCCCACACACGCGGGTCACCCAGATCGGCCTGATCGCGCGCCAGGCGCGACAGGAGTAGTGCAGAGCGCCTGACCAGCGGATGCAGGTAGGTATCCGTCTCGAGATCGGTATCGCTGTAACGGGTGTGACGCCAGTCGGTGCGCAGAAATGTCTCACTGAAGTGGCGTATGCGCTCCTCGGACTTCTCGGTAAGCGGCAAATTCAGGCCCGCGGCTATCCTGCGCAGTTCTCGATCGGGGTTGTCTAGGAGCCGGTCGTAATCCACTACCACGACAGTCTGGCCCTGCAGGCGGCTGAAACAGGGTACGACGTTGGCCAGCCACTCCAGGTTATTCTGCTCGAGCCGGCCGCGCACCCGGTCGAGCTTGGCCCGCGAACGGGCGACACTGAGCGGATTGCGGTAGGCAAACACAAAAGCCGGCTCAATATCCATGCGAGCGAGTAGATCAAACCACACCGGCAGCAGGCGGCCGGTGCCGGCATATTTGAATGCCCAGACCGGTGGGGTGTTGAAATAGCGCCCGATTGCCTGTCGCATGCGCTCGGCCAGAGCCCGGGTGCGGGGATTGTCGAAAGCGGCATCATCGATCAATTGCACGCTGTCGGCACGCAGTCCGACAGAATTGCGGACTCGCTTGCTGAGCTTGAGCAAATGGACTTCTTCCTGATTGCCGCGAGGATTTTTTCGCACCGGACGGCGGAAGTCACTGCCCAGATAGACGCCCAGCGCATCGAGTGCGCGGGTCAAAGTACTGGTTCCGCTGCGCCCCGGTCCAAGAACCAGAATGGCCCGCTGTCGCTGCGCCTCGCATCCGCTGATGGTATCGTTACTGTTGTGCAATCAGTGAGTTCTCGCCTGTCGTAAGGAATCAAATCGCGTAAACCGGCAACGATCGCGTGACAAATTACCAGGGGCGAATCGCAAACGGTGCAACGATCCGCACCACTGGCTCAACTCGTTTCTGATAAACTAACGGTAGTTAGTTGCTCGCCAGATTGCCAACCCGGAACCGGGTGCCATGTATACGATTGTCCATCTTTCCGATCTGCATATACCGCCGTTCCCCGCGGTGAAGCCCTGGGAACTGGCCAGCAAGCGCCTGCTCGGCCTGTATTCCTGGCACTACAAATGGAGAGCTGAGCATCGCCTGAGTATACTGGAGCAATTACGATCGCATTTGAAGGCCTTGCGTCCGGACCATATTTGCGTGACTGGAGATCTGACCTTTACAAGCCACAAACGAGAGGTTGACCAGGCCTTTTCCTGGCTGCAGTCGTTGGACATTGCCGATCGGATCAGTCTGGTACCGGGCAATCATGACGCCTATGTGCCCGGCGCATCCCGGTATGTCTGCGAACGCTGGGCATGCTGGATGCGGGATGACGATAGTGGCGAGCAGCAGTTTCCCTACCTGCATCGTCGCGGCCCGGTGGACATTATCGGGCTGTCATCGGCCATTGCCTTGCTGACGCCGCGAACTATCGGCCGGCTGGGCCGGCAACAACTCGATCGACTTCGTCAATTGGTCGAGGAACGGGGGGATGAGCAGCGTCCGCGGATGCTGCTGCTGCATCATCCGCCGCAAAATGGGGCCGCGCGCCCGGCGAAACAGTTGACGGATCGACATGAGCTGCAACCCTTGATCCGTGACCTGGGATTCGATCTGGTACTTCACGGCCATCTGCACAAACCCATTCAGGCGATCCTGCCCGGAAGCCAGGGCCCGATTCCCGTTCTCGGTGCTGGCAGCGCCTCGGCGCTCGGCCAGCGCTACGCTCCCGCGCATTTTCACGTGTTTCATATCGACCGCCGCGGCAGCAGGGCGGGCCTGTCCGTCCAGCACGCCCACTACAATCACGATGCGGGAACGTTTGAGCTTCAGCCGGAACAGGCCCTCATCAACGCGGATCAAGGATAGACAAGCGCATGCTCTATGCTCTGCCAGATCATCAGGTCATGGAATCTCTGTTGCCGGCGCTGCGCGATTCATATATCGAGCCGGCGGCTGCAAGACAGCGACTTGAGGAGGCGCCGGGACTGGTTCCCATTGCCATCCGTCCGGATGATTCCGGCACGATTTATTTTGCCGATATTGGCGACGAACCTTTTCTGGACTGGAAATATGTCTACACCGTCGAGCGCCTGATCCGCGATGGAAAAATCACCCGTTTTTTCGCAACGGATCTCGGGATTCTGGATGGTCCACCCGCGGTCAGCGATGGGTTTGCGCCGGATGGCTTGGTATTTCACGTTTCGCGCTGCGGCTCGACCCTGTTTTGCAAGGCCCTGTCGCGACTGTCGACCAACCTGGTAATCAATCAGGGCGGTCCGCTCCAGTCCGGATTCTGGTCAGCGATCACCAATGGCTGGAACAAGCCGCTTGCAGCCACTGAGCAGAATCTCAATCGCCTGCGCAATCTGGTGTTGATGATGACCCGCCGACGGCAACGCGACTACCGGCGCTGTTTCGTGAAATTTATCAGTTGGAATACCGTCCATATCGATTTTATCCGTGCCGCGTTCCCGGACAGTCGGGCCCTGTATCTGTATCGGGATCCTGCTGAAGTGCTGTCGCTTGTGCTTGAGGAAACCACCGCCGCCCTGCATTTGCGTCAGACCCCACTGGCCCCCGTGCTGACCGGGCTGGATGCCGGGGACATCGGCGGCCTCGACGATGTGGCTTTCCTGGCGCATTGCTATGCCTCCTATTTCCGCGCCGTCGCCGAGCAAGGGGACGACAGCGGACTCAAATTGGTCAACTTTCGCAATACCAGTCGTCGTGAACTGTTTCCGGAAATTCTCGAGCGTGGATTGGACTGGTGCCCCGATGCCGATCAGCTCCGGACCATGCAAGCCCAGTACGATTTCTACTCCAAGGACGATTCCGACCAGACCGCCTATCAGGGCGAGGCGGAGGATCTACGCAGTCGCCTGGGCCGCGACCGCTGTCGTCAGATCGACGCCATTACGCGTCAGTCCTACCACGCTCTGGAAAACGCCGGGAACAACCTGTTTCAGTCTGACTAAGGCAGACTGACCAGGACAGACCTGCTTAGATAGCGTCGGACTCATGCCGCTTTGGCGCTGGCGGCACCGGCCAGTGGGTGAACGTCCGGCGGCGGCAGGTCGCGGGTTTGCTCGAGCACATCGAAAACGTCGTGACGAACATGATTACCGGCCACTTCCCGGCGCAGAAAGTCCTCGCTCACGTGACCCTGCTCCACGCATTCCTTGAGCAGGGCGAAAAAGAACCACTCCTGGTTCGGATCGGGGTGGCGCCAGTAATGGCCGAGCAGGCCGTAATAACCAAACAGCTTGCGATGCCCTCGAACAAGCCAGCCCAGGGGTGGGAACAGGCGAAATTTCTCTGACAGTCGCCAGTCCACCGGCAGGCCGGTTTTCCACGGCTGAGTGCGCCGGCGCGTAGTGTGGAGCAAACGCGTGGCGGTGGTGAAGCGATCGAAATCATTCCATTCGGACTCAAACATTCCAATGGATTCAGGATCCTCATTCTTCAGGCAGACCCAGCTGTGGTAGTCCAGCTCACCGCTGAACATGGCATTGAACTGTTCCTCGACCCGCCAGTGTGTCAGCCTGGCGCAATCGAGCAGCATGACCGAGCTGGCGTAGCATTTATCGATCAGGCCCTTGGAGCCGGAGCGCTTGCGGCAGAGGATGGCCTTGCCGCCCATATCCCGGTTGAGCAGATCCCAGACATCGGCAGCGGCAAAAATATCCGGGTCGATGACCAGGGCACGCCCCGCATAGCCCATCAGCTCGGGTGGCAGGAATCGGGTTGGCGTAAACGACTGCAAATCATCGTTCAGCCAGTCCCACCAGATGCCATCGCGCAGATACTTCTGGCCTTCCCGGGCGGCAAAGAAATGGTGATCGCGGGTATCGGCCAGGACCACGTCGAATTGGTCATCGTGAGTCGAGTAGCGCCGCAGCGCGTGCGCCGCGACATACGCGCCGGTCAACTGCTTGTGGTTGGTCTGAATAAAAACTCGATGCTTCATAGGGCGGTCAGAATAGAGCAGACAGGTCGTTAATGCGGCGAAAAGAATACGCTGATCCCTCGCGGGCCGCAATCGCGTGATCAGTCGGCAGTAGCTCGCGCCGGCCCGCTTGCCGTGCGCTCCGATACCGCCGTTGACAGCAGATCGCTCAGGCGCCGACTCGCTTGCTGCCATTCCGGCAGCGCTGACTCCGCGTCCGGCGCGGAGGGATCGAGGTCGGCGATATCGACGACCCGCTTGCGCGCGGCGAGCCCGGCATGAATGCGATGCATGTTGCGGATCGGAATCCACCAGCCCGCGGCAGTAGCCCTGGCGCGCCATGATCCGGTCGGCAAGTCGCGTCCCTTCAATATCCGCGCCGGCAGATTCAGTGGCGGGGCGTAGCTCGCTACCGGCCGCCCGGTCGCGCAGGCCTCGGCCAGCATCGAAGCACTGTCTGCCGTGACAACAAAGGCATCGCTGCCGGTCAGGATGGCATTGAGCGGATTGATACTGTGTGCTGAATCCCAGCGGTACAGATAGTGGGGCTGGGGCAAGTGGGCGGCAATGGCGTCAATCAGCATTGCGGGCGTGCGCGGGCTGGTGCTGATCGCCAGGGATGCCCGGCAGCGCTCCGCCAGGCGCGCGAGTTGGACAGCAAGGTGGCGCGCAGCCAGCGTCGTCCACCGATACGAACTCGAGTCGCCGCCCAACAGCACGCCTACCCAGGGTTTTGGCAGGCAACTCAGGGCGTCAGGGAGTGCGGCGTGTTCGCGAAGGGTCAGATCGGGATCGTGGAAGGGAAGCGGCAAGTGCAGAACGCGCGGATGGCGCGGCAGACCATACTGCGGCGTGGTTACCACCAGGTCGAATGTAGCAAGCGCCGCGGCGGGACGCCCGATGCACACCAGCCGACTGTGTACACCTGACGCATGGCGAATGCGCCGTGCATCGACCACTGAACGTCCACCACCGAACAGCACCAGGTCCGGCCATGGCGGCTGCAGAACACCGAGTTTGCGCGCTGGTATGGAGCGGGCCGGTAATCGCGCCAGTCGCTCGGCAAAAGCCAGAATCGGACCGTCGAGACAGTGCTTGACTTCTACCTGCGCGCCGGTTGAACGGGCCAGGGCACGCAGCTGGTGGTTGGCACCGAGACCCGTCGTGTGCAGTATCCAGATCAGGCCCTCGGCGCGCGTCGCAAGTGACGGCGCGGGCTTCATGCGCCGCAATCCCAGGGATGTGCGTCAAACGGTCTCTCGAGCCACGCGCGCACGGTCAGGCTTCCTGCCGTTCACTCGCCACCACGACTGGGGTTGCGGGACTCAGATTCCCGTTATAAAGCTGCCAGGCATGATCGGCGCGCTCGAGCATGGCCGCTTGGTGCGTCACCGCCAGCAGGGTCAGGTGGCCTTTGAGATTATCCACGGTTTTGAGCACGGCGAGCTCGGACTCGCGGTCCAGACTGCTGGTCGCCTCATCCAGAATCAGCAGTCTGGGATTGTGAACCAGCGCGCGTGCCAGGGCGATGCGCTGGCGCTGTCCGCCGGACAGACGCCCGCCTTTCTCGCCGACGAGTGTATCCAGCCCTTCTGCCATGGTGCTGACGAAGTCGAGAGCGTCGGCTTGAGCCAGTGCCCGCTCGGCATCCTCGCGTGTCAGGTCCGGAGCGCCGAGGGTAATGTTGTTGATCACTGAATCGTTGACCAACAGGGGGTCCTGCGGTACGTAGCCAATCATCGCTCGCCAGCGGGCATGATCGATTTCTGCCAGGTCAAGCTCATCGACCAGTACCCTGCCCCGATCAGGACGCAGCAGCGCGGCAACCAGATCCACCAACGTGGTCTTGCCGGAGCCGGACGGCCCCGTGATCACTGTCAGGCAACCGGCGGGTATATTCAGATCGAGATCACTGAAGACCGTGACGCCGGGATGCGCGAATGCAACGTGCTCGAGGCGAATTCCGCGCTCCAGCACCGGGACGCGTCCGCCACTGCGCTGCTCACGCTCGGCGCGGGCCTGGTCGATAGCATCAATCAGCGACCAGTAGGCGCTCTCGGAAATTTCGGTCAGCTGCCAGGCGCGCTGGGTTTTGGAGAACAGGGCGATCATACGCGCCAGCACGAAGATCAGCATCATTACCGCGGCCAATTGCATGTTCATGAGCCCCAGCATGATGAACAGACCGACAATGGCCAGGATCACCATGGCGGATTCCTGAAGTGCGCGCATCGCCTCCTTTGAAAACACCTGCTTGCGCAGTGAACGATTGAGGTCACGGGTCTGCATCAATACCAGCGCATCAAACTGATCTTCGCGCCCCATGGCCTTGAGCGGCTTGATTGCGGCAAGCTGGTCGGTCATGACCGCTAATATGGTGTTGAGCAGTCCGGTCTGACGTCTGCCAGCCCGTCCGGCTGCCTTGACGAAGACATGCAGACCGGCCAGCATTCCGCCGGTCAGAACCAGGGCGACCAGCGTGACCTGCCAGGCAATCAGGAGAGCCATTGTCATGTAGACCAGCGCGGTGATGAGCTGCGTTGCCATTACCGCCCCCTGCAGGTAACCCTCTGAGGAACGCTGGGCTTCGGTAGCCATGGCATTGGTCAGACTGCCGACCGGCTTGGACAGGTAGTAGCGCCAGCGACTGGCGCCGATCGCGCGCAGCAGATCAATGCGCAGATCGGTCGCCACCTGCGCGACAGCATAGCCAACCTGGCGATTGGCCAGCAGCACGATGACTGTCTTGATCAACACAAAACCGGCACCCAGTACCAGCAGCATGAACAAAGTCGGTTCAAGCCCGACAGCGTTGAACAACGCGGCAATCAGCTGCTCCGGGAGTGAGGCATCCTCGCTCCCGGCGAGCACCGCCTGATCAACATTCCCGGTGGCATCGGCGAGCTTGATCAACGACAGGAGGGTGGAAAGCCCCAGGCCATCGACAATGCTGGCGACCAGCAAGGCCGCCAGAACAATGTTGCTGCGCCACGGGTAGCGACTGTACAAATGTCCCAGCATGCGGAGCGCACCCCTGGGGGCGTCATGAGGATGGCTGGACATAAAACAAGAATTCCCGTTTCACTGGACGCGCCATAAAGCTGACATAATGGCGGGGAAGGTATTTTCGGTTACCGGATCGAGTTCACTCCGAACACCTGTCGCAAATATAGAACAAGGCGCCAATCAGGAATGCGTATTACCGCAAAAAGTGCCAACCCGCTCTGGCGGCGAGTGTACCATGCCTGGCAGGCCCTGATCGGGCGGCAGCGCCACAAGTCAAATCAGACTTCAATCGTCGATTTTGGTGGACTGCGTATTAAACAGGTCGCATTCCCGGACAGTGCTGAAGCCGGGCGAATCGAGACGCTGCTGCTCGAAACCGAGTCCCTGAATCTGTTTCCCGGCTTCGTGTTTCATCTAGAAAACACCGTCTGGGTACGCTTTCTGCCCGGTCACCCACCACGCCTGGACACGCCATCGGATAGGGCGGCAATCGCCGCTTTTTTTTCCAATCTGTATCGGGCTCGACCGGTCGAGCGTCCCTTGGATCAGACTGATCTGCAAACCCGCCTGCTGGGCAATCTGCGCACGCTGGGTGATGTCGGTCGACTCGACAGCGAGCGTGTTGTCGCGCTGCTGGAAATGGCCGAGCACCTGGCCCCGGAAAAGGTGTGGACTGGGCTGGATTACATTGATGCCCTGATCAAGAATTTCATCATAAGCGACGGACGTGCGGTGGGCATCGATATCGAGGCAATCCATGACGGACAGCTACTGGGTACGGGCCTGGCAAAAGCCCGCTATCGATGGCTTGATGAGCATGCCGATCGGATCATTGATAAGCTTGGCGAGCAGGGCGGGCCGGATCTGCGGCCGCAATGGCGCTATACGCGTCTCTATTTTCTGGCCAGCTACGGCGTTCAGAACCTGATGCGCGGCAAGGCCGGAAACATTCGCCCCGAAGCGTTCGATAATCTGCTGCGCGAAAAACCTTACCCGGCATGATCCCGCCACTGGCGCAGGATCCGCTCGCTGAAGGCCAGCGTGTCGGGATTGTCGACATCAATCGGCGCGTAGGCCCACGGCATCTCGACCACGCTTGCGTCGAGGTCGAACCTGCGCCCGATTCGGCTGATAAAGGCCTGTAATGTGGTCAGCCGCAAGCGGTACACCAGCAGGTTGACCACGCCGAAAGCACCAAGAATGCGCCAGGGACGCTTGCGGAACTGTCCGCCTGAGCGAAATACCTCGGCCGTAGGCAGCGCGGCATCGTTACGCAGCATGAATAGATTACAGAACGAATAACCACCGTCCTTGAAGCGGAAAAAGCCGATTTTCTCGTCCGGAAATCCCGCCCGCACAGTGGCTTCATCGGTTACACCGATACTGATATCGCCGCCCTCGGCCAGGCTGCGATCAATGAAGTGGGTCACAATCTCCTGCGTGTGCAGGGCGTTATCGGCAGTCGTCACCAGCAGCGGTGTGGGTGATTCGTTGCGCTCGCGCAGGCTCAACACGCTGTCGGCGAGATTGCCCGCGCTGGGCGCCACGCTGACGATGCCACTATCCAGCCATGACGCCACTTGAGGAACCTGGCGCAGAATATCCTCGGACTCGATCGAGACCAGGATATTGCGACACAGATTGCTGTCGATCAGCGCCTGGATGACGCGCTCAATCATTGCCTTGCCATCCACTTCGACCAGACATTTGTGTGTCTTGCCGGTGTGCCGGGCGACCGGATCCTCGGTCCCCTTGCGGCTCGCCGCCAGAACCAGCGCAGTCAGGCCGGGGCGAATATCGTCTTTACGGTTCATCAATAATCTACTCGATCAGTGGCTGTCACGGCTGCACGGCCAGCGAGTTATCTCCGGCCTTAAACGGGTCAGTGCCGACCATCAGTCGTTGGATACCTGCCAATAACCGGAAAGAATGCGCTCGCCACGATCACCATTACGGTTTTCGGCCGCTACACGTTTCCCGATTCCCGACATGTTGTCTGTGTGCATCCGGTAATAGAACAAGGGTTCGTTGATGTAGCGGCCATACCAGCCCCGGGTAACAATCCGGACCCATTTATGGTGCTTGGTTGCCTTGCGAATACGTTCATCGAAAGGGCCCGCCTGGCGGATAGCTTCAGTCAGCGTCAATGCCGGCTCGGGGAGGAAGCTCAGTTTGCCGACCAGGTCTTTGTCAAACGGCGTGGATCGTCCGCGATCAAGATATGCGCCATCGGCACCCATCAGATGACAGTCACTGTAGACAAAGCCGATGGATTCATCCTTTTCACGGCAGCGCCGCAATTCGTCAATACAGCGTGAGGCGTAGTGGGTAGACAGCCAGTCATCGGCATCCAGAATAATGAAGTATTTACCGCGAGCCTGCTCGACAGCGGCATTGAGAGCGGCCAGCTTCCCCCGATTGTTGCCAAAGGCGATGAGCTCGGCGCGATTCAGCAGATCCTGGCCAGTCAATACCTGCTCGACCCGCTCGACTGAATCATCGTGACTCCCATCGTCGACGACGATCAATTCGATGTCGGGGTAATCCTGCTCGAGAACACTCTGCAGCGTGCGTTCAATGAAGCGACCGTAGTTGAAGTTCGGGACGATGACGGACAGCAGGTGCTCAGGCGCATTCGTGGACGATAACTCGTGCTGGTCTTGGCCAGAAATGACTTTTTTTATCGACATGCTCTCTCCACGTTGCTGACCA
>CAYFVJ010000073.1:0-12061 GCA_964346555.1 uncultured Alteromonadaceae bacterium | reverse complement strand
GGGTTAGCGCTGCGTCGGACACCAGGGCTGACAACAGTCGCACCAAATCTCCCCGGGATACCATCGAGCGCGCACCGGCATCGGGTATCAGCGGCAAACCGCGTCGAACCCAGGTCACGAGTGCGGCGAGATTGCCGGCGACGCCGGGGCCGTAGACCAGCGCCGGACGCAGTATGGCGAGCTCCATACGCGACTCTGCGGCAACCCGCGTCAATGCGAGCTCGGCTCGTCGCTTGCTCGCGGCATAGGCACCTACAGGCACGGCGAAAGATGTTTCCCCGCGCGGCGTCGCCCCGGGCGGCCCCATGGCCTTGACGCTGCTCAGGAAAATAAAGCGTGACACGCCGTCGCGCGCAGCCCGCTGCGCCAGGGCGATTGTGGCGTTTTCGTTGACCGCGACATGGCGCGCAGCCGGCGCTCGCTGATGCGCGATACCGGCCATATGCAGGACCACGTCATACTTATCGAGGGACAGCGCTGCGGGCAGCGGATTGCGGAGATCGTGCACGACACACGGCGTCGTGCCGGGCAACGGCCGGCGCGCCAGGCATGTTATGTCGTGACCAGCCGCGGTAAGCGCCTCGCAGGTTGCCCTGCCGATAAAACCCGTGGACCCTGTAACCAGGCACTTCAAGCGGTGGCTTTCTCCCAATCCATGTTCTGCCCGTTGCCTGCCGCCGGTACCGGCGGCAGGACATCCCCGACATGATACGGATGCCGCGCGCTTATTCCAGCGTTATCGCGGCCCGATTGCGAGCGAGCGTGCCCTCGCCAACCCCGCTGACATCGATCAGCTCATCGACCGATTCAAACGGTCCGTACATCTCCCGGTAGCGGATAATCGCCTCAGCGCGGGACTGACCGATACCGCTCAATCTTTCGGAGAGAATTTGCGCATCCGCCGTATTGATGTTGACGGTCAGCGCCTCGCCGGCAGACTCCTGCGGTGACTCAGCCTGGGCGCTGGCGGGCGGTGCCACTATGGTGGTCGCCATTGCGCCGGCCAGCAGTAGACCGGCGACCAGTGCTCGCGACCGTGCGAGGCCCGGCAATACCGGCGCAAAGCGCAGCATAGAAGAAGGGGATGTCGAAGCGGTGGAAAATAGCGTCGGATTCATAGTGTCGTCTCCATGACAAGCGTCTGGTGCACGCGCGGGATTGCGCGGCACCCGGCAGCTGCCGTCCTGGCAACTTAACCGGGATTCAGTCTAGCAGCGTCGGACCCGCCGCGGGGCCGAACGCGTGAAACTGATGAAAGACGGTTGGCCGGGTTTATCTTTGCTGGACTGCAATGTCCGCGCTGATCGCCGCCAGCGTGGCGACCGGGTCTGCGCTGGCAGTTACCGAGCGACCGATCACCAGGTAGTCCGCCCCGCGCGCTACCGCGGCGGAGGGAGTGACTACGCGGCGCTGATCGCCAGCGTCTCCGCCGGCGGTTCGAATACCGGGTGTCACCAGGCAGAAGGCCTCGCCGCAGGCGGCGCGCAGCGCCGGTGCCTCCTGTGCGGAGCAGACCACACCATCGAGCCCGCTGCCTGCGGCCAGTCCGGCGAGTCGCACTACCCGCTCTTGCACACTCTCGCTGTAGCCGAGCTCGGCGAAATCCCGTTCATCCATGCTGGTGAGAACCGTCACGGCAATCAGCAGCGGCGGTCGTTCATACCCGGCCAACGCCTCGGCAGCAGCTTCCAGCATGCGCCGTCCGCCGCCGGCGTGCACGTTGACCATCCAGACGCCGAGATCTGCGGCAGCCCGCAGTGCCCGCGCGACGGTATTCGGAATATCATGGAACTTGAGATCGAGGAACACCTCGAAACCGTCGCCCTGCAACCGCTCCACGATCGCGGGGCCGGCGCGGGTAAACAGCTCCTTGCCCACCTTGACACGGCACAGCCCGGGATCGAGGCGCGCCGCCAGCGCAATCGCGTCAGCCGCATCGGCGACATCCAGCGCGACAACGACGGGAGACATGCACGTGCCCGGACCACGTGAATCAGTCATGCGCGAGAGATCGGCTATTGCGCAGGCGGTCTGCCTCGACCTGGGACTTGACCAGCTGACGGTTCAGCAGGCGCATCCGTGTGCGCAGCCGCAACACGACAAAACTGGCCACGAGCAGACCGCAAAGACCACCGAAGGCGAATGCTCCCAGCACCCAGAGCGCCAGGCTGCGCGGCGCGAGCTGGTAGACGAGCAGATCGAGAGGGACGGGCATGTCGTTCTGCAGCGCAAACAGCGCGCCCAACGCCGTCATAGCAATCACCACCACGACGCCGGCAACGCCGCGAAGAAAATTCACAAACCAGCCTGTAGCCTGAGGTTGACGCGCTCGCGCAGCTCCTTGCCCGGCTTGAAGTGTGGCACGTACTTGCCCGTGAGCTGCACGCTATCACCCGTCTTCGGGTTACGACCGCGACGCGGCTCGCGATAGTGAAGCGAGAAACTGCCGAAGCCGCGAATCTCTATGCGCTCGCCTGACGACAGAGACTCGGACATGTGCTCAAGGATAGACTTGATGGCCAGTTCCACATCTTTTGTGGACAGCTGTGTCTGCCTCGCGGCGATCGTCTCGATCAGCTCGCTCTTGGTCATGCGCAATTCGCTCTTGCGGTCTGTGAGGGGACAGCGCCCACCGTGTCAGCATATTCTGTACTTTCCACAACAGCGATACAAGTGCTTATTTTTTAACACAAAAAAGGGCCCGAGGGCCCTTTATCGAAGCGCGTCGCCATCACCGCGGACAGCGACAACTGGGCAGTCTAGTTATCGTTCATCTGCTGCTTGATGAGATCGCCGATCGTGCCCGGCGAGCTCTGCTCCTCCTGATCCTTGAGCGACTTGACCGCGTCTTTCTCGTCGTCGTGATCCTTCGCCTTGATTGAGAGCGCCAGGGTCCGGTTCTTGCGATCCACCGAGATGATCTTGGCTTCTACGCTGTCGCCGACCTTGAAGCTGGAGCGCGCGTCCTCGACCTTCTCCCGGCTGATGTCGGCAGCTTTGATAACACCTTCGACCTCATCGGCGAGCCTGACGGTCACGGACTTGGCATCGACGTCGATGACTTCGCCAGTCACGATCGTACCGCGATCATTCACCGCCACGTAGTTTGAGAAAGGATCGTCTTCCAGTTGCTTGATGCCCAGCGAGATGCGTTCGCGCTCCGGATCGATTGACAGAATGACTGTCTCGATCTCGTCGCCCTTCTTGTAGCTGCGCACGGCCTCCTCGCCGACTTCGTTCCAGCTGATGTCCGACAGGTGCACCAGGCCGTCGATATTGCCTTCGAGACCGATAAAGATACCGAAGTCCGTTATCGACTTGATACTGCCGGAGATACGATCGCCCTTGCTATGCTCGGCGGCGAAGGCATCCCACGGATTCTGCTGGCACTGCTTGATACCGAGAGAAATGCGACGCCGCTCCTCGTCGATATCCAGCACCATGACTTCCACCTCGTCGCCCACCTGCACAACTTTTGAAGGGTGGACGTTCTTGTTGGTCCAGTCCATTTCCGATACGTGCACCAGGCCCTCTACGCCTTCCTCGATTTCGGCAAAACAGCCGTAATCGGTCAGGTTGGTCACCCGCGCCACGACGCGACTGCCCTCCGGGTAGCGACCGGTTATCTCGACCCAGGGATCCTCGCCAAGCTGCTTGAGCCCCAGGGAAACGCGGTTGCGTTCGCGATCGTACTTGAGCACCTTGACGTCCAGTTCCTGGCCGACTTCGACAATCTCGGACGGGTGCTTGATGCGCTTCCAGGCCATATCGGTAATGTGCAACAGGCCGTCGACGCCGCCGAGGTCGACGAACGCGCCGTAGTCGGTAAGGTTCTTGACGATGCCTTTGATCGTCATGCCTTCCTGCAGGCTCTCGAGCAGCGCTTCACGCTCGACGCTGTTTGCCGCCTCCATGACGGCGCGGCGTGAAACCACGACGTTGTTGCGCTTCTGATCGAGCTTGATGACCTTGAATTCGAGTTCTTTGTTCTCCAGGTGGGCAGTATCGCGTACCGGGCGCACATCCACGAGTGAGCCGGGGAGAAACGCGCGTATCGTGTTGATGTCGACGGTGAAGCCACCCTTGACCTTGCCGTTGATGTGGCCGGTGATGACCTCGTCTGCCGCGTACGCGGCCTCGAGATCTTTCCAGGCCTCAGCGCGCTTTGCCTTTTCACGCGACAGCTTGGTTTCGCCGAACCCGTCCTCGACGGTTTCCAGTGCGACCTGAACCTCGTCGCCGATACTCAGGCTGCACTCGCCGGACGCGTCTATAAACTGGGCGCGGGGAATAACACCTTCGGACTTGAGCCCCGCGTGTACGGTGACCCACTCGTTGTCGATATCGATAACCACGCCAGTGACGATCGCACCCGGCTGCATATCAACGGTTTTCAGGCTTTCTTCAAAAAGATCGGCGAAGGATTCGCTCATTACACATTACCTGTCTGCAAAGATGTGCAGTGATATCACTGCAACCGACCCTCCAGCCGGGCCGGGACTCACTGTAAAAACCGATTGCCACGCCCGGACTGGATTGGCGGCGGCAGACGGCGCGATTTGCACTGTAACCCGGATGAAGCCGCGGACATTCAGGCGCTGATACCTCTACGGGACGCCTCTTGCAGGACATTGTCGAACACGGCATCCGCAGGTGTTGCCGTGCTGTCGATCAGCACGGCGTCACTGGCAGGCACCAGAGGCGCCACGGCGCGGTTGCTGTCGCGCGCGTCGCGCTCCTTGATGTCCTCAAGAAGGCGCGGGAGACTAACACTTTCCCCCATACCCCGCAACTGCTCATAGCGCCGCCTGGCGCGCTCTTCGGGGCTCGCGGTCAGGAAGATTTTCAGCGCTGCATCGGGGAACACGACGGTTCCCATGTCGCGGCCGTCCGCGATCAGGCCCGGCGCCCGCAGAAAGTCGCGCTGGCGCTCAAGCAGCGCCGCGCGGACAGCCGGCAAAGCCGCGACGGTCGACGCACCGCGCCCGCCGTCCTCCGAGCGAATCGCCGCCGTGACATCCCGGCCTGCATGGATGACGCCGACGTCACCGCTCTCTGTCACCACGAAATGCGTATCCAGCGTCCGCGCGATCTCGGCAACGGACAACTCATCGGTCCAGTCGACACCCGCCTGCAGGCAGGCGTAAGCGGTAATGCGATAGAGTGCGCCACTGTCCAGAAAATGCCAGGCGAAGTGCTCGGCGAGCAGCCGCGAGAGCGTGCCCTTGCCCGACCCGCCGGGACCGTCTACCGTAATGACCTGAACGCCAGACATCACGCGGGACCTGCCTGAGTGGAAATCTGCAGGCCCAGGCCGCGAGCCATGGCGTCGAACCCGGGAAAAGAAGTCGCCACCGTATCGCATTCCATGACGTAGATCTCGCGCTCTGCGCGCAGTGCCGCCACCGCGAACGACATGGCAACGCGATGATCGTGATAGGTGTGAACGGCACCGCCGCCGAGGGTGCCGCCCTCGATGACAATGCCGTCGGTGCGCGGCTCATTGCGGATACCCAGCGTGGTCAGGCCCTCTGCCATGCTGGCAATGCGATCGCTCTCCTTGACCCGCAGTTCCTCGGCGCCACTCAGCGTGGTGGTCCCCTGCGCACAGGCAGCGGCGATAAACAACACCGGAAATTCGTCGATGGCCAGGGGTACCTGGTCGGACGGAATATCGATACCGTGCAGCGTTGCGGCACGCACGAGGATATCTGCCACCGGTTCGCCGCCGACCTCACGCTCGTTCAACAGTGTGATATCCGCACCCATGAGGATGAGGATGTTGATGATTCCGGTACGCGTGGGGTTGACGCCGACATGGGTCAACAGCAGCTCAGAGCCCGGCGCGATACTGGCTGCCACTATGAAGAAAGCCGCCGAAGAGATATCTGCGGGGACATCGATGTCGGCACCCGACAAGCGGCCACCTCCACGCAACTGGATGACGCCATTCTCGCACGCAACCTCATAGCCAAAGCCGCGCAGCATTCGCTCGGTGTGATCGCGGGTGGGTGCCGGTTCGGTTACCGACGTGCAGCCCTCGGCGTAAAGTCCCGCCAGCAGCAGACAGGACTTTACCTGCGCGCTGGCGACAGGCATCGGATAGTGAATGCCGCCCAGTGACGCACCGCCCTCTATCTGCAGTGGCGGGCGCTCGCCTTCAGCGGCAGTGATGCGCGCGCCCATCTGCTGCAGCGGGCGTATCACCCGACCCATGGGACGACGACACAGGGACGCGTCGCCGGTCAGGCGACTATCGAACGACTGACCCGCCAGCAGACCGCTGAGCAGTCGCATACTGGTGCCCGAGTTACCCATGTCCAGCGCCGACGCGGCTGCCTGAAGACCGTGCAGACCGGCGCCCGCTATGTGCAATTCACCATTGCTCGGGCCGCTGATGCCGACAGCGAGGGCGCGCATCGCCGCTACCGTTGCCAGCGCGTCGTCCCCCTCGAGGAAACCGCGGATGCATGACGGACCCCCGGCGATAGAAGCCAGCATAACCGCGCGGTGGGATATCGATTTGTCGCCAGGCACGCGGACTTCTCCGCTGATCGTACCGCCGGGAAACAGCTTGAACTCCATAGGTCTGCGTATCCTGCCGTCAGGGCTGGCGACGCGCAGCCAGCATCGCTGCAAAGCCGTCCCGCGCGGTCTTCGCCGCCGTGAATGTCTGTAGCAGCGCCTCGCCGTCACCGGCATCGACAGCACTGCGCAGTGTACTCAGGTGTTGTGCAAAGTCGTCGATAGCTTCCAGCAATGCCTCGCGGTTGGCAAGCGCCACATCGCGCCACATGACCGGATCACTCGAGGCGATCCGGGTGAAGTCGCGAAAACCGCCGGCAGCGAAGCGAAAAACTTCATCGCGCTGCGACGAGCGCGCGAGCGTGTCCACCAGGCAGTAAGCGAGCACGTGGGGCAGGTGACTGGTTGCCGCCAGCACGCGGTCGTGGGCAGCCACCGCCATGCAGACAACACTGGCACCGACGGCTTGCCAGAGATCCGTGATCACCCCCAGCGCAGCCGACGAGGTCGTCTCCGCGGGCGTCAGAATACACAGATGATCCCGAAACAGACTGGCCCGGGCTGCCGACACGCCACTGCGCTCGGAGCCCGCGATAGGGTGGCCGAGCACCACGTTGGGCGGTAACGCGCCGTGCTGCGCGAGCATGCGCGCCTCGAGCGTGCCTTTGACGCTGGCAACATCAGTGATCACCGCAGAGGATTCGAGCCTCTGCGCTTCACGCGTCAATTCCGCCAGCAGATCCGCCGCAGCGACGGTTGGCACGCAGAGCACGATGACGTCGGCCTGAGTCAGCGCCGCGAGTGGTGTCTCCAGGGCGCGGTCTGCAACCCCCAGCGCGAGGCCCTCATCCAGCGCGGCGCTGCTGATATCATGGGCAAGTATCTCATCCGCCGCACCGGCATCGCGCAGGGCGAGCGCCAGCGATCCGCCGATCAGGCCGAGACCCAGTATGGCGACTGTCGGTGCCGACGCGTCAGGCATGCGAAGGGGCTGCAATCACAGAACTGCCCGCGGATATGAGCCGAGTGGCTTGAGGAGAATGGACTGCTCCTCGAGTTCTGCGAGAATCGCGCGGATGTTGGCGTCCTGTACATGCCCCTCGAACTCGATAAAGAATACATACGCCCACTTTTCCGTGCGCGACGGCCGTGTATCGATGCGAGTGAGGCTGACGCCGCCGCGCCGGAACGGATCGAGCAGCGCAAACAGCGCACCGGGTTTGTTGCGACTGGAGACGATGATGGAGGTCTTGTCGCGCCCACTCGGCGGCACCTCGCCGCGACCGATGACGATAAATCGCGTGGTATTGTCGTCAGAGTCCTCAATGTGCTGCGCGAGTGACTCCAGGTGATAGACCTCCGCCGCCATGTCGCCCGCAACCGCTGCCACGCCGGGAATACTGGCCGCCATGCGCGCGGCCTCGCCATTGCTGCTCACCGACTCGCGCTCGACAGCGGGCCAGTGCAGGTCCAGCCAGTTGCGACACTGCGCCAGGGCCTGTTGGTGCGCGCATATACGCGTAATGTGCGCGGCATCGGTATGCGGCGCGACCAGGAGGTGGTGGGCGATACGCAGCTCGACTTCACCGGCGATGTGCAGGGGGGAGTCGATGAAGCTGTCCAGGGTGTGGCTGACCATGCCCTCGGTGGAGTTTTCCACCGGTACCACGCCGTAATTGCACTTGCCGGATGTCACCTCGGCAAATACCGCCTCGATCGTCGGCTGCGGCACGCAGACGGCGCCGTGGCCAAAATGCTTG
Organism: uncultured Alteromonadaceae bacterium; assembly: GCA_964346555.1. GTDB lineage: Bacteria > Pseudomonadota > Gammaproteobacteria > Pseudomonadales > Halieaceae > Chromatocurvus. The sequence goes on along the minus strand of CAYFVJ010000073.1, from coordinate 3,776 downwards.
AGGGCCGCGGCCTGGGTAAATGTGCCCTCGGGACCGAGGAACGCCACCTGCAGGGGCTTTTCCAGCGCCAGGCAGGCGGACATCAGCTCCCGGAATATGAAGGCGACGGTCTCGCCATCGAGAGGGCCTTCGTTGCGCTCGATAATGCGGCGCAGCACCTGCGCCTCCCGCTCCGGCCGGTAGTAGGAAACCTCGTCGGTGGTATCGGCCTCCCCGCGCTCCCGTGCCGCCTGCGCATCGGCGAGCTTGATATCGGCCACGCGCTGGGCGCAGCGCGCGCGCTGGTTGATCAGCGCCTGTATGTCGCCATCGATGGCATCGATGGCTGCGCGGACCTCCTCGAGCGTGCGCTCCTCGGTGATGCCGTCAGCCATAGCGCCGCTCGAAATACTGCATGAAGTCGACCAGGGCGTCGACGGAGACCTGGGGCACGGCATTGTACAGACTCGCCCGCATACCGCCGACCGACCGGTGTCCTTTGAGCCCGAGCATCCCGGCTGCCGTTGCCTCTTCGAGGAAACGGCCGTCGAGTGAAGCATCCGCAAGAATGAACGGTATGTTCATGCGCGAGCGGTAAGCAGGCGCCACTGGATTGCGGTAAAAAACGCTGCGGTCAATGGCCCTGTACAGCGTCTCCGCCTTGCGTCTGTTCGTCGCCGCCATGGCCTCGAGACCGCCAGCCGCTTCGAGCCACTCGAACACCAGTGCCGCCAGATACAGGGAGAACGTCGGCGGCGTGTTGTACATCGACGCGTTTTCACTGGCAATGCTCCAGTCGAGCATCGACGGGCAGACATCGCGCGCCCGCCCCAGCAGCTCACGGTGCACGATCACCAGGGTCAGACCCGCGGGGCCGATATTTTTCTGTGCACCGGCGTAGATGACACCGAAACGCGAGACGTCGATCGGTCGCGACAGCAGCGTCGAGGACATGTCCGCAACCAGAGGTGCATCTACCGCCGGCACATCGAACATCTCGACGCCGCCTATCGTCTCGTTCGGGCAGTAGTGAAAGTACGCGGCACCATCGCGACAGTGCCAGCTGTCGCGCGGGGGAACATCTGCGTAACAGGTCGCGGCACTGCTTGCCGCCACATTCACATCCGCAAAGCGCCGCGCCTCCGCAATCGCCTTGAGCGACCAGTGGCCGGTGTCCAGGTAGTCCACGGGCGCCCCGGCGGCAGCGAGGTTCAGCGGCACTGCGGCGAACTGCGTGCTGGCTCCGCCCTGCAGGAACAGGACCGCGTAATCGTCGGGGATCTGCAGCAGGCGCCGCAGGCAGGCCTCTGCGCCTTCCACAACGCCGACGACCTCCGGCGAGCGATGACTCATCTCCATGAAGGATACGCCGCGCCCGTGCCATTCGAGCATGTCCGCACGCGCCTGCTCAAGCACCTCGACCGGCAGGGCCGCCGGCCCGGCACAGAAATTGTGTAGACGAGCCATCAGTGCAACCGCGTACCGGCTGCAGCCGGGCGCCGTGAAACGGTCTCAGTCATCGTTGTCCTCCTGCACATTCGCAACCGCGTCGGGCTCGTCGATGGGGGCCACACGCACCAGCTTCTCGGCGTTCTTGGTGCGCACGATGCGCACACCCTGGGTATTGCGGCTGAGCACAGAGACTTCATCCGCGCGCGTGCGTACCAGCATGCCCAGGTTGGAAATCAGCATGAGCTGGTCGCCGTCAAACACCTGCGTCGCACCGATCATTTTGCCATTCCTGGCCGATGTGGCCATGGCGATCACACCCTTGTTGCCCCGCCCCTTGGTCGGAAATTCGGTGACCTCCGTGCGCTTGCCAAAGCCGTTCTCGCTCACCGTCAGTATCCGACCGCCTTCGCGGGGAATGACCAGTGATATGAGGCGATGTCCCTGCCCCAGTCGAATTCCCAGCAACCCGCGCGCCGTGCGGCCCATGGGTCGCACGTCCGACTCGCGGAAGCGTGCAACCTTGCCCTCGCTGCTGAACAGCATGACTTCGCAATTGCCGTCCGTGATCGCGGTGCCGAGCAGCAGATCCCCCTCCTCGAGTTCGAGGGCGCGCAGACCGACGCTGCGCTGGCGGGCGAAATTCTCGAGCGGGGTCTTCTTGACCGTGCCACCGGCGGTTGCCATGAAAATGAAATGCCCCGGCGTATAGTCTTCCACCGGCAGGATCGACGTCACCCGCTCTCCCGGCTCCAGAGGCAGAAGATTGACCATCGGCCGGCCGCGCGAGCCCCGGCCGGCCAGGGGAATCTGGTACACCTTCAGCCAGTACACCTTGCCCAGGTTGGAGAAACACAGAAGCGTGGCGTGGGTGCTGGCGATCAACAGATGCTCGACGAAATCCTCGTCTTTGACCGCCAGTGCGGCCCGGCCCATGCCGCCGCGCTTCTGCGCCTGGTAATACGACAGCGGCTGGGTCTTGGCATAGCCGCCGTTGGAGATCGTAACGACGCGGTCTTCCTCGGTGATCAGATCCTCCACCGTAAGGTCGTGCTGTGACGCGGTGATCTCGGTGCGGCGCTTGTCGCCGAATTCCGTGGCCATCTCGGCCAGTTCCTCGCGAATCACGGTCAGCAGGCGGTCAAAGTCTTCGAGGATATCGATGTAGTCGGCAATTTCGGCCAGCTTTTCCTGGTATTCGTTGAGCAGTTTTTCGTGCTCCAGCCCGGTCAGCCGGTGCAGACGCAATTCGAGAATGGCCTGGGCCTGGGCCGGCGACAGGCGGTAGGCACCGTCGTGCAGGCCGAAGTGCGCCTCCAGGTCGTCAGGGCGGCAGGCCTCGGCGCCGGCGCGCTCCAGCATGGTCAACACGTCACCGGGCGACCACGTCCGCTCAAGCAGGCGCTCCTTCGCCTCCGCTGAGCTGGGAGACGCCTTGATCAGTTCGATGATCTCATCGATGTTCGCGAGCGCAATCGCCAGGCCCTCGAGAATGTGCCCGCGCTCGCGCGCCTTGCGCAGCAGATACACAGTGCGCCGGGTCACGACCTCGCGGCGGTGGCGGATGAAGGCCTGGAGTATTTCCTTGAGATTCAGCAGCTTTGGCTGGCCATCCACCAGCGCCACCATATTGATGCCGAATACCGTCTGTAGATTGGTCTGTGCGTACAGGTTGTTGAGGACCACATCACCGATCTCACCGCGTCGCAGCTCGATCACTATCCGCAGCCCGTCTTTGTCGGATTCGTCCCGCAGTTCGCTGATGCCCTCGATCTTCTTTTCCTTGACCAGCTCGGCAATGCGCTCGATGAGGCGCGCCTTGTTCAGCTGATAGGGCAGCTCGTGGATGATGATGACATCGCGACCTTTCTTTTCCTCCTGAATCACCTCGGCGCGCGCGCGCACAAAAACCCGTCCGCGCCCGGTGCGGTAGGCCTGGATGATACCGGCACGGCCGTTGATGATCGCCGCGGTGGGAAAATCCGGGCCCGGAATATGCTCCATCAGCTCATCGACGGTGATATCCGGGTTTTTCATCAGCGCCAGGCAGCCGCTGATCACCTCGTTCAGGTTGTGCGGGGGGATATTGGTCGCCATGCCCACGGCAATGCCCGAGGAGCCGTTGATCAGCAGGTTGGGGACCCGCGCCGGCAGAACTTCCGGTATGCGCTCGGTACCGTCATAGTTGTCGACGAAATCCACCGTCTCCTTGTCGAGATCAGACAACATGGAGTGCGAGATTTTCTGCATGCGGATTTCGGTGTAGCGCATGGCTGCGGCAGAGTCGCCGTCGATAGAACCGAAATTCCCCTGGCCGTCTACCAGCATGTAGCGCATGGAGAAGTCCT
>CAYFVJ010000072.1:2560-12178 GCA_964346555.1 uncultured Alteromonadaceae bacterium | reverse complement strand
AAGTAAGGCCCGGCCGCGTCCTTGTGTCACATATTATGAAGCGCAGTGAGCGGGCGGTACTCGAGAGTTTTGACGCCCTGACTGCGTCACTCGTCGTGGCGAGAGATGGTCTGACGCTGCAGCTGGAATGAATGCGCCCACACAGAGAATGCGGAGGTTATATGCAACGCTCTATTTACGCCCTGCCGATTCTTTGCTTTATGCTGTTCGCGGGAATGCCGGCCTACACGGATGACAATGATATCGCCATAGAGGGCTATAGTCCCGTCTCCTATTTCACCGAAGGTGAAGCGCAGAAGGGACACCCGCGTTTCGCAGCGATTCACGAGGGTAAGATCTATTATTTACGCTCCTCAGAGCAAATGACCATCTTCAATCAAAACCCCGAGAAATACATCCCCGCTCTTGGCGCGCACTGCCCTTACAGCCTTGCGCTGGGTCGCGACGTGGCCATCGATCCCGAGAGCTTCCAGATCATTGATGGCCGCCTCTACCTGTTTCATAAATCCGAAGAGCTGGACGCTTTGAGCGCCTGGAAAAAACAAGATAAACCACAGGAACTGTTGGAGCGTGCCGAGAGCCGCTTCAAGCTGATGAGCTTTTAGCGGACGATGTTAGCGTTCTTGCAGGTTGCGCCCGCGGATGTAAGCATCGAGATGCCGATTTTCCCCCGGGAAGATGCGGGGCTCACCTGTTGACAGATATTGTTTGCTGACATGATACCTGAAGTTTTGGGCAACGCGCTTCTCCTACTGGGGTTTGCCTTTCTCGGCATTACACTGGGCAAAGTACTGCGCCTTGAGATGACCCTTGCCTGCCTCCTCACCGGCCTTCTGGCAGGACAACTCCTGGCTCCCCTGGGTCTCGATACCGGCGTTCGCGCGCACAATGTAGAAGACTTTGTATTCTTCATCCTCCTGCCGCCGCTGCTTTTTCAGGCCGCCTGGCACATCAGGCTGGTCGAGCTTCGGCAATGGCTGCTGCCAATCATCACGCTGTCCACGGTCGGCGTCGGATTGAGCGCCCTGACCACCGCGACGCTTACGTACTTCCTCATCGATCATCCCGGCTTCCCGTGGCTGGCGGCCATGCTTGCCGGCGCCATACTCGCGGCAATTGATCCGGTCGCCGTTGTTACCGGGCTCAAAAAAGAGCATGCCGCAAATGACGTGACCACCTTGATTGAAGGCGAAAGCCTGCTGAACGATGCCACTGCGGCAATCCTTTTCGGGCTGGTGCTGGCATGCGCCCTGAACACAGACGCATCACTGGACGCCGCTGCCACCACAGGCCTGGTGTTAAAGCACCTTCTTATCGCGCCACTTTTTGGTGGCGTATTGGGACTCTTGTTCCACCTGTTGATCCGCTATCTTGCAAGCGCCACAACGACCCACGGCCTTCTGGTCTTTGCGGCTTTCGCCAGCTTTTTTATCGCCGAATCAATTCTGCGCGTGTCCGGGATCATTTCCGTGGTTGCAACCGGCATAGGCATGCGCTGGCTATTCTCGCGGCAGTCGACCATTCCTTCTACCGACCTGGAGATCACCTGGAACTGGTTGGGTGAAACATGGGTAGCTTTGACTTACATGCTCATGGGCCTGGTGATCGTGCCCGCTATGTTCCTCGATCAATGGCTGGCAGCCCTCATCGCCGTGCCCGTCGCGCTCGTCAGTCGATGGATCGCCGTTTACGGGTCGACATGGCCGGCGACTGCCCTTGGATTAAGGCAGGCGGTGCCGAACGCCTGGCGGCCGCTTCTGGTCTGGGGCGGGCTTCGCGGTGCAATCGCCATCGCTCTGGTCCTCGCGCTTCCCACGGAACTCCCCTACTGGTATACCCTGCAGGCAATGGTGTTCAGCGTCGTCCTGTTCAGTAGCCTGGTGCAGGGAACGACCACGGGCTGGCTCATTCGCCGACAGGGCCTCGCCGGTCAAGCCGCTCCCGCTAGCGGAGAAGCCTCATGAAGATACCCTCCCTTGTCATATTGCTTACGTGCCTGGGCTTCACCAACAGTGCGGGCGCCTTTGACCACGGCGACTGGGATCAGTTGCTGCGCCGCTTCGTGACGCCCACAGAAGACGCGGCCAGCACCGAGATCGACTATGCTGGCATACAGGCACGGCGGGAAGCGCTGCGCACTTATCTGGAGCAGCTGTCGACAGTGAAAGCGGAGACTTTTTCCGCCTGGCCCGAGTCTGAACGTCTGGCTTTCCTGATCAACGCGTACAACGCCTGGACTGTGGAACTGATACTCGGCGAGTACCCGGATATCGAATCCATCAAGGACATTGGCGGCTGGTTTGGTTCTCCCTGGAAAAAGGCCATCGCCCCGTTGTTAGAAAAAGAGCGCACCCTGGATGAAATCGAGCATGACATGATCCGAGGCTCGGGTGAGTTCGATGAGCCGCGGATTCACTTCGCCGTGAACTGTGCTAGCGTCGGCTGCCCCGCGCTCCGACCAGAGGCTTACGTGGCGGACGAACTGGAGACACAGCTGGAGGAGCAGACACGGGATTTTCTCGGTGATCGAACGCGCAATGGCTTGCGCGGCAACGAACTGCATGTATCGCCGATCTTCAAATGGTACCGGGAAGATTTCGAGACCGGCTGGCGCGGCACCGACTCACTGCGCCAATTCCTCGCCCGTTACGCCGATGCTCTGGGGCTGTCCACGGAGCAGAAAAACGCGCTGCGGCGCGGTGACCTTGAGCTCCGCTACACCGACTATGACTGGCGACTGAATGACCGACGGCAGCCCGACTAGTGCCATGGCACGATACCCGAGATCAGTGCGGGCTGTTATACACGGCCTGCTATTGCTGGTCATGGCTGGCTGCAGTATCGGTCCGGGCAAGCCCGACCTCACACGACTCTACGAGTCAGCTCAGGTACAGAGCGAGCAGCCGCCGCTCATTCTGATCCCGGGAGTTCTGGGCTCGCGCCTGGAACAGGGGGATGGCCGCGAAGTCTGGCCGGGAGGCATCGGCAGCTTATTACTGTCTCGCTACCAGAATCTGGCGATGCCGATCGACGAGGACACACTCGAGGCAGGCCCCGGCGGCCTTAAACCCGGCGGTCTGTTTGACAAGGCGGCGGGACGGCAATACTACAGCCGCATTATCGACGTGCTTGAGGGGCCCGGTGGGTACCGCCGGGGTACCCCTGGCGTCACGCCCGATGACAGCGCGCCACGCTATTACGTCATGACCTATGACTGGCGCCAGGGCGCCGTGCAAAACGCCCGCGAACTGGACGAGCTGATCCAGGCGATTCGTACCGACCACGCCAGCCCTGATCTACGGGTAGATATTATCGGGCATTCCATGGGCGGGTTGATCGCTCGCTACTACAGCCGCTACGGGACCAAAGACGTCCTCGACGACAACCAGTTTGACGCAGAAAATCCCGGGGCCAGTCGCCTGCGCCGGCTGGTTCTGGTCGGCACCCCGAACCTCGGGTCCATCGGTGCCATTCGATCGCTGATCAACGGTGAGCATCTCGGGCTGCGCCGGTCACCACCTGAAGTCCTGATGACAATGCCGGCGATCTACCAGCTATTCCCGCATGCTCTGGATAACTGGCTGTACACGGTATCCGGGGAACCACTGGAGCGAGACCAGTTTGACGCGGAGATCTGGCGGCGCTTTAGAATGGGTCCCTGGGATCCTGCGGTGAAAAAACGATTGGTAGATCGCTATGGAGCACCTGAAGCGGAGGCGCGTATCGCCACACTGCGCGAATTCTTCGATAAACAGCTCGAACGGGCACGCCGCTTCACCTGGTCACTCAGCCTGGAGACCGCGGCCGAGTCGGCCGAATCGCTCGTATTCGGTGGCGACTGCAGCCTGACGCCGGCAAAGATTGTGGTCGAGGAAGTCAAAGGGGAATCCGTGCTAAGGCTCTGGCCAGAGAATATCCGGCGCCCTGTCGGGGGAATCGATTACTCCAGGCTTATGCTGGAACCGGGGGACGGCACAGTGACCAAGGCCTCCCTCCTGGGTCGGCAGGAACTCGATCCGACTGCCCCGCGGCACAGATACCTGCATTTTGCACCCCGGAACGTATTCTTTTTCTGCGAGCGTCATGAGGTCCTGACCGGCAACATCACCTTTCAGGACAATCTGCTGCACGCACTGCTGCGGGTCGACTGATTCTACGATTTCAATCGGCATTTCATCGCCCGGCTATCGCAACACGACTATCCGACACGCAACGTCGTCAACTTATGGCGATAATCCGCTGCATTTTCACCGCCTCATGCGCCCGTGCCACCCGCAGACTCCTCCAAGGGGATGTCCAGCGTGTTGAGGAAGCGGTTGAGCGAGGTGAATAGCTCCATAACGGCGAGCGCCTCGATGATTTCTAAATCATCCGCGCCGGCCCTGCGCGCGAGATTCAGCGTTTCGACTGAGGCCCCGTGGGTGTCGCTGTTCGCCTGTCGTGCGAGCACCAGCAGCGCGCGTTCCTTTGGCGGGAAGTTGCCGGCCAGCGGATCTTCGAGCAGGCGCTCGACTGTTTCCGGAGTCATGCCGAGGGATACCAGGTTGCTGGAGTGGTGCTCGACACAGTAGGGGCAGGCATTGTCGTGAGAGATGACGACGGCAATCGTTTCTTTCAATGTTGAGGGCAGCGTGCCCTGAAGCATGACGCTTTTAACACGCTCCCAGGTGGAGGCGAGTATGGCGGGATGCCTGGCGTAGGCACGAAACATGTTGGACACAGTGCCCATCGCCGTGCGGATTTCGTCGAAGATCGCCTCGACCTCGTCACTACCACCCTCTTCCTCGCGGCCTCCTGACCCCTGTATCAGCCGCAGGCGTGGGTATGCAGGCTTGCTGGAAGATTTGCCAAGACGCTGACTCACTGCCATCTCGATGCGTGAGAGCATTGCGTCATCTGCCTCGACTTCGCGGGCGACCGTGTGCTGCAAAAGCTCACGACTTTTTTCCAGATTTGCCAGCATAACCCGGCAGTCGCCGCAGACCGCAAGGTGGCTCTCTAAAGCCACGGTATCCGGTGTGGACGAATCCGAATCCATCATCGCATCGATGCGCTCTGCCACCTGGCGGCAACTCAGCATTCTCCTGACTCCATGAAATGATCCACCATCGCAAATATCCGCTGCCGTGCGCGATGCAGCAGCACCCGGGTATTGGAGTGAGTCATTTGCAGAATGTTACAGATCTCCTCGAAAGGCAGTTGCTGAAGATCACGCAACATCAGCACGCTGCGTTGATCCTCACCGAGTAACGCAATATGTTTTTCCAGACAGTACTGCAGACTGTCGCGCTCCATCAGGCTTTCGAGCGTGTCGGCTCCCCATGCCGTGGGTGGAACGAGCCAGTCGCCGTCGGCGCTGAAGCGCTCTTCCAGCGGCGAGCCGGTACTCCCCTCCACATCCGACGCGGACATCTCCCGTTTCTTTTTCCGCAGTCGTTGCCGCGCCTCGTTTACCGCTATGCTGCACAGCCATGTTTTCAGCGTGGCGCGTCCCTCGAAGCCATGTATGGCCTGGATAGCACTCAGCCAGCTTTCCTGCACGACGTCTTCGGCGGTCGCGTGATCGCACAGGCCCCTGATCGCCGACAGCATAGCCGGTGTGTAGCGGTGCACAGCCTGGGAAAAAGCGGCTTGATCGCCAGCGCGCATAGCATTTACCAGCGCGGCTTGAGACATATCGTCCGGCAACTCGCGGTCCTTGTGTCAATCTCTGCAGAGTGGGCTGTCCAGCATCGCGCGCTGTATATATCATCGAGTCGACGACGAGTGTGATGCGAGCTCGTGTTTAGATGCAAGTATAAAACCATACCCGCGGTGCTAAAAGCTTGCTGTCACATGCCAAAGAGCACCGTCGGTACGCTCACTTGCTTATTCGGCGAAACGGACCGCCTTGAACTTCTCCATCTGCTCGCGGATAGCGGTTTCCGCGGGCAGCCGTTCAACGCTCGACGCACCGAAGAAGCCATGCACGCCACGCGTGCGCTGTAAAACATATTGCGCATCCTCAGGGGCCGAAACCGGCCCACCGTGGCACAGCACGATGACTTGCGGATTCACCGCCCGGGCGGCATCCGCAATCGCCTGTATGGCCGCTACGCTTTCTTCCAGTGTCTTGCCGGTTTTCGCACCGATTGAGCCTTTCGTGGTCAGCCCCATGTGCGCCACTACCAGATCCGCTCCAGCGTCGGTCATCTGTTCCGCTTCCGCGGGATTAAACGCGTAGGGAGTGGTGAACAGGTCCATCTCCCGGGCTTTGCGTATCATGTCTACCTCAAGCCCGTAGCCCATTCCCGATTCTTCCAGATTGGCCCGGAACTGTCCGTCGCACAGCCCGACCGTGGGGAAATTCTGCACTCCCGAGAAGCCTGCCTGCCGCAGCTGCTGCAGAAAAACATCCATCAAGCGGAACGGGTCCGTGCCACAGACGCCGGCCAGAACCGGCGTATCCTCGACCACCGGCAGGACCTCGCTCGCCATCTCCATCACGATGGCGTTCGCATCGCCGTAGGGCATGCAGCCTGCAAGAGAGCCGCGCCCGGCCATACGAAAGCGGCCGGAGTTGTAAACGACAATCAGGTCGACACCGCCGGCTTCTTCGAATTTCGCACTGATACCCGTTCCGGCGCCCCCGCCGATAATCGGATAACCCCGCTCGATCTGCCCGCGCAGACGGTTCAGCACTTCCTCCCGTGTAAACGCCATCACTCAATCCCTCACTTCATCGGTCACAGACAATAGCTGTGCCCGCAAAATCCGGAAACCTCTCGTTGTCAGATTACGCGGCCCGATCAGGCCAATCACTTCACCACATTGGGCTTGAAATCGACTACCAGAATCTCATCCAGATGCGGAAAAAGCACCTCGACATACGCCTCGTGAGCTTCATGGGGAATGTAGGCATCGCGCGCATCGGTATTCGGGAACGTCGTGATAAAGCAGTGCGTAAAGCCCTTGCTCAGACCTTCAATACTGATATCTTCCCCCCATTCGTAGTGTTGCATGAAGTCAATCTTGCCCGGCAGAGCCTTATACCCCTCGATTAATTCGGCTTTTTTCTCCTCCGATGTGTCTGTCTTGAACTTGAACATCACCACGTGTTTTACCTGTTCTTCCGCCATACTCTGAACTCCTTCTCTATTTTGGTCTATTAGCGTTTTATTGACTGGCGTTGTCTTGGCGTTTTTACTGAAGTAAGTCCAGCATCATTGCCACCGCCTTGCGTGAAAACTCGGTATCATTGATGTTCATCGCCACTTCTTCTACCGGGATATCCTCGCGCAGGTGTTTCCTGAGCGCGTCGACAAACGCCTGGTCCGCGTCACGGTCCGCAAACGGCTCACCGTCTCCGTCGAGGATACTCACGCCTTGCGTCGGAATCAAAAAAGCCACGGGGCCTTTCGCAACGTTCGCCCGCTCGGCGAATACCTGCCCCATGCGCGCATTCTCCTGCCTGTTCGTACGCATCAGGGCCACGCTGGTGTTCCACTCGTAGAGATTCCGACCCGCGTTTACGTACTCCTCGGGCACCCCCGCGATCCCGGTGAAATTCGCCATGTCAATACAGCCCGGCACAATAAGGTGCGGGATGCCTCTCCGCCCCGGCGCGCTCAGTCGATCCGGCCCGGCCGAAAACACGCCTCCGCAAACTTCGTCCGCCCACTCCGTAGTCGTGATATCCAGCACAGCATCCACGAGACCCTCATCTACAAGCGACTCCATGACCCGGCCGCCCGTCCCGGTACAGTGGAAAACCAGCGCCTCATAACCCGCCTCCTCGAGGTCGCTCACGCACCGGTTTACACACTCCGTGGTATTGCCGAACATGGACGCCGCGATGATGGGTCGTTCGTCCTGTGGCCCCGCGGGGACTTCGGCTTTCACCATCCCGGCGATCGCCCCCGCCGCGCGGGTGAAGATGGGCCGCGAGATCCGGTTTATACCTGCCACGTCCACGATCGATGGGAGCATCGCAATATCTTTCACGCCCAAGTATCCGGCCACATCGCCCGCCGCCGCCGTGGAAACGCAAAGCTTCGGCACACCGATGGGCAGTGCGCGCATCGCCGCCGTGATCACACTGGTGCCACCGGTACCGCCCATGCCGATAATGCCGTCGAACTTTCCCGCCTGGTGCAGTGTTGTTATCAGCCTCGGCGCGCCGTAGCTCATCGCCTTCATGGCTTCGCCCCGATCCTGGCGTTCCCGCAATTGCGCTAACGAGGTCCCCGCTGCCCCGGCCACCTCGTCAGCTTCACAGTCAACCGGAAAAAGCGCCGTTGACCCCATCACACCGACGTTGACCGCGAAGACCTCAACGCCCTGCGCCAGCAATTGCTCGCGAAGGAACGCGTACTCTGGGCCTTTACTGTCAAAGGTCCCCATCATGCAAACCGTTTTCACCATAGTCACACCTCCTGTCAACGTTTGAATACCGCTGGGCGGGCGCGCCGGCTTTCTCCTCATCGATGATTTTGCGCGCGAAGAAGCCCGCCTCGAACAAATGCTCCGAATTACGATCCCCGAACTTCATTCCACCCTCAAATTGCGTGTCCGTGGTGTACTCTATAATTAATCGGTGCCGAGGCGAAACTTCCTCGATCTGGCGTCACGGGCTGGCCTCGAGACCCTCGCCTGCTGCGCCGCCCAGGGATGAAAAGGATCGCTTCAATGCCTATACTGATTTTGCAAGGAGTAGCGCAATGGCCTATCAACTGGACATCGCCGAGCCTATCGATGTCGGCATTCGACGTATCGCGACAGAATTGATTGACGACACTATCTCTCTTGTCGAGGCGCGGGATCGCGATCGGCACCGTGCGGTTCACGAGGTCCGAAAAAACTGTAAAAAGCTGCGCGGGCTGTTACGCCTGATCCGTCCGCAAGTACCGGATCTGTACAAATTCGAGAATAAACATTTCCGCGATGCAGCTGCATCGCTATCCGGTGTTCGCGATGCTGAGGCAGCACTCGAATCCTATGACGCTCTTCTCACAGCGTTCGCGAAACAGGTGGACCGACAAGATCTGGCGCCAGCGCGACGGGCACTCACGCTGCACAAACAGCACATTGCCGAGAACATAAACGATCTCGACGCACAACTTGACACTTTCGGCGAGCGCATGACTGAAGCACGCAACCGCGTGGCGCAATGGAGCCTCCCGGATGACGACCCGCAGAGCAGCAAACGCGGCTTTCAGCTACTCGCAGGGGGGTTGTCCAAGACCTATAAGCGAGGCCGTAAGGCCGTGAACGTTGCCTACAAAGAGCCTAGCGTCGACTCCTTTCATGAATGGCGAAAGCGGACAAAGTATTTAGGCTATCATTTACAGCTGCTGCGGCCGGCCTGGCCGCGCTTACTCAAACACACCCGCGGTGAGGTCAAGGCGCTCGGTGACTTACTCGGCGACGATCATGACCTGGCACTGCTAGAGGATGTGTTGATCCTTGCCCTTGGTGAGGGCGCCGACGAGGGCCGGATGACTGTGCTGAAGGCATTGATGCATCAGCGTAGCGTACAGCTTCGCAACCAATGCCTCGGGCTGGGCCTGCGCATATATGCCGAGAAACCCAAGGCTTTCCGCCGGCGCATCGGTAGTTATTGGAAGACGGCATCGAACT
>CAYFVJ010000072.1:0-2460 GCA_964346555.1 uncultured Alteromonadaceae bacterium | reverse complement strand
TCGAACTGTGGGTAGGTTTTCAGAAGATCCTGACTCATGGATTTGAGCAGCGTTTCCCAGAAGTCGGTCTCGACCGGATACTCCGCCATAAGCTTGAAGATCAGGGCATACATCTCATCCGGAGCCGGGTAAACCCGCGCGCCCGCGCCACTGGCGTAGTGAAGCTCTGTGGTGAGGTCAATCACGTTAGGGCCCTGGTGATCGATACCGTGTGACTCAATGGGCAGCGTTACCGACACATCCGTCTGCACCGCGTCGCCCGCGTTGCGAGGCCGGAGTGTCGAGCTTGTATAGCCGTGACGGTAGGGTTGGCGGGCATTCGGATGCACGAACACGTCGAGGGCCAAAAAATTGATGGTCGGGTAGCTCTCGATAACCGAACCACTGAGGTGGCTGGCCAGATCTTCCCAGGCCAACATCGGCTCCCCTCTCTCCGGTGTCCAGTCGAAGGCCTCTGTCCAGTCCCGCAGGTCTTTCTTCAACTGGATGAAGTCTGGGTAGTCAGCCTGGGTCATATCTTTGCGGTAGCTGATGTCGATCGCTACATCCACCAGTTCTGACCCCATGCGCGAGACCGGCACGCGAGCCTCCGTCATCTGCAAAGATTCAGATACCACCTCAACGCTGTCCGCTACGGCCTGACAGCCAATCAGTGCAAGCAGGAACATAGGGGCGATCGATCTGAACATGGAACATTTAATCTTTGATGGTCGGGCCGGACATATTGAGCGTCCGTGTACGGCCTGCACGTAGCGACGCCTCCGATCGGGAGTACCGACTTAACTCAGAACTGAATCCTGCTGAATTTTATCCCTGCTCAATGCGTACGTAACAGGGACTTGCCAAAGCGATGCACTTCCGCAACACAGAGCTTACTCCTTCCCTGGCGGCCAGAAGCCCACAGCCAGCGACTCGGCCAGCGGCGGCGCGGCGGCAATGATGCCCTGAGCGGCAAACTGCTGTGCAGTGCGCTGCCAGCGATCGGGGTTAATGGACCCCAATGCGTCGTCGCTCAGCGAGCCTTTGACATAGTCCAGCACGCGAGCCAGAGAACGAGCCTGGTCATTGACATCGTAGTAGTGACCCGCCGGGTCCACGAATTCGTCTACCAGCACTTGCGCTGATGCGGAGGGATCCACCGCTGCCAGGCGCCAGCCCTCGAACATTGCCTGCAGCAACGCCTCAATCGCGGCGCTGTCTGTCTGGTAGAGCTCGCGGTTAGCAAACAGCACTTGTGCATAGGCATCGTGGCCATAATCGTTCAAGGGAAGTATTCTGGGATCAGTGCCAGTCTGCGCGGCGAACTCAATGGGCTCGTCAACGCCGTAGCACTGCACCGCCGCAAACTCGCCGCTCAGCAAGCGCTCGAACTTGTCCTCGCGTGAAATCCGGCTTACGGACGGCCGGTCACCCGCATTGAAATGTGCGTCCATCACGAGGTCGAGCACCTGGGCGCCGTCGATATGCACGCCAACCGGTTTCCCGGCCAGATCGTCAAGGCTCTCGATACCCGCATCCGGCAGCGTCATCAGCGCCAACGGTGAATCCTGAAACATGGCAGCCAGCGCAATGAGTGGTTGCCCCCTGGCCTGCGCCGCCAGAACCAGATTCTGCTCCGCACAGCCAATTACGGAAGGATTGACCGCCACCCGTTCGGTCACCGCCATGCCGGATTGCCAGGGCGTAATCCCTACATCCAGGCCACGGGCTTTATAGAGGCCTGCATGTCGGGCCAACAGCACGCCGGCGAACTGGGCGTTGAACACCCAATCAAGCTGCAATTCAAGCGCCGGGGTATCCAGTGCGCCGCGACCGGCAGCGGGTTCCCCGAAAAGACGCGGTGCAGACAGCCCCGCGAGTAATGTCGCCGCCTCAATCAGGCTGCGACGGCGCGTTGTTAATCGCTCGCTCAGAACGTCACCTTCAAAGAACCGAGCAGGGTGCGCTCCGGTGCTGCCGTCACCAGCGTGTTGGCAGCGAAGATCGGGTCGGAACCGAGGAAGTAGTCTTCGTCCGTCAGGTTGTCGACACCCAGGGAGATATCCCACCTATCGGTGCTGTAACGTATCGACGCGTTGAAGATAGTCGCCTCAGGCAGTTCCTTGGTGTTGTCGAAATCGAGGAAAAACTCTTCCTGCCAATCCATGGAGAGGTTCACACTGAAGCCGTTCTGGAAGGAATACAGGCCAAAAAGCTTGAACGTCTTTTGTGGTTGACCTGGATACACCAGATCCGGGTTATTGGTCGGCACCGCGAAGTCACGCAGGCGTCCATCAAAGCTGGCGGTGGAGAAGTTACTGCTCAGCTCGCCCGCATACAGCGCCCAATCCTGCTCAGACATGGGGATGGTACGGAAGCCGAGCGGATCCTTTCGGGTCACCTCGAGGTCTGTCCAGGAGCTGATCACCGTGAAATCCTCAGTGACCTGCCAGGTCACCTCGATTTCCAGTCCTTCTGCGT